>JBPCRP010000031.1:0-65533 GCA_050996715.1 Propionibacteriaceae bacterium
AGGGGTCCAGCAGGATCGAGACGAGCGCACCGCAGCAGGTGCCCGCAGCCGGGAGGACTCCCATGACCGAACCGCTCCCCGTCGTCTTCATCCACGGCCTGTGGCTGCACGCCACGTCCTGGCAACCGTGGCTCGGCCTCTTCGCCGAGCACGGCTACGCCCCGGTCGCGCCGGCCTGGCCAGGGGAAGCAGCAACCGTCGAGGCCACCCGCGCCGATCCCGACGCCGTGGCGGACCGCGGCGTCGAGGAGGTCACCGAGCACTTCGCCGAGGTCGTCCGCGGACTCCCCACCCCGCCCGTCCTGATCGGGCACTCGTTCGGCGGACTGATCGCGGAGAAGCTCCTTGGGATGGGCCTGGGGGCCGGAGCCATCGCCATCGACGCCGCACAGATCAAGGGCGTCCTGCCGCTGCCGCTGTCGGCGCTGCACGCCACGCTGCCCGTGTTCAAGAACCCGGCGAACCGGCACCGGGCGGTCTCGCTGACCGCGGACCAGTTCCGGTACGCGTTCGGCAACGCGCTGGACGCGGCCGAGTCCGACTCGCTCTACGACGCCTGGAACGTCCCCGCTCCGGGACGACCGCTCTTCGAGGCGGCGACGGCAAACTTCTCGCTGCACGCACCCACGAAGGTCGCAACCGACAACGCGGACCGCGGTCCGCTCCTGCTCATGATGGGCGGGCGGGACCACACCGTGCCCGAGGCCATCACGGAGGCGACGCTGCACCAGTACCGCCACTCCACCGCCGTCACCGACCTGGTCGAGTTCGCTGACCGGGGTCACTCCCTGACGATCGACCACGGCTGGCCTGAGATCGCGAATTCCTGCCTGTCCTGGCTCGACGCCCAGGAGCTGTGAGACCGCAACCTGGGACCCACCTCGGCAAGGTCCCACCAGCGACCTCCTTGCGCGCCCCGGTGAACGGGTCGATGCTGGCCGCAGTCGGAGCACCGGGGGTACTGGCGATGTCCAACACCACGGCACCTCCGGGACCGGTCACGACGATCGCCACCCCGGGGCGGTCGCGCGAGGTCGAACAGATCCGCGCGCTGGTCGGTGATCTCCCTGGCCGCGGTGGTGCGCTGGTGGTGACCGGCGATCCCGGGATCGGCAAGACCACCCTGCTGGAGGTGGCCCGGCGTGACGCCGACAGTCGCGGGCTCGTCGTGATCCCCGTCGCCGGGGTCGCCGTGGAACGGCATCTGCCGTTCGCCGGGCTGCAGCGGATCGTCCAGCCGCTCGCCCCGCACGTGACCGGGCTCGACGAGCCGCAGCGTCGGGCGGTCCGCCGAGCGGTCGGGAACCCGGCGGACGACGGTCCGGCGCCCACGCTGTTCGTCCTCGGCCTGGCGGTCCTGGAGCTCCTCGGTCGGGCGAGCCGCACGCGTCCTCTCGTGCTCCTGGTCGACGACGCCCAGTGGCTCGACCCGCCCACCACCGAGGTGCTGGGCTTCCTCGGCCGACGCCTGCACTCCGAGTCCGCAGCGATGGTCCTGGCCTCCCGCGAGCAGGCCGTACCGGACGCGCTGCAGGATCTTCCCGGTATCCGGCTCGGTCCGCTGGAGCCGGACGTCGCTCGACGTGTCGTGAGGATCGAGGCACCCGCCTTGTCCGACGCGCAGGTCCACCACGTGCTCGAGGTGGCCAGCGGGAACCCGCTCGCCCTGCGCGAGCCCGCGCGGCTCACGGCGAGCGGGGTGCCGGTGAGGCCCGATGCCCGCACCCCGCTCACCGAGCGTCTGGAACGTGTCTTCGGCACCGGGTCGGCCGCCCTCCCGGCCCCGACCCGCACCCTGCTGCTGGTGATGGCTGTCGCCGACGGTGGCGACCACCAGGACGCGCTCACGGTCGCCGACCGACTGGTCAGCCTGCGCACCGTTCCCGACGTCCTCGGGCCCGCAGTGTCAGCGGGACTGGTGACCCGGGCGCCTCGGCTGGGCTTTTCCCACCCGTTGGTCCGCTCCGCCCTGACCCGCACCGCGCCACTCGATGACCTCCGGCAGGTCCACCTCGCCTGGGCGGACCAGCTGGCGGTCAGCAACCCGGACCGGTCCGCCTGGCACCGCGCAGCGGCCGCCGACGTTCCCGACGCCGCTGTCGCTCAGGCGCTGGAAGACGCAGCCGACCACGCGCAGCACCGCGGAGCGTTCGAGACTGCCGCCCGTTGGCTGCAACGGGCCGCCGAGATGTCGGAGGGACCGGTACGGGCCACCCGGTTGCTTCGGCTGGGCGAACTGGCTTACCGGCTCGGCCGCTACGACCAGGCCCAGGCGACGTTGGGGACGCTGCGATCCGGCCCGTTGACCGAGGCACAGCACGATCAGCTGCTCTGGCTGGATGGCGCCTTCGACGACGACGCGTACGCCGCGGTTGACCGGGTCCCCAGACTGGTGGCCGGGGCCCGGCGGGCCCGGGAGCGGCAGGAACCCGAGCTGGCACTGCAGT
Organism: Propionibacteriaceae bacterium; assembly: GCA_050996715.1. GTDB lineage: Bacteria > Actinomycetota > Actinomycetes > Propionibacteriales > Propionibacteriaceae > Microlunatus. The sequence continues at coordinate 2,448 of JBPCRP010000031.1, forward strand.
TGCTCGACGCCGCGGCACGGCGGTGTTGGTGGAGTGGCCAGGCCGCGCCCGAGATCGCGACGGCCGCCGACGGGATCGTCGCGGCGGACGACCCCCGCCTACTGGTCGTCCACGCCCACGCCGCGACGCTGCAGCGGAGCCGGGAGATCCTCGACGCCCTGGACGACTGGGGCGCTCGAGCGGCGGCGCCCCACCCCGAGCAGGCTGCCATGTTGACGAGCGCCGCGTTCAACCTCGCCCACTTCGGGCACGCGCTGCATTTCTCCCGCTTCGCCGCGGACGGGCTCCGCGAACTGGGCCAGGTGTCCGGCCTGGCCCAGATACAGGTCCTCACGGCCTGGGCGGCGCTGTTCCTCGGTCGCTGGGAGTTGGCCTACACCGCCTCCGACGAGGCGTACCGGCTCGCCGTCGAGACCCGCCAGCCGGTGTGGGCGGCCCACGCTCGGCTGGCGCAGGCCGACCACCGCGGCCGGACCGGCCACACGCATCAGGCTCTGGAACTGGTCGCCGACGCCGAACGCCTGGCCCTGTCCACCGGGCGGGCGAGCACGCTGAGCGGGGTGGAGTTCGTGCGCGGGACCATCGAGCTCGGCCGCGGCCGTCCCGTCGAGGCGTATGAGCATCTGCGGCGCAGCTTCGATCCGGCGGACCGCGCCTACCACCCGATCGAGCGGCTCTGGTTGCTGGACCATCTCAGCGAGGCGGCGGCCCGGACCGACGCCGCCGCCCGGGTTCGACTTCTCGTAGAGGAAATCCACGCAACGATCCGCGACGTCCCCTCCCCCGGCTACCACCAGGCGCTGCGTCTGGCCAGGGTCCACCTCGCTGACGACGACGAGATCGACGTCCGGGTGCTGGAGGCGCATGACGGCCCTGGTCCCGCATCACGCTGGTTCGACGCGCGGGTGGACCTCGCCCACGGGTTGTCGTTGCGCCGACGCCGTCGGATTTCCGACGCTCGCCATACGCTGCGACGCGCTCAGGTCGCGTTCGACGATCTGGGTGCTCACGGTTGGGCGAACCGGACGAGGTCTGAGCTCGCCGCGACCGGCGCCTCTGTGGCGCCCGCGCCCAAGCAGGCATGGCGTGCCCTTTCGCCCCAAGAGCTGCAGATCGCCCGGCTGGCCTCGGACGGACTGACGAATCGCGAGATCGGCGGCCGGCTCTACCTGTCCCACCGGACGGTGGGCTCGCACCTGTACCGGATCTTCCCGAAGCTCGGCGTCACGTCGCGGAGTCAGCTTGATCAGGTTCTGCGACGCGAGCCGGGCGCCTGCTGACCTCGAAGGTGACGGTCCACCCGCGCCCGACCACCTCACCGGCTCAGTGCCCTCTCAGGGTGCCTGGGCGATGGTCTGACGACGCCTCCTCGAGGCGAACCGGTGCTGTCCACCACGATCGGCGAGACGTTCGCCGATTTCCTGTCGGTGAACCTCGGTCTGGGTCCCTTGATCACCGACGTCGCCATGATCGCCGTGCTGGCTGGGGCCTTGAGCATCCAGCTCCGCACCCGCAAGTACACCCCCTTGGATCTACTGGCTGTGCGTCGTGCTGGTGAGCATCGTGGGGACTCAGATCACCGACTTCTTCACCGACACCCTCGGAGTCAGCCTCTACATCAGCCCGGTGGTGTTTGCGGTCATCCTCGCCGCGGTCTTCACGGTGTGGCATCGGCAGGAGGGCACACTGGCCATCACGTCGATCGACACCCGCCGACGCGAATCCTTCTACTGGGCAGCCGTCCTGGTGACGTTTGCTCTCGGGACCGCAGCAGGCGATCTGGCCACGGAGGCACTGAGTCTGGGTTTCCGTAACGGTGTCCTCGTCTTCGGCGGCTTGATCGCGGTCACGTATCTGGCCAACCGGTTCGGGGCCAACGCGGTGTTGACCTTCTGGGTCGCCGATGTCCTCACGCGTCCGCTGGGTGCGTCGTTGGGCGACCTGCTGACTCAACAGCAGAGCTTCGGTGGCCTCGGACTGGGGGCGAGCGTGACCAGCGTGATCTTCTTCACGGTGATCGTGACCCTGGTCGTGCGGGAACAGCGGCTGGTCAACCGATATGGGGGGGCCGCCAAGGGTGCTGGTCCGCACGGCGGTCGGGGCAAGGACTACGCGTGGGCCGGTGCCGGCATCGGTGCCGTTGTCGTGCTGAGTCTGGGCCTCGGCACGCGGCACGGCATGACCACCCCTGCAGCGGCGGCCCCGACCGTGACCAGCACCTCCGGCACCACCGGGTCTCAGTTCCGCCCCACGACCCGCCTGGGCGACGTGAGCGCCTTCGTCACGATCGCCGACGACGTTCAAACCCGGGTGGCGCAGCACGACCTGGTCGGCGCGAAGGTCCGGGTGAAGGATCTCGAGGTGGCCTGGGACAGCGCCGAGGCTGGCCTCAAGCCGCGGGACCCGGCTGATTGGAAGACCCTGGACGGTCAGATCGACGGTGTGCTTACCTCACTCCGGGCCAGCAACCCCTCCCAGGCCGACTGCGCGGCCTACGTGAGGACACTGACCTCGACCCTGACCACGTTCAACGGCGGCTAGGACGAGTTCGGATGTGGTCACGACCTCGGGCGTGCCCACATCCGTGGCCGTTCCCGATGCCGTTCCCGATGCCGATCCCGAGCGGTCGCGTAGGCGTCGAGGAGCACCTCGGTGGACGCGTGCCACGACGCCACGGATCGCGGCGCGCACGCCTCCCACCGCATCGAGGCAGCCGACCTGATCGCGACCCGCCAGGCCCGCGGCTCACAACGCAGCGGGACCAGGATGATGCGGTGGTAGTCCTGCAGGGCGTCTCGCGTCGAAGGGGTGTCGACAGCCACGATCGGCAGCTCCGCTGCCGCCGCTTCCAGCAGGACGAGTCCGACGGTGTCGGTGGTGGAGGTGAAGATCAGCACGTCGGCCTGACGGTAGTACGCCGCCAGCCCGGATCCTCGGTGGACACCGTCGAAGCTGACCGCGGTTCCGGCAAAGCGCCGTTCAAGACGAATGCGGTCCGGTCCGTCCCCGACGAAGGTCAGCGAGATCTCCGAGCTGACGCCCGGGGCACGAAGCACCGGCACGAGCACGTCGTAGTCCTTCTCGCGCGCGAGCCGTCCCACGCACAGCGCCCTGATCATCGAGCCGCGAGGTTGATGGTGAGTCCTCGGACCTCCCTCGGCTGGTGCCGTCAGGGCGTCGAGCAGGTGCTCGTCGATCCCGGCCGGCCAGATCACTGCGTCGCGGCGACCGAGAGCGGAGACCAGACCCACCCCGGTCGGGGAGGTGGCCAGTACAACATCGGCCCGACCGTACACACTGCTGGTCAGTCTGCGCAGCGTCGGACGAAGCAGACCGAGGCGATACCGCGAGGTGTAGGCGTCGAGATCGGTGTGCAGGCTGGCCACCAGCGGGTATCGGCCGCGCAGCTGGCACGCGGCCACGGAGCCCATCAGAACCGGATTGACGATGTGCACCACGTCGGGGCCGAACCGCTCGACGTGACGTCGCAGCATGGGGTCCGGTGCCCCCCAGCGACGGGCCCGGTCGATGAGGGGGACGACAGCCCCCGGCGTCCGGTGCTCGATGACCCCAGAGCTCGACTCATCGCACGTCGGTGCCACCACGAGGACCTGGTGCCCACGACGGGTCAGATCCTCGACGGTGTGTTGAAGCCGGGTGACCACGCCGTCCACGTGCGGACGCCACGTCTCGGTCACCACCGCGACGCGCATCCTCAGCGCATGCTCTCGCTGTACACCCGGACATCGGCACGCATGGGTGACTGCCGACGCCACCGCGCGTACGGTGCGATGACCCTCAGGTCGATGCGGTCCCGGTGGCGCTCAGCCAGCTCGATCATCGAGTCGACCTGGGCCCCGTCCAGCAGATGCGGTACCAACCCGAGACGAAGCAGGCCGTCGTTGGCCGCGCGGTAGTAGTGCTGGTCCTGCTCGACCCGGGGATTCTCGATGTGGCGGATCTCGCTGGCCCGTCGGGAGGCGACGAGCTCGGCCAGCTGGAGCACCGAGAACGACTCGGTGAACTGGTTGAAGACGCGGAACTCCCCGGCCTCGGCCGGAGACTCGACCGCGAGCTCCAAGCAGCGCATGGTGTCGAGAATGTTCAAGAACCCCCGAGTCTGGCCGCCGGCGCCGTAGACCGTCAGCGGATGGCCCGCCACCGCCTGGACAGCGAAGCGGTTGAGCACTGTCCCGAACACCCCGTCATAGTCGAACCGGGTGGACAGTTCGGGATCCATCGCGGTCTGTTCGGTCTGGGAACCGTAGACGACGCCCTGGTTGAGATCGGTGGCGCGCAGACCCCAAGCCCGACAGCAGAACATGATGTTGTGACTGTCGTGCACCTTTGAGAGGTGGTAGAACGAGCCGGGTTGCTTGGGGAACGGGAGTCGGTCGGTGCGGCCGTTGTGGGTGACGTCCAACCAACCTTCCTCGATGTCGATGTCCGGAGTGCCGTACTCCCCCATCGTCCCCAGCTTGACCAGGTGGATGGCGGGATTGATCTCGGCGATCGCCCAGAGCAGGTTGAGCGTGCCGACCACGTTGTTGGTCTGGGTGTGCACCGCATGCTCACGGTCGATCATGGAATATGGCGCCGACCGCTGCTCGCCCAGATGCACGACCGCATCCGGGACGGCTTCTCGCAGAACTGAGGTGAGAAACCGGGCGTCGGTGAGGTCCCCGACGTAGACGTCGATCACGAGACCGGTCAGTTCCCGCCAGCGGACAACTCGCCGGTCCAGGCTCTGCACCGGCGTCAGGCTGGAGGTGCCGAGCTCGTCGTCGTAGCGACGGCGGATAAAGTTGTCAACCACGGTTACCTGGTGACCGGCGGCAGAGAAACGTAACGCTGCCGGCCACCCCAGGTAGCCGTCCCCACCCAAGACCAGTACGCGCATCGTTCACCCATTTCACAGCCGAAAGACCGTTCGAGCCCGCCTCTGCCCCGCAGTTGACGAGCCAGCGAAGGTGCGCACCGCGCGCACCAGCCGTCACGTTAGGGATGCCTACCTGAGCCGGACCTGAGTCCAGTCGGACCAAGGGACCACCACCAACCTCGTCGCCGGAGTTCCGTGCTGGGCCTGCTCCTCGCTCAGCCGTGTCTCAGCCCCGGGTTCTGATGCTGTTGTCAGCTGATCGACACCTGGTCCTCTGATCAGCATCGACAAGGGAGGCTGTCCATGCGGGATCTGGCGGGTCGACGCCGGGGAGTTCGTGATCTCGCAGCCGCGTTTGCGGTCATCGCACCCCTGGTGACGTCGGGTAGCGCCCTCCGGGTGGTCTACACCGCACCGTCGTCGTTGAGGTCCCTTAGCCCGGCCGAGACCGCTGACGCCGGACCGCGGCAGATCGTCGCTGACTCGTTCAGCTGGACCTCGGTATGACCCCGAGACGTCTGTGGTCGCCGGCTTCACTGACCACCATGAACATCGTTACCCCACCCGAGCACGTCGATGGTGTCCTCGTCCGCGCCGTCCTCCCGGCAGCCGTGGGCGTCCTCGCCGTCATCATGCGGCTGGTCCCGGTGCTCAGAGGTGGTGGCCTGTTCGGCCTGGGCAACTACGACGACGGCGTCCACTTCGCGGCCGCGCTGGGGTTGGTGCACGGGAGACTCCCCTATCGGGACTTTCTTCTTCTCCACCCTCCCGGCATCGTCGTGGCCCTCGCTCCGTTTGCTGCCGTGAGTGGACTCATCGGCGACGCCCACGCTCTGGCGGTGGCTCGGGTGGCCTTCATGGCTGTGGGAGCACTCAACGCGATCCTGATCCTGCACATTCTCCGCCCGGTGGGAACGAGCGGAGCTGTGGTCGGCGCGGGTTTCTACGCTGTCTTCTTCCCCGCGGTCTACATCGAGCACTCGACCCAGCTCGAAGGCTTGGCGACAACTTGCGTGCTGGGCGCGGTGTTGATCATCACCCGGTCCGGTCCGGCAGCGCGGACAGGTCGGCTGTCACCACTGATCGCCGGCGTGCTCCTCGGCGCGTCGTCGAGCATCAAGATCTGGGGAGTCGTTGCGGCAGTCGCACTGGCGGTCTGGGCGCTGGTGGTGCTGGGACGTCGCGGCGCGATGTTGCTGGTGGCGGGATGCGGACTCGGCGCCGCCCTGATCTGCCTACCGTTCTTCATCGCGGCCCCCACCGACATGTGGCGGATGGTGGTTCTGGATCAGCTGGGTCGGCCGCAGACCTCAGTGGGACTCGGGACCCGGGTCCGTCTGATCCTGGGGCTGAACGCTGCCGGTCTCGGTGCGCCGGTGTGGATCGCCGCGGCTGGTGCCGCGGTGATCGGGTGCGCGCTGATCGCCTGGCGGTCGCGACTCGGACGCTTGGCGGTCGTGCTGCTCATCGCCGACACCGGCCTGCTCCTCGCGACCCCACCGTTCTTTCAGCACTACGCCGGTCTGACGGCGGCGCCGCTCGCGTTGGTGGTGGGGTCGGCGACTGCCCTGGGCATCCGCCGCATCCGCTCAGCACGCCTCCGCACGTGGACAGCCATCGCGCTGGTGCTGGCGGGGACGCTGCTAGCTATTCCTTCGATCGGCTCTACGTACGGCCGCGTGTTCCCGGCCGCGACTCTACGTCCGGCGGTCCTTGCCGTACCCGGGTGTGTCACCGCAGACGATCCGACGGCGCTGCTCCAGCTCGACGTACTGTCGAGAAACCTCGAACGCGGTTGTCGCTTGGTGGTCGATCTCGGTGGCTACAGCTACGACCTGCAACCACGGAACAGGAGCTTCGTCAGCAGGCGGTCCAACCTGCCCTGGCAGCGCGCCGCCATCAGATACCTGGGCGGAGGGTCGGTCACCATGGTGTTGCGGTTCACCCGCCGGTTCGGCTTCGACCCTCTCAGTGCGGCCACCGTTCGCTCCTGGACAGTCATCAAACGGGCCCAACCGTTCCTCGTCCGGGACCCCCGTTGACCTCGTAGCGCTCGGGACGGATCCCGCCTCGCCGAACCCCAGCCACCGCTACGCCGGGATCTTGCGTGACCATTCTCCTTGCCCTGTTGCTCGGAGTCGTCGAAGGCGTGACCGAGTTCCTGCCCGTCTCGAGCACGGCACACCTGACCATCGTCGGAAAGCACTTCGGCCTTCCGCCCTCATCGCCATCGCCGGCCTGCTCCGACTGGTCGCGCAGTTTCCGATCACGATCTTCGTGGGCTACCGGGTCGTCCTGGCCGTGGTCGTTGCCGGGTTGCTGGTGTCCGGGACGATCACTGCCACCTGACGAGTCAGCAGCGTTCAGGGGGTTCCATCGCGGCGATCCGGGCGACTCGCTCGGGCGACGCCGCCCCTTCGTCGGCCGGATAGTCAGCGGACAGCAGCAGCACGCCCCCGGACGCCACGAGTGCGCAGACGATGACCCCGACGAGGGTCAGCCCCGTGATCGCCCCACCGTCGTGGAGCAGCAACCGCCCACCGACCACCGCCGCGAACGGGTCCATGAGTGTCAAACAGCAGATCACCACCTGCGGCGAACCGGACACGTACGCCCGCTGCATCGCCCACACCCCCAGGGGCAACCCCGCCACGATCCCGACGAGCGCGGTGACCAGCAGCGGCAACCGACTCGACGTGGTCGGCGACACCACGACCGCCCCGATCGTACGGATCAGGATCGAGTTCAGCCCGAAGAGCACCGCCGCGGTCACCGCCAACGACACGCAACGCACCAAAGGTCGGCCGCGCCCTCCGGCCAGCGTGGTCGCCACACCGGCACCGAGGATGACTGCGACGGTGGCGGCCAGCGTCACCCATCCGGGTAGGTTCGCCTGACCTGAGGCGGATCGCAGCAAGAAGACCGTCAGTGCGCCGATCCCGGCCACGCTCAGCAACGAACCGAGCACCTGGGACCGCCGCGGTCGCTGCCGCCGACGAACCGCGGCCGCCACCACCGTCACCGGCACCGCGATCACCCCGATCGGCTGCACCAGGGTGATGGGCGCGAGCGCCAGGGCGACGACGTGCAGCGCTCCCCCGAGACCGGCCTGTCCGGCCCCGACCAACCAGGCCGGCTGACGAGCGAGCCGGAGCGCGGCGTCCAACTGCTCGCGCAGGGTCAGCCGGGCCCGACCGGGGTTCTGCCGGACCTCCCCGTGCTGGTGGACCGCCCCGTGCTGTCGGACCGCAGCGAGCCCGAAGAGCACCGCCCCGACCACCGCCAGCGCGATCGCTCCGACCTGCGATGACGACAAGATGGTCAAGGCAGGCATCGGGGAATCCTTTCCAGGGGACGGCGGTTCCGCGTCATTCTTCCCGATCAGCCCCTGTGCCTGACCTGAAGCGTCATCATTCAGGTTGGACTCAGGTTGGGCGACCAAGACTGAAAGCGCCGCCCGACCTGCCTGGCTTCGAACGGAGCACCCGTGACGACCGACAAGATCACCCCGCCGCGGTTCAGCGTGGTCGTGCCCGCGCTCAACGAGGAGTCGGTCCTCGGAGACTGCCTCGCCTCCTTGCTGGCCCAGACCTTTTCGGGACCGTTCGAGATCATCGTGGTCGACAACGGCAGCACTGACGCCACCGCCGAGCTCGCCACCCGCTACGACGTCCAGGTGGTGAGCGAGACGCGGGCCGGGGTGTGTTTCGCCCGGCAACGCGGGCTGTCGGTCGCCCGGGGTGACATCGTCGTCTCGACTGACGCCGACACCACTTTCTCCCCCGGTTGGCTGCAGCTGATCGACGAGCGCTTCACCGCACATCCCGACGCTGTCGCGGTGGCCGGACCCTGCAGCTTCGTCGACGGCCCGTGGTGGAGCGGAGTGTGGCAACGGGCGCTGTTCGGGCCAGTCGCGGCCGTGGCTCGACTCACCGGCAGAGTGGGCTACGTGACGGCGACCAACCTCGCCTTTCGACAGGTGGCGTTCGACGGGTACAACACCCGGCTGACCCAGGGCGGGGATGAGCTCGACGTACTCCGCCAACTTCAGCAGCGGGGCCGCGTGATCTTCGCCAACGACAACCCCACCTTCACCTCGGCTCGACGACTGCATCGCGGTCTGCTGTACAACGTGGTGGTCTCGCTCGGCTATTACTACGTGCTCGGCTACCTGCTGAACCGAGTGACCGGTCATCGGATACTTGGATCAGCTCCGTCGTTCCGCCGTCCGCGGCCGATCAACGCTCCCGATGGGGCCGATCACGGGCGGGCACACCGCTGCGCCGAGACGCACATCTCGAGATGAGCCGTCCGAGCTTGGCCGTCCTGGGGGGGTCGGCCGCGGTGGCGGCCGGAGCGTACGCGACATTCCTCTCCCCCACGGCCCAGCTGGTCGGCCCCATCCCCTACCGACTCCCGACCTCGGAGAAGGTGGTTGCCCTGACCTTCGACGACGGACCCAACGAGCCGTACACCAGTCGTCTTGCCGACCTGTTGGCCGAACGGGAAGTCTCGGCAACGTTCTTCCAGGTCGGACGCTGCATCGAGCGGTTTCCCGAGACGACTCGGAGACTCGTCGCCGACGGCCATCTCGTCGGCAACCACAGCTGGAGCCACCAGCTGCATCGCTGTCTCGGTGAGAACACGATCCGCGCCGAGACCGAACGCACTTCTCAGCTTCTCACCGACATCACTGGCCGGCCGCCGGTCAGCTACCGACCGCCGTGGCTGCTGCGTACCCCCGCTCACTTCCGCGTCTTGTCCGACCTGGGGCTGCAGCCGGTGTCGGGGACGTTCTGCCACCCGCTGGAGATCTGTCAGCCGCCGGCCCGACAGATCGCCCGGCTGACCGTACGAGCCGTCCGACCGGGGTCGATCATGATCTTCCACGACGGCTACAACGCCCAGACCGCGGACCGGACTCAGACGGTCGCGGCCGTCGGGCTGGTGATCGACCGGCTGCGGCACCAGGGATATCGCTTCGTCACCGTTGACCCTACGGTTTTGGCGGCACGGCGCAGCTAGGGCCGGCGGACCCGTTGTCGGCGACGTCGCACCACTACTCTCGGAAACCGACTGGAGAACCAGGACCCGACCTGCTCCGGGTCACACCTGAGCGCTTCCGCGAGCACGGACATCAGCAGGGCCACCCCGAGTAGCTGCGGTTCACGACTCGAGCACTGGTCGTGGTCGAGGACTCTCGAAGGCGGCCCGCCCCCCACCCGAGACCCGGCGGCGTCCTGGTACCGCTTCGTGACCAACCGGAAATCGCCCGTTTGATGTATTTCTGACGCACTCGGTGTGCTCGTGATGGTGTCCCGATGAGCTGATCCACCAAGCCCGACGTCCGCGGCTGACGTCGGGCCGTCGGCTACCGCACGCCGCGGGAGCACCCACCCCACGCCTCCGGACACCGCTCAGCCAAAGCGGGTACCCCGCCCTTTCCCGAAGGAGCATCGCGGCCCATGACGATCCAGCAGTTCGACAAGGTGTGGAAGCCCTGGGTGACCGCCGCCACGACGGAGATTGTGCAACGATTCCCCGGGACGCAGAACCAGGGCACCTACCCCGGCCACGACCCCAACGAGTCTCTCGCGGTGGACTTCATGGTGCCGATCGTCGAGGACGGCATCGGCCAGCACATCGCCCATTTCGTCGCCGACGAGGCGGTCTGCCGACGGCTCGGCATTTGGTACGTCATCTGGTGGGGCCGTATCTGGTCGATGACCCGACCCGAGCAGGGGTGGCTGCATTACTTCGACGCGGATAACCCCAACCCGTCGCGCTCCCACCACAACCACGTGCATGTGAGCTTCTACAACAGGACCCCCATCGTGAACCGAGACAAGGAACCCAGAACCGATACTCCCGCAGGCAAGACGTACACGCTGATCCTGACCAGAACCACCCAGGGCTACACGATCGTCGACGGCGTGGGCGTCAGCCGGGGTGAGGCGTATCTCCGCCAGCCCGGTCGCAAGCTCACCGGCCGCGTCGGCCGTCGCTCCGACGGTCGCTACCTCGTCACGGCCTACGGCACGTGGTACCCCCTCGACAACCACAACTTCACGCACCTCGACGGCACGCCCGTCGGGAGGACGTGAGTCCAGACCCTCGTCGCCGTCGTGCTCCCGGCCTTGCTTCCGGCCGTGCTCGCCGCGCTGCTGTCCGTGCCGGGCCGCGACGGACAGACCTTGGTCGCCACCCTGCCCCAGTGGTGGTCGTGCTGACCGGCGGGCTGCTCAGCGGCCTGGTGAGCTTCGTTGCCGGCTACCTGACGCGGGACCCGCAGCGGGACCATGCGAAGGTGCCCCCGCCGGACGACGAGGCGAGTGCCGACACACTTCCCTTCGCCGACGAGCAGGCCCGGATCGACGAGCTCAGGCATCGACGAAGTTGGTGAGGGTGAAGGTCTCCGGCCACGACAGCGGACCGTTGGCGACAAAGTCCGACAGAGGCCGGACTGCAGTAATGACCAGCAAGGCGAGCGGGGAGATCCAGAAGATCGCCACCAGGGACAGCAGGACGGTCGTCAGCACCCCACCCTGAGTTTTCGGTTTCCTCAGCGGGTCCGCGGTGGTGGTCTGAGGTCGTGCAGATGGCCCGGTCGGGCTGGGTGGACGGTCGGATCACGCCGTGCGCTGGGCTGAGTCCCGGCCGAACCGGCGGATCTTGGCGAACATGTCTTCGAGCAGGTAGCGGACATCGACGCTCTGGCAGACGCGGACCGGGTGCCCGGACCCGGGGAGGTAACCGCCCTCCTGGCTGAACCGTGGGCCGGGGACCGTTTTGAAGACCCCACCGCGGGGGTTCAGGATCAGCGAGATCGCCGGGGAGTCGCCCAGTGAACGATGCTCGATCGGCTCGGGATGATGGGTGGCGTTCCACTCCACCAGCTGATCGATCAGATAGTCGGCGACCTGGCTGGTTCCGCCGATCCGCTCCTCCAGCTCGGCGTATCCGACCGACACCAAGGAATAGACCGGGGCCGGGACCTGCCAGAGAGTGATTCCGGAGTCGAACACCACGTTGGCCGCCGCAATGTCGTTGCGCAGGTTGAACTCAGCAGCCGGGTAGCTCCAATCCACGTCGTAGCCCATGCCACCGATCCACACCACCACCACCGGCCGGGAGACGATGCCCGGATCGGCCAGGATCGCCGACGCCATGTCGGTGAGGGGGCCGAGAAAGGCGACGAACAGGGGGTCACCTGGTGCGGCGAGCTTGCTCTCGGCCACGATCAGCTCCGCGCCGGGCGAGGGCGCGGGGGTGAACTCGCCCGGAATAGCCGCAGCTGCGCCGTCGGCCACCACCACCTGGTCGGTCAGACCCATCAACCGCAACAGCAGGTCCACTTCGGCGCGCGACTCCGCCCTGCTCGCGGTGCTCCGCTCCGTTCCGAAGTGCGCCGGCACGATGCCACGGACATCGAGGCTCGACGACAGGAGCGCATGGACGATGGCGTACTGATCGTCCGCCTCGTTCTTGGCGTCGGTATCGATGATGACGCGCCGGCGAACGGGCGTGGTGGCTATTTCGACTCCTCGAGGTCCCGGGCCGAGCACAGAACATCACTCACGGGCCAGTGGGTTATCGGTAACCCTATTGGGTGATCGATAACCTAACAACGCGACCGCAACGAAGCAGCTGAGCGCGAACACGGATACCGAGACGCCATGTCTCGGGCTGGGGCGGAGTCGCGGGGTGATCAAGGTCGCGGATGACTGGACCTCGGTGGCTGGTTATCGAGCCGCCGAGACGGTCCAGGCACCGTTCACCGGCGTCTTCGCCGCGAACGACGAGATCGCGCTGGGATTCATGAGCGGGATGGAAAAGCAGGGCCGCCGTGCCCCCGACAACTACTCCATCGTGGGCATCGACGACATGCCCAGCGCCACCTACTTCTCCCCCGCTCACGACGGTGCGACTCGATTTCCTGACCCTGGGGACGGTTGCGTTTGAAGAACTTCTCCACCAACTCAGGACAGGGCGTCCCCCTGAGCATTGCGGCATCACACCGCGCCTCGTCCTCCGACAATCGACGGCACGGCCTGCCGGATGAACTTCTCCAGCGTCGTGGAGCAGACGTGCGTCAGTCGGCGATCGCGTCGGTGGCCCAGTGCTGGAACTCGGCGATGTGGTGCTCACTGGGGACCAGGACTCCCCCGTGGGCGTACTTCTTCGAGCGCGTGACCGACTGACACAGCTCGCAGGCGTCGAAGTCCTGTCGGTTCACCAGGTCGAAGAGCTTGATCGACTTGTTCAGGTCCGCACCCGAGGCCACGACCTCTGGCAGGTAGAGCCAGTCGCACTCGACGATCGTCCGGTCGGGCGCCACCGGGAACATCCGGTGGAAGATGACGTGGTCGGGCACCAGGTTGACAAACACGTTGGGTCGGATCGTGACCGCGTAGTAGCGACGGTCCTGGTCGTCGGTGACACCCGGGATCTTGTCCAGACCCTCCGAGCCGTCGACGGTGAAGCCTTTGACGTCCTCGCCGAAGAGCGCCCCGTGACCGACGAAATACTGCGCGGCGAAGCCGTTGGCAAACTCCGGCAGCACGTCGGTCAGCTCGGGATGGATGGTCGCGCAGTGGTAGCACTCCATGAAGTTCTCGACGATCAGCTTCCAGTTCGCCTTGACGTCGTAGGTGATCCGCTTGCCGACCTCCAGCGCGTCGACGCAGTAGTGGTCGATGGACTCGACGTCACCGAGTCGGCTGCGGACGGCGCCCACTACCGTGTCCTCGAAGGACGGGGGTTCGTCAGCGACGCAGACCCAGATGTATCCGAGCCATTCGCGCACCTGCACCTTGTGCAGAGCGTAATCTTCCCGGCCCACGTCAGGCATCTTGGTGAGGTTGGGGGCGGCGATGAGCGTGCCGTCGAGATCATAGGTCCAGGCGTGGTACGGGCACTGGAACGACCGCTTACGGGTGCCGCTTTCTTCGCTGCACAGCCTGGCGCCGCGGTGACGGCAGATGTTGACGAAGGCCCGCGGCTGGCCCTTGCGGTTGCGGCTGACGATGAGGCTTTCTTGTCCCACCTGGACGGTCCTGAAGTCACCCGGCTTCGCCAGGTCACTGCCGCGTGCTGCACAGAACCACATCTGCTCGAAGATCTTCTCCTGCTCCTTCGCGAAGACCTCCGGCGAGAAGTATGCGTGACCGGGCAGCGTTCGGATCAGGCTGTCGGAGATGAAGTCGCGGGCGTGCTCGCGGATCGCCGGGTCTGGCTGCGGGCTGTGCTCGGTGAGTGTCATCCACGGTCTCCTTGAACTGGGGTCAGGATGGGGGAAACAAGCTTGCGTCGGACGCTGGCGAAGGCGCGTGGGGCGACATCGTCACGTAGACCACGTCGTCTGTTACCTGGACCCGGTGGGTGCGGATCGGCCGTTTCGCCGGGGGCGCGTCGACAGTGCCCGTTCGCAGGTCGAAGCGGGAGGCATGCAGGGGGCACTCCACCTCGCAGCCCTCCAGCCAGCCGTCGGCCAGGGACGCGTCCTGGTGGGTGCACGTGTCGTCGACGGCGTAGAACTCGTCGTCGTCGGTATGAAAGATGGCGATGGGCACGCCCTGGGTGTCGGGGCTTTCAACCCGGAGCGCAGCACCCGGCTCGATGACCGAACGCAGACAAGCAGCGAACATTGACGTTGGCCCCTCCCAGGGCTCCGGACGCGTAGGAAGACCGAGGGAACACCTGTTGCGATTGACGCCTCCACGTGCATGATACGCAACTCTGCGGGCCGACGCCCGCTGCGTCAAGGGATGGAACGACACCGTGCCCGGGTTCCTCCAGATCGACCCGGCCGAGACCCTCGCTGGGAGGGAGGATCGCCGGCTCCCGATCGGCGCCTGCAGGATGGCTGCGCGACGGTGTCCCAACGGTTCGCGCAGTCGACACGCTCGCCCAGGAAGTCCTGCGACCGCAACCGCAAGACCCCAAAGATTCGCTCACCCGAACCGAGCAACTGGTCGCCCGCCTCGTCGCGGAAGGACGGTCCCACCAGCTCGCAGCTCAAGTCTTGAGGACGTGATGACATCGCCGGCAGCCTGAGCCTCGTGGGATGTCTAGCGTGATCAAGCGATCGCACGATGTCCACATGGCGTCCGGCCACCGACCGTCCCCGCAGGCCGACCCGCTGTCGAAGCAAGGAGTTCGGCACGCCGATTCCGGGATGCCGGCCAGCGGTCTGGATGAACGAGCAGTTGACCTCGCGCAGGCATCCCTAATAGATTGACCACTAATATATCACCTGGATATGAACGATTTACCGGCTTCGAAGGCGCGAAGCCGTACCACCAGGCGTACGCCCGCGGCGTCACCGCATCCTGCTGCACGACGCGTGCACTGTGGTCTTCCGCTGACCTCTCGATGTCTCCTCCCCAACTCTCCAAGGGAAACGCACCATGGCTTCTGGACCACGCGTCGTCATCATCGGCGCCGGAATCGTCGGGACGAACCTCGCCGACGAGCTCGTCGCCCGCGGCTGGAGCAACATCATCGTGGTCGAGCAGGGCCCCCTCGACCTGCCCGGTGGCTCCACCTCCCACGCCCCGGGCTTGGTCTTCCAGACCAACCCGTCCAAGACGATGACCCTCTTCGCGAAGTACACCGTGGAGAAGCTGCTCGGCCTGCAACAGGACGGGGTCAACTGCTTCAACCAGATCGGCGGCCTCGAGGTCGCCACCACCCCCGAACGCTGGCAGGAACTGAAGCGCAAGCTCGGCTACGCGAGGTCGTGGGGGATCGAGGCCCGGCTGATCGACAGCGCCGAGTGCGCGAAACTGTATCCGCTGCTGGACGACGACCTCGTGCTCGGTGGATTTCACATCCCCACCGACGGGCTGGCCCTGGCCGCCCGGGCCACCCGGCTGCTGATCGAACGATCCCGCGAGGCCGGTGTCACCTACCTCGGTTCGACCCCGGTGATCGGGATCGAGCAGTCCGGTGGCCGCGTGACGGGCGTGCAGACCCCCGAGGCGATCCTCCCCGCCGACATCGTCGTGTCCTGCGCCGGATTCTGGGGTGTCGAGGTCGGGGCCATGGTCGGCATGTCGGTCCCCCTGCTGCCCCTGGCCCACCAGTACGTCACGACCACCGCGGTTCCCGAGCTGAACGGTCGTAACGATCTTCCCGACGGGGCGAACCTGCCCATCCTCCGACACCAGGACCAGGACCTGTACTACCGCGAGCACGGCGATCGGTACGGGATCGGTTACTACGGACACCGTCCGATGCCGGTCGTCGCCGCAGCGCTGGGCCGCACACCCGAACACGTCGACGAGCACAGCATGCCGTCGCGCCTATCGTTCACGCCCGAGGACTTCGAACCGGCATGGACAGCCTCCCAGGCATTGCTTCCCGCGTTACGGGAGTGCGCGATCGACGACGGGTTCAACGGCATCTTCTCCTTCACGCCGGACGGTGGCGCCGTCGTCGGGGAATCACCCGACGTGAACGGCTTCTTCGTGGCCGAGGCGGTGTGGGTGACCCACTCGGCCGGCGTGGCCCGGGCCGTCGCAGAACTCTTGACCACGGGTCGGTCCGAGATCGACGTCGCCGAGTGCGAGGTCTCCCGATTCGACGAGATCCAGTTCGCCCCGTCCTACGTCAGCGAGACCTCACAGCAGAACTTCGTGGAGATCTACGACATCCTGCACCCGCTGCAGCCCAAGGAGTCGCCGCGCAACCTCCGGGTGAGCCCGTTCCACGCCCGGCAACGAGAACTGGGGGCCTACTTCTCAGAAGGCGGTGGCTGGGAGCGGCCCTCCTGGTACGAGTCCAACGCCGGGCTCCTCGATGACCTGCCCCCCGGGTGGCACTCGGTGCCTCGCGACTCGTGGTCCGGCCGGTACTACTCCCCCATCGCCGCCGCCGAGGCATGGAAGACCCGGACCGCGGTCGCCATGTACGACATGACCCCCCTGCGGCGTCTTGAGGTGTCAGGTCCGGGGGCGGTTGACCTGCTGCAGTCCCTGACCACCGGTGACATGACCAAGAAGCCCGGCGCCGTCACCTACACACTGTTGCTGGACGCCCGTGGTGGCATCCGCAGCGACGTCACCGTGGCCCGGCTCGACGACGAGACCTTCCAGGTCGGCGCGAACTCACCGGCCGACTTCGGCTACCTCAGGCGGGAGGCACGCCGGCAGCGCCAGCAGACCCCGCAGCGGTGGACGCAGGTCCGTGACATCACCGGCGGCACCTGCTGCATCGGCTTGTGGGGCCCGCTGGCCCGGGATCTGGTGTCCTCGATCAGCGCCGACGACTTCAGCAACGAAGGGCTCCGCTACTTCCGCACGAAAAAGGCCGTCATCGGCGGCGTGCCGATCACGGCGATGAGGCTGTCCTACGTCGGCGAGCTCGGCTGGGAGGTCTACACCACCGCCGACAACGGGCAGCGGCTGTGGGACGTGGTGTGGCTGGCTGGGCAGCCGCTCGGGGTGATCGCGGCCGGGCGGACCGCCTTCAACGCGCTCCGGCTGGAGAAGGGCTTCCGCTCCTGGGGCAGCGACATGACCACGGAGCATGACCCCTTCGAGGCCGGAGTCGGATTCGCGGTGCGCGCCGCCAAGGAAGCCTTCGTCGGCCGGGCCGCTCTCGAGGGACGTTCTGAGGACACCGCCAGCCGTCGGTTGCGCTGCCTGACCGTCGACGACGGCCGTTCGGTCGTGCTGGGCAAGGAGCCGGTGTTCGTGGACGGTGAGCCGGTGGGCTACGTGACCAGCGCGGCGTTCGGCTACACGATCGGCAAGCCGATTGCCTACTCCTACCTGCCGGCCTCGGTGTCCGAAGGCGACGCGGTGGAGATCGAGTACTTCGGCACGCGCATCAGGGCCACCGTGACGGCCGAGCCGCTCGTCGACCCCGAGATGAAGCGGCTCCGTGGTTGAGGTGCTGGCCGACCCGCACCCACTCCCCGAACCGAGGAGAGGAGGCGGCCGGGACCGGTATGGCCGCCCGCCGGTTGCACCACGTAGGTCCAGGTCAGGCCGTCGTCGGCGGAGCACGCCGTGACGATGTCGGTGCCGTGCACCCAGGTGACGTCGAGTGCGGTATCTCCGGCCCGGCGCTGGGTGTAGAACATCCACCACCGCCCGTCGAGGCCCTCGATCACCGTGGGGTCCGTGGGGCCAGGTGCACGGGTGTACAGCAGGGGCCGGTTGTACAGCAGGGGCCGGCGGCAGCCTGGTCATCCTTTGATCCCTCCGGCGAGCAGGCCACTGACGATGTGGCTTGGGTGCACATGAAGAAGATCACCATCGGACCTGGCTCGCGACGGCCGGGGACGTCGGCGACTTGGATCTCACCGATCCAGGGCAGTGCTCGCTCGATCAGCTCGATCAGGTTCCCCTCGCCGATCTGGGCGTGGTGGAGGTCGAGGTTGAGCCGCAGATGCGGATGGTCAATCGCTTCGACCAGCGCGAGCGTGTCCGCCGCGCGGGCGAACGGAACGCCAGGATGGTCGACGGCGGTGTTCAGATTCTCCAGCGTGAAAGTCCGTCCGGCTTGCTCGCCGAGTTCGGCCACCGCGGTCAAGGTCCGGGCGGCGGTCAACCACATGCGCGGAGACACAGATTCGCAGGCCAGCACCGGCAGCCCGCGGTCGTCGAGACCCGTGCCGTGCAGGTTCAGTCGTGGGCACTCAAGCTGCTCGGCCACGCTCAGACTCCGTCGTGCGGACTCGAGCAGCTGACGGGCACCATCGGCGTCGGCCAGCGTGCCGTCGACGTAACCAGTCATGGAGGAGAACGTCGCACCGGTTGCGGCGAGTTCGTGGATGTCCTTGGTGGTCCAGTCCCAGATCTCCACCTCGAAGCCGAGGTCGGCGCTGCGCCGGACTCGCTCGACGAACGGCAGGTCGAGGAACACCATCTCCGCCGACACCGCTACCTAGCTCACTTCGCGCTCAGCGTCTTCCCAGCAATACTCCACTCGTATATCAATCGGATGCAGACGGGTATGGTTGGCTCAAGTCGCCGATGTCAACCCGACAAGGTCGAGAACGAGACCCACCGTGACGATCCAACCGAGCCAGCAGGCCCACGACGGGCCCGACGTGGTCACCTCGTTGGCCAGCCACGCCTACGAGCGGGTCAAGGACATGCTGGTGATGCTCGTCATCAGACCCGGCGAACCGATCAACGACGCCGCGTTGGCCGCCCAGCTCGGGGTGGGCCGGACCCCGATGCGGGAGGCCTTGAAGCGACTTGAAACCGATCACCTCGTCGTCACCTATCCCCGGCGGGGAACTTTCGCCACTGTCGTGGACGTCACCGAACTCGCCTCCATCTCGGACATCCGCCAGCTCCTGGAGCCACATGCGGCCCGCCGGGCGGCCGAGAACGCGACCGCCCAGATGCGGACCGAGCTGCGCGCGAGAGCGGACGAGGTACGCCACCTGAAGGTCGTCGACGGTGACCGGGCCTCCTTTCTCGGTGCGGACATGGCGGTGCACCGGCTGATCTACCGCGCCACCGGCAACCTTCACCTGCAGGACGTCCTGGTCCGCTACGACAACCTGGCCACCAGGATCTGGTGCCTCGTGATCGACAAGCTGCCCGACCTGGCCGAGCACATCCGTGACCACGCCCAGCTGCTCGAGGCGGTGGCGGACGGCGACGGCGACACGGCGGCCGAGCTCGCGCTGGGTCACGTCATCGGCTTCGATCGAGCCGTCAAGCAGGTGCTCTGACCCCGCCTCCGTGCATCAGACGAGGACCGCCCGCCGCCAACCCCGCAGCGCCTGAATCCGGCCAGCTCGTCAGCCCGGTGCAGATCCTTCGGTGAGCGCCCGTTCGGTGATCGTCCCGAGCTCGTGGAGACGACCGCGTTCTGCCCCGGGGAGACAGCTGCTCCGACCTAAGCTCCGTCGCCACCTCCGCGTGCGAACGAGCCGAACACCAACGCCTGCACCGGAACGGGGTCGAGGGCGTCGATCAGTCTCACCCCCGTCACGAGTCACGTGGGTCCTCGTGGGGCGGGCGCGACAGGGTCTCCCGTCACCACACGGGGCCGCCTTACCTTACCTCCACCCCACGGACTCATCGTCGTCTCATCATCGGTCCACCATCGTTGGGGTATGAGCTCGCTACCGCCCTCCCGCCCCGTACGCCACGCCCTCCACGCCGTTCTCACCGCTGCCGTCGTCGTTCCACTGATGGCCGCCTGCGGCTCAGGGTCGACGACACCGGCGACGCCGAGCGGTACGCCGACCACCAACATCTCGTCGAGCACCAGCGGGTCTCCGTCCTCGACCCCATCGTCGGTCGCGGTCGAGAGCGCCCCACCCGGGGACATCCCGGACAACGTCGCGTTCGTGCCGTACGCCAACCAGCCGGGCCACTACACGTTCACCCACCCCGAGGGCTGGGCTCGAAGCGGCTCGGGAACCTCAGTGCAATTCACCGACAAGCTGAACGGGGTCCAGGTCGACAGCAGCGCCGCCTCCCAGGCTCCCACCGTGGCGACGGCGCGTTCGCTCGAGGTCGCCCGCCTCCAGGGATCGGTACCGGCCTTTGAGCTGCGAGGGGTGTCGCCGGCTACCGTTCCCGCGGGGCCTGCGGTCCGGATCGTCTTCCGGCGCAACTCCGACCCAGACCCGGTCACCGGCAAGGTCTATCGCGATGAGGTGCAGGAGTACCTGGTTTATGGGGCAGGTCGTCAGGTCAGGATGGATTTGTACGGTCCGGTAGGCGCCGACAACGTCGACGCCTACGCGACGATGGTCCACAGCCTGGTGATCCGATGACCACACCCAGGACGGGCCCCGTCGTGAGCGCGACGGGGCTGCACCGGTTTTTTCGGCGCGGTGGTGAGGAGGTGGCGGCCCTGCGGGACGTCACACTGATCGTCCAACCCGGCGAGACCGTCGCGGTAGTGGGGCCTTCCGGATCGGGCAAGTCCACCTTGCTGAACTTGCTCTCGGGCCTCGACGACCCCGACGGTGGTGCCGTCCACGTCGTCGGCGAAGCGATGAGCCACCGGACGCCGACGACACAGGCGCGGCTCCGCGGCCGTGCTATCGGTGTCCTTACCCAGGCGAGCGGTTTGGTCGATCACCTCGACGTCCTGGCCAACCTGACCCTGGCTGCATCCCTCCGACCCGGCCGACCCCGACGGCGTGAGCTGGTCGATCTTCTCGGCGCCGTCCTCCTGGGCGACCGGGTGAACGCCCGGCCCTCGACCCTGTCGGGCGGGGAGACCGCTCGGGCCAACCTGGCGGTGGCGCTGGCCGGTGGACCGCGCCTGCTGCTCGCCGACGAGCCGACGGCTGAGGTCAGCGTCGAGGAGGAGCAGGTGCTGCTGACCCTGCTCCGCGATCTGCAGCCCGACGGTGGTGCGACAGTGATCGTGACCCATTCGCCAGCTGTCGCCGCAGCCGCGGACCGCACCCTGCACCTGGTCGACGGGAGGGTGGCATGAAGCCGGCGGTGGTCGTCCGGGCGCTCGGCGTCGGCCTGCACCTTGGCACCACGACCGTTCTTCGTGGTCTCGACCTTGAGGTGACCGAGGGTCAGCAGGTGGCTCTCACCGGTCGGTCCGGCAGCGGGAAGTCCACCCTGCTGCTCCTGCTGGCCGGTCTGATCACACCGACGACGGGGGTCATCAGCTGGCCGGGGCTGGATGAGCGCCCGGCCGTTCGCCGAGGTCAGATCGGCATGGTGTTCCAAGCCCCGTCCCTGATGCCCGAGCTGACGGCCGCCCAGAACGTCACGCTCCCACTGCGACTGCGTGGCGCCACGGTCGGACCAGCCGAGGAGGCTGCTCTCGGCGCCCTCCAGGCGGTCGGGGCCGGTGATCTGGCAGAAGCCCTTCCAGGACAGCTGTCGGGCGGCCAGCAGCAGCGCGTCGCTGTCGCTCGGGCTCTCGCCGGACGGCACCGACTCGTGCTCGCCGACGAACCCACCGGCGCCCTCGACCGGGGCCACGCGCACGAGGTGGTCGGGGCGCTGATCGACGGTGTGGCCGCCAACGGCGGCACTCTGCTGCTGGCCACCCACGACCCTGAGCTGGTCACCTTCTTCGATCACCGGATCGCCGTGTCCGGCGGCGCCGTCACGATGGGACGTGCAGCATGAGGACCTTGCCCTGGCTGTCCGGGTTGCTTCGACGCCGCACCCTGGAGCTGGCGATCGCAGCGGTGAGCGTAGCGCTGACTGTCGCGTTCGTCGCCTCGATCGGAGCCTTCGTCACCCAGAGCCGCGCCGCCCTGACCGTGCGCGCGGCCGCCTCCGTCCCGGTCGACTGGCAGATCCAGGTCAATCCACAGGGAAACACCGCCGAGATCGCCGCCGCAGCTAGCCAGGTCCCTGATGTCCGGACCCTCCAGCAGGTGTCGTTCGCCAAGGTCGACTCGCTTGTGTCCGGCGGGGGGGCCCAGGGACAGCGCAAGACCGGCGCCGCCTATGTCGTCGGCATACCGGCGGGTTACGCGGCAGCGTTCCCCGCCGAGATCCGACCCCTGTTGGGATCGACCAGCGGACCGCTGCTGTTCCAACAGACCGCGGCCAACCTCGCTGCGGTGCCGGGCAGCACGATCCAGGTGCACACCGGTAGCGGTTCCCATCGTGTGACCGTCGCCGGGATCGTGGACCTCCCCTACGCCGACTCGCTGTTCCAGGTAGTGGGCCTCGCCCCTGGCGCGGGGGCTAGCCCCCCCCCCGACAACGTGCTCCTCGTTCCGTCGACCACGTTCGCCGCCCTGGTCGGTCGCACACCTGTGGTCACCCAGCTTCACGTCGGCTTCGTCCACAGCACGCTGCCCACCGACCCGCAGACAGCGGCGGTCGCCGTCGCAGGCCGCGCGGACCACCTGCAGGTCGCGTTGGCCGGCGGAGCACTGGTCGGGGACAACCTGGGGACCGCCCTCGTTGCGGCCGGTGAGGACGCGACCTACGCCAACCTGTTGTTCCTGCTCCTCGGCCTCCCCGGTCTGGCCCTGGCCGCCGTCGTTGCCGGTCTCGTCGTCACGCTCCGCTCGGAACGACGGCGACGGGAGATCGCGCTGCTGCGACTGCGCGGCGCGACGACCTCACAGGTGGGACGCGTCGTGACCGGCGAAGCACTGGCTACTGCCGGCCTCGGTGCACTCCTGGGGGTACCGCTCGCCCTCGCAGCGGTGAGGCTGGCGCTGCCCACGGGTACGCAGCTCCCGACCGGCTGGACGGTCGCCGCCGTCCTCGTCGGATTCGTGCTGTCCCTGCTGACTCAAGGCGGGCCGGTCCTCCGGTTGGCCCTGGGTCGGGACCGAACCGCCGTCGCCGCCGAGGCGTCCAGCGCAGTCGTGATGACGAGCCCGTGGCCGCTGCGACTGGGGTTGGACATCCTGCTGCTCGTGGGCGCAGGTGTGGCGTTCGCTTACACGGCCCGCAGCGGCTACCGGGTCGTGCTCGCACCTGAAGGGATTCCCCAGACCCAGGTGAACTACGCCGCGCTCCTGGGCCCAGCACTCGCCTGGCCGGGGTTGGCGCTATTGGTCTGGCGACTCTCCGCGTGGACGGCGGGTCGCTCCACCGGGCGGCTGGCTCGCACCCGGACCGGTCGTGCGCCCGAGCTGGAGGCCGCCGCCGTCCGGCGCCGCCGCCGCACCATCGCCCGCGGCGCTGCCGGGCTCGCAGCCGCCCTGGGCCTCGCGGTGTCGACCGCCGTGTTCACCGCCACCTATCAGGCGCAGTCCCGGGTGGACGTCGCCCTTACCGTCGGCAGCGACGTGGCCGTGGTCGAACCACCCGGGGCGAAGGTGGGACCGAGCGCAGCGGTCGACCTGGCCGCCGTGCCGGGGGTCACGGCGGTCGAGCCCCTCCAGCACCGTTTCGCCTATGTCGGTCCCGACCTGCAGGACGTCTACGGCGTCCAGGCCAGCACCTTCGGGCGCGTCGCCCCGCTCCAGGACGCCTTCGTCCCCGGGAGCACGGTCAAGAAGACCCTGTCCGCCTTGCAGCACACGCCCGACGGCGTCCTGCTGTCGGCCGAGACGTTGCACGACTATCAGCTCCACCCAGGTGACCTGATCCGGCTCCGGCTGCAGACCGGTCCTGATCACGCGTACCGTCCGATCAACTTCCACGTCATCGGCCAGGTGACCGAGTGGCCCACCGCACCCAAGGACAGCTTCATCGTCGCCAATGCCGGCTACCTCGCCCAGGCCACCGGATCCGACGCGGTCGGCACATTTCTGGTGTCGAGCGACCATCCGGCCACCACAGCCGGGGCGATGCGCACGCACCTGGTCCGACAGGGATCGGTCGCTCACGTCATCGACATCGCCTCCGGCGGAGCCAAGGTCACCAGCGCCACCGGTCTGGCCGCCACCGACCTGTCCGGTCTGTCGCGGTTGGAGCTGGGTTTCGGAGTCGTCTTCGCGATCGCCTGCTCCGGTTTGGCCCTGCTCGGCGGCATCGTGGAACGCCGGCGAGCTCTGGTCCTGCTCGCGGCACTGGGCGCCGACGCCCGCCAACGCGGTCGATTCCTGACCGCAGAGGCACGCGTCATGGTGGCCTGTGGCATCGCCGGGGGCACCGTGATCGGTGGCGCGATCGCCTACCTGCTCGTCAAAGTGCTGACGGGGATCTTCGATCCGGCGCCGGCCGCACCGACCATCCCGTGGACGTACCTCACGGGCCTGCTGCTGCTCGTCACGGTCCTGAGCGCCCTGGTGGTGGCCGTTGCCGGTCGGCTCGTCTCACGCGCCGGGCCGAGTGAGCTCCGGGACCTGTGATGAAGCTGCTCGTGGTCGAGGACGACACCCGGATGGCCGGTCTGCTGCACCGCGGTCTGTCCCAGGAAGGGTGGGCGGTCGACGTCACGGGCGACGCCGTCGACGCCCGCCATGCGATCGCCAGCACCCCCTACGACGTCGTCGTGTGCGACGTCGGACTGCCGGGCGATGAGTCCGGGATCGAGTGGTGCCGGTGGCTGCGGTCGGCTGGCCACTGGATGCCCGTCCTGCTGCTGACCGCCCGAACCGGCGTCGACGATCGGATTGCTGGCCTGGATTGTGGAGCCGACGACTATCTCGGCAAGCCCTTCTCCTTCGGTGAGCTCGCCGCCCGGCTCCGGGCCCTCGGCCGCCGTGGCCAGACCCTTCGGCCGACAATCTTGAGCGCCGGCGATCTCGCGCTCGACCCGGCCACCCACCAAGCCCGATGGTCCGCCCTCGACCTCAACTTGCGACCACGAGAGTTCGCGTTGCTGGACTACTTCCTCCGTCGCCCCGGGGATGTCCTCAGCCGGACCGACATCCTCGACCACGTCTGGGAGTACGCCTACGACGGCACCTCCAACGTCGTCGACGTCTACGTCGGCTACCTTCGCAACCGGCTTGCCGACGTCGGAGCACCCGACCTCATCGAGACCGTCCGCGGCGTCGGCTACCGATTGCGAACGTCCGGGTGAGGCTGCTCACCCGCTCGCTCCGAGGACGTCTCGTCCTTGCCGCGGTTGCCGTCGGACTGACCTTCGGGCTGCTCTTCGGTCTGGTTGCCACCTGGCGCATCCACCGGGCCGAGGACCAGGCCATCTCCGCTGCCCTCCAGAACCGACTCGAACTGGCTCGCGGCCAGGTCGCCGCCGACGGCGCGCTGCGGTCTGACCCGGTAAACCCGAAGTCCGACCTGATCCAGCTGATCGCAGCCGATGGTGCCGTCCTGACCAGCACGGCGCCCCTGCGGGGGGTAGGACCGCTTGCCGACCCGGTGACCGTGGCCAGCACGTCCAACGACGGCGTCCAGGGACGGGTGGTCCTGCAGGTCCCCGACGTCGACATCGCGACCCTTGCCGTTCCCGTCGTGATCAACCGCGACGGGCATTCCGAGACCGGAGCGCTGGTCGTTGGCGTGGACACCGAAGGCTTCACCACCGCGAACACCAGCCTGACCGGAATCCTGGTCGCGGGCCTGTCCTCGGTCGTCGTTGTCCTGGCCACCCTCGCCTGGTTCGTTACCGGGCGGGCGCTCCGCAGCGTCAGCCGGCTCACCGAGAGCGCCGAACACGTCGGTAGCGCCGATCTCGCCCGGGGACTTCCGGTACCGGTTGACGACGCCGAGCTCAGTCGCCTCGTCCAGGCGTTGAACCGGATGCTCGGCCGCATCGACCACAGCCACACGACCGAGCTTGCGTTCGCCGCCGACGCTGGCCACCGGCTCCGCACACCCGTCGCCACACTGCGTGCCGAAGCCGAACTCGCCCTGCGCGACCCCGATCCGGAAAACCGGACGCTGGCCCTCGTCCAGATCATCACTGACGCCGACCAACTGACTCTCATCGTCGACCGAATGCTGTCTCGCAGCCGACGTCGCGCGCGAGGGCCCGGGCGGGCAGTCACTGCACTTCTCCTCGAGGCCGCGGACCGGTGGCAGCGGCAGGCCGAGCTGGCCACGATCCGCCTCACCGTCGTGCTAGCGCCAGGGATACCCGGCTGGCTGCGATGCGACGTGGCGGTAGATGTCATCGACCCCCTCGTCGAGAACGCCATCCGGCACACCCACACCGGCGAACACATCCACGTCACCGCAACCGTTGTGAATGATCATGATCACCCCGAGAACCGAACTCAACGCCTCGCGGTCGACGTGACCAATACCGGCCTCCCCGTGCCGTCAGAGCTCGCCCCCCACATCTTCGACGCTTGGGTCAGCAGCCGTGAGGGCAGTGCGGCCGGCGGGTTGGGTCTCTGGATCGCACGCGAGACGGCCCGTGACGTCGGCGGAGAGATCACCCTCGACCAGGACGTACCCGGACAGACCACGTTCCACGTCACCCTCCCCACCGGACCGATCGCAGGGGACCAAGCCGCCACCGATACCAGCACAGGATGACGACTCGACCAGGAGGTTCGCACCGGTCCACCTCGGCCACAATCCGCGCCACCACGACCTGGGCGACCGGCTCCCCGGTGGCATCGGCCATCGCGTCCACCGGTCAGCTCCCGTCGATTGGCTCCGGCACGCACCCGCACGACTCCCGATGCACCAACGTCGACTTGAGCAGTACCCGCCGACTGGGAAGGGTCGGCTCCTGCAACCGAGAAAGCACCAGCTGGGCGGCCTGCGTTCCGATGGCATGGGTGGGTTGAGCGATCGCTGTCAGCCCCGGATGGAACAGGTCGGCCCACTCGAAATCGTCGAAGCTCACCACTGCGAGATCGGTCGGGATCCTGAGCCTCATCTGCTTGGCGGCACGGAGGACGCCGATGGTCATGTTGTTGTTGGCCACGACGACCGCGGTGGGTGGATGGTCGAGAGCCATCAGCTGCCGCAGGGCGCCGGCAGATCCCTCGGCGGTGGAGTCGCCGTCGACGTGCAGGTCGCGGTAAGCCACCAGCTTCCGCCGGCGTAGCCCCAGTCGAAAGCCCTGGACTCGTTCGACGGTGGTGGTGAGCCCGTGTCGTCCGCTGATCAACGCGATGCGCCGGTGTCCGAGGTCGGCCAGATGATCAACGAGCTGGGCCGTGGGTTCGACACTCTCGGCGGCTACCTGGTCACAATCGGCCGCCACGGGTCGGTCGATCAGCACGACGGGAACCTGGTGATTGTTGGCGTACCTCAAGATCCGGTCGGGGTCGCCGACGGGGGCGAGGATGATGGCGCTCACGTGGTTACGCAGGAGCCCGGTGACCGCCTGCACCTCCGCGGCCGACTCGTCGTGAGTGTCGGACAGGAGCAGGGAGTACCCGGCGTCGGAGAGAACCTGCTCGATGCTGTGCACGACGCTACCGAAATAGGTGTTGGAGATGGCCGAGATGGCCAGGCCGACCGTCTTCAGTCCAGTGGTGTGCAGCGAACGTAGGACGTCGCTGGGCACGTACCCGACCTCGGTGGCGGCTTCGAGTACGAGCGAGGTGGTCGCGGGCGCGACCGGCCGAGTGCGGTTCACCACGTGGGACACCGTGGTGATCGAGACTCCAGCCCGTTTCGCGACATCGGACATCGTCGCGCCCGGTCGAGGCATAGGGCCTGGCATGGGCAGATGGTACCGGGCCGCGCAACTTATTGCGCATCATCGTGCGCAACACCTTGCGCGAATGGTTGCGCACCGGTTAGGTTCGTCCCGATGAACCGATCGACTCGATGAGAAGGCCCGGTGGTAAAGCACGTGGTTGAGCAGGACGAGGCAGGCCATTCGCCGACCGAACCGCTGTTTCTGGGTATTGACCTCGGGACGAGTTCGATCAAGGCAGTGCTGACCGACGGCACAGGCCGACCCCTCCGGCAAGCTGTCGCGGCCTACCCCGTCGAGAGTCCCCATCCAGCCTGGGCAGAGACCGATCCTGAGCTGTGGTGGTCGGCCATCACCGACGCGGTCGGGGAAGTTTCGTCAGCCGGTCTCGGCCCGATTCGCGGAATCGGTCTGTCGGGCCAGATGCACGGTGTCGTGGCCACCGACGACCGCGGCCGCGCACTCCGCCCGGCCATGCTCTGGGCTGACTTCCGGGCGACAGAGCAGATCGGGTCGTACGGACGCCTCCCGGCCGCGTTACGTGCTCGGCTGGCCAACCCATTGGTTCCCGGCATGGCCGGACCGATGCTTGCTTGGCTTGCAGCGAACGAGCCAACGACATTTGGCCGCACGCGCTGGGCGCTTCAACCCAAGGATTGGGTCAGGGCGCGCCTGACCGGTCGGATCGCTGCCGAGCCAAGCGACGCGTCCGCCACGCTGCTCTATGACGTCTCCGGCGACCGATGGGACGTGGAGGTGGTCGGAGCTCTCGGGCTGGACCCCGAGCTTCTTCCTACCCTGCACCCCCATTCGGGGGCGACGGCCGGCACCCTGTCGGCGTCCACCGCCGAGCAGCTAGGGCTGCCCCCAGGCATCCCGGTGGCCGCTGGCGCCGCCGACGCCGCGGCGGCTCTGCTGGGGTCGGGGCTCACTGCTGACACCGACGTCCAGGTGACGATCGGAACGGGTGTCCAGATCGTCGTACCTGCGGGCGTTGCGACCATCCCGTCCGACCCCGACGCCATCGTCACCCACCTCTACCGGACCGCCACGCGACGCGGCTGGTACCGGATGGCAGCTGTGCAAAGCGGAGGCCTCACGTTGAGTTGGGTCCTACGCATGCTGGGCGCGTCCTGGGCCGAGCTCTACGCCTCAGCCACTACGACGCCGCGGCTGGACGACCCCATCTTCCTACCGCACCTGAACGGTGAGCGCACGCCCTACCTGGACCCGACCTTGCGCGGCGCGTGGACGGGCCTCGCCCTGCGGCACGACCGGGTCACCTTGTTGCGCGCGACTCTGGAAGGCGTGGCCTTCACGATCGCGGAGGCGTTGGACAACCTGCCCGGCGTGGAAGGTCGTGCTAAGTGCTTGCGACTCGCCGGCGGCGGCAGCACAGACCCAGGCTGGCGGCAGATGTTGGCCGACATCCTCGGCTACCCCTTGCACGCGGTGCAGGCCTCGGGGGCGTCGGGCCGCGGCGCGGCCCTGCTCGGGGCGTGCGCGGCCGGCGCGCTGGACGAACCCAGCCTCCCGCGGCTCATCACCCCCGACAGCCGCCTGGTTGCCGATCCCAGCCCTGATCACAGTGACCTCTACGCCGAGCGCCGCCTGGCCTCTCGGCAGGTTCTCGTCGCGTTGCGACCATCCGCACCGCCCCAACCGGCAGCCATTCAGCAGAGGAGCTCCGACATGGCTTTACCCCCGCATCCCGTCACAGCAGAAGGTACGAGGCACCCGTGACCACCACCTCAGCGGACGTCAGGCCCAATAAGGGTGGCGGACCCACGGGCCAGGTCGTGGCCGAGCTCGTCTCGGTCTCCAAACGGTTCGAAGAGAACTACGCCGTCAAGCAGGTGTCGTTGCAGATGCGCACCGGTGAGGTACTGGCCCTGGTCGGTGAGAATGGCGCGGGCAAGAGCACGTGCGTCAAAATGCTGGGTGGTGTCTACCACCCGACCGACGGCAAGATCCGCGTCAACGGTGCCGACGTCGCCCTGCGCACGCCACTGGACGCCCAACGGCTCGGCATCGCCGTCGTCCATCAGCACCCGGGTCTGTTCCCCGACCTCCCCATCTACGAGAACGTCTACGCCGGTCAGCCGCTCACCTCACGTTTCGGCTTGCTCGACCACGCCCGGATGAGCCGAGAAGCCCGCAGCTGGTTGGAGATGCTGGGGCTGCGGGTCGACCCCGCGTTGGCTACCGGGTTGCTGAGCACATCGGAACAACAGCTGGTGGAGATCGCCAAGGCACTGGCCTTCGATGCCAAGATCCTGATCTTGGACGAGCCGACTGCCTCACTCACCATCGGCGAGACGGACCGCCTCTTCAAGGTCATCGAGGACCTGAAGGACCACGGCGTGGCCATGCTGTTCGTCGGCCACCGCCTGGAGGAGATCATGGCCGTCTCCGACCGGATCACCGTGATGCGGGACGGGCAGTGGGTCGACGACCTGGTGACCGCCGACACCACGGAGTCCCGCATCGTCGAGCTGATGGTCGGTCGTGAACTGACCGACATCTACCCCGAGAAGGTCGCTACGATCGGCGACGTCGTCCTCAGGCTCGAGAACCTCGGTGTGACGGGGAACTTCTCCAACGTCAGCCTCGACGTCCGAGCCGGAGAGATCGTCGGCCTGGCCGGTCTGGTCGGCGCCGGTCGGACCGAGGTGGCCCGGGCCGTGTTCGGTATCGACAAGCCCACCGAGGGTCGCATCGAGCTCAAAGGGCAGCCGCTGCGCATCGGGTCCCCGGCTACAGCCTTGGCCCACGGCATTGCCTACGTGTCCGAAGACCGGCGGGGTCAGAGCATCATCGAGGACTTCTCGATCCTCGACAACGCCACCCTCCCCGTGATCGACAAGGCGTCTCGCTTCGGCCTGATCAAACGCCGGGCCGAATTCGCCCTGGTCGACGGGCCGCTGCAGCGAATGCGGCTAAAATTCTCCAATTACGCTCAGCCCATCGGCAATCTGTCTGGCGGGAACCAGCAGAAGGTGGTGCTGGCGAAGTGGCTCGCCACCAACCCCACCCTGCTGATCTTGGACGAACCGACCCAGGGCGTCGACATCCAGGCCAAGGCCGAGGTACACCACATCATCGCCGAACTGGCCGAGCAAGGCCTGGCGATCCTGATGATCTCATCGGACATGCCCGAGCTGCTCGGCACCTGCGACCGCATCTACGTGATGCACAGGGGACGGATCGCCGCCGAGTTCGATGCCGAGCAAGCCGACCAGATCAACATCGGGCTCGCAGCCACGGGCCTGCACACCTCCGGTGCAGCATCCAGCACGATGTCGGCCACCGACCGCCAAGAGCTCGAGAGCGAGGAAGCGGAGAAGAAGACCGAACTGGTCAGTGTCAGCCAAGGGGAACGTCCCTGGTGGCGCAAAGTCGTCGCCCGACGTGAGTTCGGACTCATGGTGGCCATCATCTGCGTCTTGCTGCCCTTGGGGATCATCAATCCCAACCTGCTCAGTCCCTCCAACGTCGCGGACCTGGGGGTGACCACCACCCTCTACGGCGTTGCCTGTCTCGGCCAGATGGTCGTCATGCTGACCCGAAACATCGACCTCTCTCTGGGCTCGATCATCGGTCTGTCGGCCTACGTCGCGGCCTGGACCATGAGTCTGAACCAGGGTGCTCCCGCACTCTTGGGCATCGTGATCGCCATCGGTGTGGGGCTCGCCTGCGGGGTCGTCAACGGCGCCATCGTCGCCTACGGCCGGGTGCCGTCGATCGTGGTCACCCTCGGCACGCTCGCCATCTTCCGAGGTATCGACGCGATCCTCTCCAACGGCCGACAGATTTCCTCGGGCATGGTCCCTCAGCACTGGCTGGACTGGACCGCGGGCCGCTTTCTCGGCCTCTCGCTATTGGTGTGGATCGGGCTCATCCTGTTCCTGATCTTCGCCGGCTTCCTCCGCCAGACCAGGTTCGGGCGTGACATCTACGCAGCCGGGTCCAACCCCGAGGGCGCCGACCTCATCGGGATCAAGACCCAGGCCCGCACCTTTGCCGCCTACGCGATCTCGGGCACTCTGGCCGGGTTCGCGGGGGCCATGTGGGCCTCCCATTTCGCCACGGTCGACGGACAGCTCGCCTACGGCCTGGAGCTCACCCTGGTCGCCTCCGTCGTCGTCGGGGGCGTCTCCCTGCGCGGTGGAGCCGGTTCAGTGGTAGGGGTGCTCCTCGGAACCATCGGTCTCATCATCATCCAGAACGCGATCACCGTCGCCCGGATCAACCCGTCCTACCTGCAGGCCTTCTTCGGCGGAGCCATCCTGCTGACCGTCCTGGTCGACACGCTGCTGTCCAGACGCAGCAACCGTCTGTTGAGAGGAGCACGGTCATGAAGACCGCACTGGCCACCGCCCTGAGGTCATGGGAGTTCATCCTCGTCATCCTGCTCGTCGCGATGCTGCTCATCGCCGGATCCGTCGTGCCCGGGCTCACCAACCCGTTCAGCATCTCTACCGGGCTCGCCACCTTCGCCCCCGCAGCATTAATGGCCCTTCCGCTGGCGCTGTTGGTGATCGTTCGTGATATCGACATCTCCGTGGGCAGCATCGCCGGCCTGTCGTCGGTGGCTGGTGGTCTGGCCATCCAGGCCGGGCAGTCGGTCCCTGCCGTCGTCGGGTTGGCGTTACTCACCGGTGTGCTGTGCGGAGCCCTCAACGGCTTCTTCGTCGCCGTGCTCGGGCTACCGGCACTGCTGGTGACCCTCGGCACCCTCGCGCTGTTCCGCGGACTCTGCTACGTCCTGCTGGGTGGGACGCCTATCTCACCGCTTCCCGACTTCTTCACCGCCCTGGGGAACGACAACATCCCCGGCCTGATCGTGCCGTGGGCCATTGTGCCGTTCCTGGTGCTGGCCGTCGTGTTCGCCGTCGTCCTGCACTACAGCACCCTCGGCCGACGCATCTACGCTATCGGCGGCAACCCTGACACCGCTCACTACAGTGGTATCCACGTCACCAGAATTCGTCTCGGGCTCTTCGTGGTCTCGGGACTCGTATCGGCGCTGGCGGGACTGATCAACAGCGGCATCACCAGCCAGGTTGCCCCCGACGGCGCCCTCGGGGTGGAGCTGGATGTCATCACCGTGGTCTTCCTCGCCGGCATCAGTGTGCTCGGCGGCAAAGGGCGAATCACCGGCATCGTGCTCGCCAGCATCCTCATCCTGGCGCTGAGGAAGTCGTTGCAGCTGCTGAACGTCAGTGGCTACACCCAGGGAATTGCTGTCGGCGGCGTTCTGATCATGTCGCTGCTGGTCACCAACCTGTCTCAGCGTCTCATCGGTTCGGTCCGCGAGCGACGCAAACCCTCCCTGGGAGCCGCCACCACCCCTGCCTGATCAGCTGGCCGCAGACCTCGCCGCCCCTTCGCCTTCTCGTGTCACCTCATCCCGGCAGTCGCCAACACCGGTGTCCTGCCGTGCCCTCATCCGAAAGGAACCACCATGAATCGCAGGGTCAACGCAGTGAGTCTTGGAGCGGCAGCGCTCCTCACGATCTCACTCGCAGCCTGTGCCCCCTCGACGACAAGCACGTCAGGAAGCTCGAGCGGCGGAGCCAGCGCCGGTTGCGTGTCGGGCCCCGTCAAGGTGGGCATCATCCCCAAGTTGGGCACCGACCCTTACATGGTGACCGTCAAGAAGGCGGCCGAGGCCGCCGCCGCCAAGGACGGGTCCACCGTCATCTACACCTCCCCGAGTGATGCGACGGGAGCTGCACAGATCCCGTTCGTCAACCAGCTCATCTCCCAAAATGTTGACGTGATCATGATCTCGGGGAGCGACCTGAACAGCACCTCCGCCGCCTTGGCCAAGGCCAAAGCCGCCGGAATCAAGGTCATCTCCTGGGACTCCGACATCGCACCCGAGTCACGCGGGTTCTTCGTGAACCAGGCAGACACCAGCAAGATCGGCGACCAGATGCTCAAGTCGCTGGCTGCGATGCTGAACAACAAGGGCGACTTCGCGATCCTGTCCTCGACCCAGACCGCGGTGAACCAGAACGCGTGGATCGCCAGCATCAAGGACAAGCTCGCCAAAGACCCCCAGTATTCGAAGATGAAGTTGGTCACCGTCGCCTACGGGGAAGAGAAGGCTGACGTCAACGCCCAGAAAGCAAAGGAGCTCGTCCAGGCGTACCCCAACCTCAAGGGCATCATCGTCCCGGCCGGTATCGGCCTGCCCGCCGCCGCCGAGGCCCTCTCGCAGAGCGGTAATCTGGGGAAGATCAAGATCTCTGGGCTGGCGCCGGTTTCCCTGATCAGCCAGTACATCAAGACGGGCAACGTGCAAGACGTGTGGTGGAACGTCGAAGACCTCGGCACGCTGGCCTTCCAGACCGCCGAGGCCTACGCCCAGTGCAAGATCGAGCCCACCCCCGGCAGCAGCTACACCGTGGGCCTCGGAACCTTCAAGGTCGGCGACAAGGGTGTCGTCCTGCTCGGCGAGCCGACCATCGTCACCCCCGAGAATGTCAACAAGTTCCCCTTCTAGGACACGGGCTGAATGCCGCAACTGGCGTCACCAGAGCTGGCCCTGGCCCTGCACGGGGAACTCATCCCCGTGCAGGGTCATCCTGCCGACTCAGGCGCGGAGACCCCAGGTGGCGGCCGGCTTGACCTCGAGTAGCTGGCCGACCCGCGGCGCCCAACCGTCACAGGGTGGACGCTCAGCGGGCCACCCGCCCCTGTCGACCGCCCCGGTGTTCTTCAGCCCTTCCGTTGGAGTGCGGGCGACGGCGTAGACCCTGGATGGCCTCGGGGGCGCTGGGCTCCCTGCCAGGATCTTCGAACACCGGCAGCGGTCGAGCGTGAGGTTCACATCGGGCGGTACTCGAGCGAGTTGCCCAGGTATGTGGCGCGCGGGGCTCGAACCCACGACCCAAGGATCATGAGTTTGGTTGGCGAGGTCGATGCAGGTGCTGGCAGAATCCAGCTCAGCGCGATGGCCGTGGAGGTTGGCGAGGTGGCTGGTCCGCTGTTCCTGCGGCATCGTGATGAAGGTGCTGAGCCGGGTCAACCCTTCCTCGGCACCTTGATCGAGGTCTCCGCTTCCTGAGACATCACTACCCCCTTATAGCTGATGCCTTTGCGGCTTCGGGGGAACCTCACATCAAATGTCACCTACTCGTGCAGCAGACCCGGTCGAGCTGTCGGTCCTCACGGCTTCCCCGAAGGTTACGGCTTGGTCGCCGTACTCGCGCTTCTGGTCGTCGGCGACCTGGCGTTCGTACGCGAAGTCGATCGTTCTGGCCAAGAACAGGTAGCTGAGTGCGGATGTGGCCAGTCCTGCGAAGATGGCGATGTCGGCGCCGCCGAGTGCGGATGCGACGGGTCCGGTGTACCAGCTGGTGACCGCGAAGGGAATCATGGCGAGGATGCCGATGAGGTAGGCCAAGAGCCCGCGCCACCCCCAGGTCTGGTAGATGCCGTGCCGGTTGAAGATCTCACGAATGGCGTAGTGACCGCGACGGACGAAGTAGTAGTCGACGAGATTGACCGAGGTCCAGGGGACCAGAACGTAGAGCAAGATCACCAGGAAGCTGCCGAAATTGTCGAGGAAAGCCCCGGTGCTGAGTAGTGATCCGGTCACGGCAGCGGCAGCGATGATGGAGCAACAGAGAATGCGGAGTCTCCGGGTCGGGTTGACGGGTCGCACGGAGTCCAGCATGGTGATCAACTCCATGCAGGCGGCGTAGATGTTTACCGTGATGACGCTGATTAAACCGGGAAGGGCGGCGATCAGCAGCCATGGGCCGCTACCAGGAAGGATCTGGTCGGCGACGTTGCGCACCCCCTCCAGCGGGGACGCGCCGGAGAAGACCGCAGCAACGAAGGCGCCAAGAACCATCAACCAGCCGGCGCCGACGAAGACGCCGCCGTAGGTGTACACGAGCGCCTTGACGGGACTGGTCTGCGGTGGCAGGTAACGGGAGTAGTCGGACACGTAGGGCGCCCAGCCCAGCGCGTAGGCGGCCGCGCCGCCGAACTGGACGAGGAACGCGGGCCAGCTGAAGTTGGTGAAGCTGAACTGCTGCGGGTTTATCGGAACCACGACGAGGGCGAGGGCGGTGAAGATCCCGAAGGTGAGCAGGAACAACAACGTCAACCACTTCTGGGCGGCGTGGATCCAGTGGTAGCCGAAGATGGCCAGGGTCAATGCCAGCCCGCTGATCAGCAGGTACCACAACCAGTTGGCCTCGACCCCGGTGGTCATGCTCAACACTTCGGCGCCGAGCATCTGGTTGAACATGTTGAAACCGACCAGGCTGAACACCACGACCGCGCAGATCAAGATGACCCCGCGGTAGCCGAACTGGGCGCGGGACTGGATCATCTGCGGCAGGCCGAGTTGAGGGCCCTGCGCGGAATGGAAGGCCGTAAAGACAGTCCCGACAGCTACACCCAGCACGATCGCCACGACGGAGGTCGCGAACGTGGCCCCCAGCGCGGCGCCGAGCATGCCAGTGGCCAAGGTAGTGACGTTGGCGTTGGACATGAACCACAGCGAGAACAGCGACCAGGGTTTCCCTGTGCGTTCTGATAGTGGAACCCAGTCGATCGAGCGGGACTCGATCCGCGTCCCGCGACGAGTTGTCGCGGTCGAGGCGTCAGTCGTTGAAGTCATGTTCCCTCAGGGCAATGGGGTTGGTGGTTACTCGCCAAGGCAGGCGGAGACTCAATCGAGGCTAAGCCCCGTCGGACCCATCGCACAAGCCTATGTATACCTATGCCTTGCATAGCCGAAACCAATACTAAATGGGTGAGGTGATCACAGTGTGGGCGGGGTCGCCCAGGGCACGGCAAGAAGCATTGTGGTCGCCATCTGCGCCAGCTCCGCTGTTCCGGGCGACAGGGTGGAGGCGCGCCGCTTGACCAAGGCGATGGTCTCGTAGAAGGGCTCGGCGAAGGCTGTCGCACGCAGCCCGGAAGGAAAGGACGCATGCCGCACCACCGACCGCGAGGCGATCGTCTGCCCCATACCCCGACTCACCAGGTCAAGGGCAGACTCCACGTTCTCCACCTCGATCAGCGGCTCCAACCGGACGCCTGCGGCCTGGGCGCGGTCGGCGAGCTGGCGACGGGTCGGGTCGCTCCACCCGTAGTGCGCGTCGTACAAAATCAAGGCCGTCGTCGCTACCCGTTCCATGGTCACCGGGGCGACGACATCTTGTGGGTCGGCGCTGACCCACAGCACCTCGTCGCGGATCAGCGGCTTGATGTCGAGACCGTCATCGGGAACCGGCAACACGATCAGACCAGCCTCCAGCTCACCGGCACGGACCGCCTCGGCCACCTCGAAGGAGTTCTGGCCGATGATGCGGGCCCGGACGCCGGGACGGGCCGCATGAAAGTCGGCGACCAGGTCGGTGAGGAAGTAAAACGGCGCATTGCGGAGTACACCGAACGAGGCGACCCCTCCTTCGAGTCCTCTCAGCGCGCGCAGGGCTTCCTCGGCCCCCGCGACCGACTCCACCACCCGCTGCGCCCACGACAGCAGCTCCGCCCCTGCCGGAGTCAAGGTCAAGCGGCGGCCGGCTCGCACGAACAACGGCAGGCCGTTCTCGTCCTCCAGCTTGCGCACCAGCTCGGAGACGGTGGGCTGGGTCGTCCCCAGCTCCCGAGCGGCGGCGGTGAACGAGCCCGAGGTCGCCGACAGCCAAAACGCCTTCAACTGCGCCAGAGTCATAGGCACACCCTATGAGAGACGACAGAGAATGCCCTCTTGTCCTGTGGCCAGATCGGTTTCTACTATCGACTCATGATCTTTTCCAGTCGCGTCCTGACCAACCTGGAGGGATCCTTCCAGCGCCTCAAGAACCCAGGAGTTGACGCACCAGCCGCACAACGCGACCCTGCCGTGATCGAGACGGTCTCGCAGATGCTGGGCGAGATCGAACGACGCGGGCTGGATGCCGTACGTGACTATGCCCGATCCTTGGACAACTGGGATGACTCGCCGTTCGAGCTGAACCCCAAGCGGGTGAGGGAAAGTGGGGACCGGCTGCCGCCCGAGCTGCGGGCCGCCATCGAAACCGGCTCTCAGCAGACCCGCGCATTCGCAAGCGAGCAGCGTCGTCGGCTGATCGACTTCGATCTCGAGCTGCAGCCGGGGGTGAGGACCGGGGTGCGGTACGTGCCCGTCGCCCGCGTTGGCGCCTACCTGCCGGCGGGCCGGTTCCCGCTGACCGCCAGCGCGTTCATGACCGTCGGGGTGGCCAAGGAGGCCGGGGTGGACGCCGTGGTGGCCTGCACCCCGCCGCAACCCGACGGCTCCGCCAACTCGGCCGTCGTCTACGCCGCCCACCTGTCCGGCGTCGACCAGATCTACGTCGTCGGTGGGGTGCAGGCGATGGCGGCGATGGCGTTCGGACTCTTGGACGACGCGCCCGCCGACATGCTGGTCGGGGCCGGGAACGCCTACGTGGCCGAGGCGAAACGACAGCTG
The DNA here is from genome assembly GCA_050996715.1 of Propionibacteriaceae bacterium. GTDB lineage: Bacteria > Actinomycetota > Actinomycetes > Propionibacteriales > Propionibacteriaceae > Microlunatus. Next base: position 40,736 of record JBPCRP010000031.1, read on the forward strand.
TACGGCCACTGCGCCATCGACCTGCTGGCTGGCCCCTCCGAGGTCGCGGTCATCGCCGACGAGACCGCCGACCCCGACCTGGTCGCCGCCGACCTCCTCGGTCAAGCTGAGCACGGCATCAACTCCCCCGCCGCCTTGGTCACCACCTCCGACGAGCTTGCCCGCTCCGTCATCGCCGCTATCGACAAGCAGCTGGAGACCCTGGCCACCGCCGACATCGCCGGGCCTGCCTGGCGCGACTACGGTTCGGTCACCGTCGCCGCCGACCCGGAGACCGCGATCGCCTTGATGGACGACCTGGCCCCCGAACATCTGGAGATCATCACCGCCGACGACGACTTCTACCATCAGCGGCTCCGCAACTACGGTTCGGTGTTCCTCGGCCCCTGGAGCACCGTTGCGTACTCCGACAAAGGCATGGCCGGCACCAACCATGTGCTGCCCACCGCCGGCGGCGCCAGACACAGCGCCGGACTATCGGTGTCACGGTTCCTGAAACCCCTCACCTTCCAACACGTCACCGAAGCCGCGACCCCCGGGCTCGCCCGGCCGGTCAAAACCATCTCCGACTCCGAGGGGATGGCGGCCCACAGCGCCACCGCCACCATGCGCCTCGACCGCTTCCAGCCCCGTGCCTGACCTCGAGGCAAGCCCAGCGATGGTCAGCGACAATCCGTCGACCAACATCTCGTCGAGCGGCGACCGGCCCGTCGGTGACCGGTCAGTGCGGGTTCGTTGCCATGAACTGGGCCCAGCCATCGGTGACCTCGAGCGCAACTGCCAACTCATCGAGAACGCGATCCACGATGCCATGACCAGCGAGGTTCAGCTGCTCATCCTCCCGGAGCTGGCCACCAGCGGTTACAACCTCACGGTTGAAGAAGGACGACGCTGCGCCCTGACGGCGACCTGCGACGTCTTCGGCCGGTGGGCCCAGATGCTCAACCCGGACGCAGTCCTTGTGGTCGGCTTCTGCGAACCCGACGGGCCTGACCTCTACAACAGCGCCGCGGTCATCGACCACACCGGAGTACGGCACATCTATCGCAAAACCCACCTCTGGGACACCGAGAAGAACATCTTCACCCCCGGGTCCGCACCACCAGCCGTCCTCGACACCCCAGCCGGCCGACTCGGCGTACTCATCTGCTACGACCTGGAGTTCCCCGAGATGCCCCGGCAACTCGCCCTGGCCGGAGCCGACCTCATCGCCGTACCCACCAACTGGCCCTACGTTGACCGACCCTCCGGCGAACACGCCGCCGAGGTCATCCAGGCCATGGCCGCGGCCCGTGCTTCCAGCGTGGCCATCGCCTGCTGCGACCGCCGCCAAGACGAACGCGGCACGACCTGGACCCAAGGGACCAGTCTGGCCGGCACCGACGGCTGGCTCCTCGGTACAAAGAAGCATCTCGGCCAGCTTGATGTCACCGTCGACCTCAGCGACTCCCGCAGGACCATCAGCCCTCGCAACCATGTCCACGATGACCGCCGACCCGAGCTGTACAGCTAACCGATGACGTCAACTTCTTCGGACAACGGACGCTCACGTCGGCGACCCCCAAGATGGGACGCCGCCCACCACCTATTCAGCACGTAGTCGAGCGCGGCGAAGACGGGCAGCTGCACCAGGTACGGCAGACACCCGCCGAGCGGGTTCACTCCGACGTCCCGGTAGCTGCGCTGGCCCGGGCGGCTTTCTCCCGGTCGCCGACATGGTCAGACTTCGCCTTCCTCAACGCCGGGTCGAGCAGCATGCGTAGCCGCCCGGTGCAGCACGCGCAGCAAGCTGGCGACGGCCCAGCAGAGCGGCGACAGCAAGGTCGCGATCATGGCCGGTCCACCGCTGCAACCTGTCCACCGCTCACCACCCGCACCGTGACCCGGCGGAACGACGGGTCCAGCAGCCCGCAGCGGCAAGACCGGACGACCGAGCACCAGCCACCGGCGTCGGCGACGGCCACGGCGAACAACACGATGAGCAGGCGTCCGACGCGGTCGCGGAACCGGCTAATCCATGGAGCTCTCGGCCAGCACCCGGTGCGGGGCGTTGGCCGAGCGTCCTTGGAAGGACAGGATCCGGGGGTTGACGACGACACCGTCGCGGATCTCGATAGCCCGTCGCACGGTCTCGTCGGCGTCCCACGCGTCGGGCCCGGCCGCGACGACGTCGAGCTGGCTGAGCACGGCCTCGCTGATCACCCAGGTCGAGGAGTTCCACAGGTAGGACGGGCTGTGGTCGACCGCGTAGTAGTGCAGGCCGTCGCCCACCCCGACGATCGGGTCCTGGAAGCTCGTCGCCCGGGCCCAGTCGAAACCCATGCCCTCGTCGCAGGACACGTCGACGAACAGGGTGCCCGGCCGGAAGCGCGGCAGGTCCTCCTCGACTGCGAACATCAGCGGGTCGTCGGTGTCCTGCAGGATGCAGTTGACGACGACGTCGTACTCGGCGAGCACATCGATCAGCGGTCGCGATCCGTCGTTGTCGTAGACGCAGAGCCGGTCCGGGTCGTCAGGGTCGCTGCCGAACATCTGCAGGCTGACGAACCCGATCGGTGACGCCACGGCACCGACCTCGCGCTGCGTCAGCACGGTGACGTCGTGGATCCCCAACGCCGCGAGCCCGCGGACCGCGCCACGCGCGGTCGCGCCGAAACTGATCACCACCGCCCGGAGCGGTCGACCGTAGTCACCGGTGCTGCCTCGGAGGGCCAAGGCGTGCAGGACCGAGCAGTAGCCCGCCAGCTCGTTGTTCTGGTGGAACACGTGCACGCTGAACGCGCCAGTACTGGTCCAGTGGTTCATCGACTCCCAGGCGATCAGGGTCAGGCGGCGGTCGATCGCCAGCTGGGTCATCTCGACGTCCTGCACGCAGTGCGGCCAGCCCCACAGGACCTGCCCGGCCCGGAGCTGACGGAGGTCGTCGGCCACCGGCTTGGGCAGCACCACGACGTCGCACCGGTCCAGCAGCTCCTCCCGGGTGAGCAGTCCGGCGACCAACTCCGACAGTTGCTCGTCGGTGGTCCCGAACTGCGCCCCGTAGCCGCGCTCGAGGTAGATCCGTTCCCGCAGCCCCGGATCGATCCGACCCAGGTGGGCGGGGTGGATGCCCAGCCGACGTTCGTCCGGCTTGCGCGAGGTAGCGACGATCCCGAAACTCAGCGGCGGCACAGTGCCGAGTGTACGGATGGAGGCCCCGGTCAGCGCGAGCCGCGAACCTGGTTCTCGTGCGTACCCCGTCGGCGCTGAGACACAGCCAGTGGTTCACCGGTTCGGACCTCGATCCCGTACGTCGTCGCCTCACCTGCGCCGAGGACGGCGCAGACGGGAGTGGGGAAGGGCCCGGGGTCGGTGCCGGTGACCGGCACCGCCGCCCCCTTCCGGTCCCTCACGGCGGTGACGTTGACGTCGTGGGCCGGACCCTTGCCACGGTTGCGGACGGCGACGGCCCAGGCGTGGCCGGACCGATCCGGGTGGACGCGGGTGAGCGACGCCGTCAGCCGGGCGACCGCGGGCGTCGTCCCCTCGTCGACCTCCAAGACCAGCGTGTCCCAGCCGGGTCCGGTACCCGCCGCCGCCGCGAAGCCGTGCGTGCAGGTGATGGTGTTGTCCCCGGCCACCAGCAGCGCGGCGGGGAACGACAGCACCGCGGTCCGGGGGTAGCCGCTCCGGTCGGCCTGCCAGGCGATGGTCGAATCGTTTGTTGGTCGGGATGGCGCCGGTGATCTGGTCGGTGCTGCCGCTCACCGCGATCACCGGGGCGCCTGGCTGCTGCATCGAGGTAGCCACGGTCAGGCAGCCGGTGCCGGCGAAGGTGCGGGGCGCCGGAAAGCGGACCGTCGACGTGGCGGGTTGGTCTGGGCGTGGTACCAGTCGGCCGGCTCTCAGCTGTCTCTAACCGTGAAGGTCAGGTCGCCTGGGATCAGGCCCGACTTCTCGTACTTCCGCGGCATCGGCAGGGCCGGCGTCAGCGTGGCCAGCGCGTACTCGCCGCCCGTACGGTCGGAGCGCCCGATCTGCCCCACGAAGGCGTTGTGGCGGGTGGGGGTCCAGACCAGGTCCCCAGGTCTTGGTGCGCTCCGTGCACGGTGACGCCGGGCCGGGTGGACAGGTCGCTGACGGGCCGTCGGCCGGCTGCACGAAGAGCGTGCACGACCCAGGATTGGCCGAGCCCGGCCACCAGGACGGCAGGACGGCAGGACGCCCGGGAGCCGGAAGCGCCCGTCGGCGTCGGTGCGGACGAAGTAGCGATCCGATGACTCTCATCGCGTACCGCGCCCCTGACCGACCTCGAATGGGTCCCACCCAAGCCAGGGCATCGGGACCCACATCCTTCGCACTTCAACTCACGGTGAGAAATACCGATCGAGTGAGCACAGACGGCTAATCCCACGCCAAAATATCGAGAAACCGTGACCTGAGCGACCTGCTGGATATACAAGCCCTAGTCAGAAGGAGTTTGTGGGGCGGGCGGGGCTCGAACCCGCGACCCAGGGATTATGAGTCCCCTGCTCTAACCGGCTGAGCTACCGCCCCACGGGTGAGCGAGTGTACCCAGAAGGGCTGTCACCCCACCCGTAGCGTATGGCGACGTGGCTCCCGATAGAGCGGATAGAGCCGTCCCACGAGACGGTCCGCAGCAGCACGGGAGTACCACACCGAGCCGCCCAGGCGCTCCTCGGCATCCCGGGTGAGGACCACCGCGTCCCGGTGAGAGTCGCAGGCCTCGCCCACCCGTACTAGGTCGAGATCTGTGCTCAGCAGGTCGCCGGCCCCGAGCTCGCCGAGCCGGCCGTAGGACATTGTCTCGACCTCGAGGCCCGGGATGATCACCTTGGCCACGTGCACCCCGCCCACCTCGATGATGCTGGCCAGCACATCATGATCGCCGAGAACGTCCAGCAGATAGGTCAGCAGTTCTGCGGCGCTCGACAGTGCTGGGGCGCCGGTGGTCACCGCCGCGTAGTCGATCATGGTCGTGGTGTCGGGTGCGGTCAGCTCGGTGAGCTCGGCGACGGAGAGATCAGCCCAAACCTGCATCGCTTCGGTGGCGCGGATCTCTCCCCCGCCGTACGGCGCTGCTACGGCCGCCCAGTAGTCCGCCGGGGCCAGTGGTCGGGCCAGGGCGGGATCGCCGAAGCAGAAAGACTTCCGGACCCGGGAGTTCGCGTACTCCAAGATCGCCTTGGTGATGCTCACCTGCGCCGATGGGTGGGCTGCCTCCCCGCACGCCGTGACCTGCAGCGGCGAGGTCGGGGCGGGATCGATCCCCATCACATAGGTCGAGCACACACCGAAAGCCGTGGCTGCGTGCTTGATCACCAGCTCGATCCCGGACCGTTCGATCCGGTCCATCAAGGTGCGAACGCTGCCCGGCAGACCGTCGCGGTCGACCACCGGTGATCGCTGGTCCAGAGCGCGGAACCGGAGCCCGTTGGTGTGCCGCTGCAGGATCTCGGTGATGCCGTGGGTCAACGCGCGTTCGACGTCCAAGCCTGCCCCGAGGCCGTTGGTGATCGGGGTGATGAGCGGATGCTTACCGGAGCTGACCGCGGCCACCTCGTCCGGTTCGCTGGCCACGAACTCAGCCGGGACCCATACGGTCTCGCCCGTCCGGACGCGGGTTGTCGGCAGCCAGCTCAGGGGCTGCTCCGGCGACCAGTCGCTGCCGGCGGGGAGGCACAACGTCGCGGGGTCAGCCACCCGATCGACCCCCTCGCCGTTCCGCAGCGAGCAGTAGGACGCACGCCGGGCCTGCCGACCCAGCTGACCCATGCGTTCGGCTGACAGCACCCCTTCGGCGAGCTCGCCCAGGCCACCGACGTGTGCCGACTCGGCATCGGCACCGTACCCGTTCCCCAGGTGCCGCAAGGCCCCCTCGACCATCAGCACGCAACTGGTCACCGGGATCCCGAGCCGGTCAACGGCAGCGATGTCGACCTCGATCACCCGCCCGAACTGACGCAGCGTCGACAGATAGCTCTCGGCGGCGCTCACCCCACCACTGTAGGCAGACTGCCCGTGATGAACTGCAGCGATGAGCGAACCTTCGACGGCCGGACTGCACGACGCTGTCGTGGGCGACGACCTGCGCGACGTCGGCGTACCCATGCTGCTGTTCACGCCAGCATCGCTGGCTCACGACCGAACTGCCCTCCCGCGCCGGGGAGCAGAACCAGACCGCCGCTTGGTCGTGGCCGCCGAGGTGGCTGGCGTCGACCTGGAAGGCCCGGCGGCGCTCTTCGGCACCGACGCCTACCTGCGGCAACGCGCCCTCGGCGAGATCGTGCTCGGCGACGCATGACGCGGTGGGCGCCTGGCCACACCGAGGGATTGCTCCGGTACCGGTTGCTCAGTCTCAACTTCCACGTCGTTCCCCGGTCCGAACGCCGCTCGGTGAGTGAGCGGATCCGCCGGGCGGCCGGCCTGGGCCGCTCCTTCGATCCCGACGCCGACCCGTCCGACCCGCAGCTGCTCGTCGGCTTCTACGACGGTGACCGCGACACCGGATTGTTCGGCGCCGAGCTGTGCCACGGCCTCGGCCTTCGCGCATATTTCCTTCCGTTGCTGCCCAGGGTGGCGTCGCCGTCGTTGTTCGACGACGCCGACCTTCTCCAGCTCGGCCAGGAGCACGAGCTGTGCTTTCATACCGCGACCCACCGATCGGCAGGTGAGATCAGCGCGGCCGATCTGGACGCCGAGGTGCGCGATCCCGTTCGGCGGTTGACTGCGGCGACCGGACGGACGCCTCGCGTCGCAGCCTGGCGCGGCGGTGGGCGGTTTGATTTGACAAACCCTGGCGACGCCGAGATCGCTCGCCTGGGGCTGCGTTTCTTGGTCTCCAACTGGTCGGTCGAACCGCTGCCGGGAGGGTCGGACCAGCCGGCCCGGGGTGCATGAAGCCCCCTCCCGCGCTGCTGCGTCGCGCAGGTCTCTTGGTGACCTGGTTGGCCACGATGTCGAAACGGTGGCTGGTCAGGCTGGCGAAGAGTGCGTCGAACGGAGCCTCGACGAATTCGGGTTTCGCCCCGATCTTGGCGGCGACCGCGGTGATCACCTCGATGTCGTAGCCGGTGAGCTCGTTGGTGCCCGGGTCGTGGTAGGTGAAGGGCGAGTACGTCCCCTCCGTACCGACTTTGAGCACCCCGGAGTCCCGGACCTGCGCCAGCGTGGACGACGACGACCCGCCGGAGCAGGCCGAGAGCAGCACCAGCAGGCAGAGCAGGGCGGAGACGGGTCCCCCCCCGCCGTGACCAGCGGCGGAAGCCGGATGCGGGTTCGGGGGTTCTCACCCGTGCAGTCTCCCGTCGCCATGGCGTCCGGCCTCCGCCGACCAGCAGCTGGGCAGGGAGCCGACGGCGACCCGACCCAGCCGCGGGGGCGTACCGTGCCGTGTGCCATTCGCCACCTCTGAGCCCGTCGATGGGTCCGTCACCCCCGGACCCTCGCGGTCCCGGGTCCGCACCATCGTCGTGCTGGGCCTGCTCTCGACGTTCGGGCCGATCTCGCTCGACCTCTACCTGCCCGCCCTGCCCTCGCTCGCCGTCGATCTGCAGACGAGCACGTCGGCGGCCCAGCTGTCGATCACCGCGTGCCTACTCGGGCTCGCTGTCGGCCAGCTGGTCGCCGGCCCCCTCTCGGACCGGTACGGCCGTCGCCGCCCGTTGATCATCGGGTTGACGCTCTATCTGCTCGCCTCGGGCGCCTGCGCCTTCGCGCCGAGCATCGAGATCTTGCTGCTGCTCCGACTGGTTCAGGGCCTGTCCGGGGCGGCCGGGCTCGTCGTCTCCCGCGCCATCGCCCGCGACCTCTACTCCGGTCGGGCGCTGGTGATCATCTTCTCCCGACTGATCCTGGTCTCGGGCCTGGCCCCCGTGCTCGCCCCGGTGATCGGCGGCCAGCTGACCGCGATCATGAGCTGGCGCGGGATCTTCGGCGTGCTGGCGGTCTTCGGCGTCGTGCTGCTGCTCGCCGGGAGCTTCGGTCTGGGTGAGACGCTGCCCGTCGCACGGCGGACGACCGGTGGTCTGGGCTCCACCCTGCGCGGCTTTCGGCGGCTGCTCGGTGATCACCTGTTCGTGGCGGTGGTTGCGTCGGCAGGCCTCGCGGGCGCCTCGATGTTCGCCTACATCGCCGGGTCCACCTTCGTCCTGCAACGGATCTACGGCCTCACCCCGCAGGGATTCTCCTTCGCCTTCGGCGCCAACGCCCTCGGGATCATGGCCCTGGGTCAGCTCGGCGGCCGGCTCGCGCACCGCTGGACCCCGCACCGGGTGCTGGCGCTCGGCTTGTCGATCAACCTGGTGGGTGCAGGTGCCCTGCTGACCACTGTGCTGGTCGGGCTGCCGTTGCCGTTCGTACTGGTCTCGCTGTTCGTGATGGTGGCCGCGATCGGGCTGATCCTGCCCACGTCGACGGCATTGGCCCTGGCCGACTACCCCGACCAGGCGGGGGCGGCGTCCTCGCTGCTGGGGCTGGGTCAGTACGTCGCCGGCGCCTTGGTCGCCCCGCTGGTCGGGATCGCGGGTGAGGACACCGCCGTACCGCTGGGGGTGGTGGCGGCCGGCTGCAGCGGGTTGGCCTCGCTGGTCTTCTTCGGGACCGCCCTGCCGGCCCTACGACGGCTGCACCCACCCGAGCCCGACGAGCTGCCACCGTCGTCGATGGACCTACCTCCGGCCTGACGGTCAGCGTGAGTCGGTGTCGGAGCAGGTCCGGATAGGTACCCGCGGCGTGGAGATCCGGTGCCGACCACCCGGGCGGGACTCCCGGACAGGTCATTCGATGTTCTGCTCGAGAGCGTCCGCGAGCTGGGTCAGCCAACCCGCGACGCCGTCGGGGCCGTCGACGACCACGTCGGAGATCGAGGTCAGCGCGTCCTGCTCCTCCGACGCCGAGCAGACCAACAGGCCCGGGATGCCCTGCTCCCGCAGCGCGATCACGGCTTCGAAGGCGGGCAGGTCGCCGAGGTCGTCACCGACGAAGACCACCTGACCCGCGTCCTTCTCAGCGACCAGCGAGCGCAGGGCGTCGCCCTTGTCCTTGCCCTGCCCGCGCAGCTCGAGCACGTTGCGACCGGGTTCGAGCTGTAGCCCGTGACGACCCGCGATCTCGGTCAGCGGCTCCCGCAGTGCCTCGAAGGCCCCGGCCGGGTCCGGCAGCTCGCGGGTGTGCACGCCCAGCGCACGGCCCTTGTGCTCCAGTCGGGCCGGCAGGTCGAAGTCGTCGAGCAGCCCGCAGATCTCGGTCTCCGCCGGGCCGATCCCGGCCGGTTCGGGCTCGGCGGACACCGTGTCGGTGGCTGCGTCCCAGACCTCGTTGCCGTACTGCCCGGCGATTACCATCGCGACCAGCTCGGGGTCGTCGCGGAAACCACCGAGCCGCAGCGCCGTCTCGACGGGCCGGCCGGTGATGATCACCACGGCACGGACGAGCGGGGCCACCCGGCGCAGCGCGGCGACCGCTCCCGGATGCACGTAGGCCTGCTCCGGATTCTGCACGATCGGGGCCAGCGTGCCGTCGAAGTCCAAGCCCAGCAGAGTCCGACCGGGGTCGGCCAGGATGGCCCGCAGCGCGTCGCTGCCGGCAACGGTCGACGGTTCCCGCAGCTCCATGGCCCGACTCTGACAGATGATGTGACCTCCCGAGGGGAGCACCCCCGATCCAGCGCCCGCTAGGGTCGAGACTCGATGGGGAGGAACCCGATGAGTGCCGCACGAACCCGAACGTCCACCGTGAAGCCGAAGGCCGCGGAGAAGCCACCGAAGGCCTCGTTCGTGGTGGTCGCCAACCGACTGCCCGTCGACCGGGTCGAGGACGAGTCCGGCCAGACCAGCTGGCGGACGTCGCCCGGCGGATTGGTCACGGCTTTGGATCCGGTCATGCACTCCCACGAAGGCGCCTGGGTCGGTTGGCACGGCGCGCCCGACGAGCAGCTGGCGCCCTTCGTCGAGAACGACATCCAGCTGATCCCGGTGCAGCTTTCCTCCCAGGAGGTGCAGGAGTACTACGAGGGCTTCTCCAACAGCACCCTGTGGCCGCTGTACCACGACGTCGTGGCGCACCCCGAGTTCCACCGCGAGTGGTGGGACTCCTACCTCGTGGTCAACCGGCGGTTCGCCGAGGCGGCCGCGTCGATCGCGGACCAGAACGCCGAGGTCTGGGTGCAGGACTACCAGCTGCAGCTCGTCCCCCAGATGCTCCGGTCGCTCCGCCCGGACCTGCGGATCGGCTTCTTCCTGCACATCCCGTTCCCGCCCGCCGAGCTCTACCAGCAGCTCCCCTGGCGCAACCAGATCCTCGAGGGTCTGCTCGGCGCCGACCTGGTCGGTTTCCAGCTCCCGGGAGCGGCCCAGAACTTCGTCCGGCTGGTGCGCCAACGGCTGCACTACGAGACCCACCGCGAGCAGATCATCACCCCCGACGGTCGCGCCTGCGTGGCCCGGGCGTACCCGATCTCGATCGATGCGACGGCCCTCAACGAGCTCGCGGCCCTGCCCGAGACGCGCGAGCGAGCCGAGCAGATCCGGGTCGACCTGGGCGAGCCCCGCACGCTCTTCCTGGGGGTCGACCGGCTCGACTACACCAAGGGCCTGATGGAACGCATCCGGGCGTTCGGCGAGCTGGTGACCGACGGCTTGATCGACCCCGAGGAGGCCGTGTTCGTCCAGGTGGCGACGCCGTCGCGGGAACGGGTCGACCAGTACCGGATGCTCCGCGATGAGCTCGACCGGATCGTGGGGCGGATCAACGGCGACATCGGACGGATCGGACGGCCGCCGATCACCTATCTGCACAGCTCCTACCCGAAGAACGAGATGGCGGCGCTCTACCGGGCCGCCGACGTCATGGTCGTCACCCCACTGCGCGACGGGATGAACCTGGTCGCCAAGGAGTACATCGCCTGCCGACAGGCCGACGACGGGGCGCTGGTGCTGAGCGAGTTCGCCGGCGCGGCCAAAGAGCTCCGGCAGGCCTTCCTGGTCAACCCCTACGACATCAACGGCATGAAGGACCAGATGCTCGAGGCCTACCAGTCCTCGGCACGCTCCAAGGCGCGGCGGATGAGGATGATGCGACGCCAGGTGTTCGAGCACGATATCCACCACTGGGCCGAGCTGTTCCTGGCCGACCTCGGCGCCAGCAGCTGACCCCTCAGGGGTACGCCGGTCTCCGCCCGGTCCCTCGTGCGCAGGACCCTGCCCTGGTCGGGCTCAGCCCTCCGGTGGCTCGTCGGTCCCCCGGCGCCCCTGGGCGAGCAGCCGGCGAGCCCCTTCGAGCTGGACGCGCCGGGTCGCGGCCAGGAACGTCTCGATGAGATCCAGGTCAGCCACCGAATAGGTGCTCAGATGGATCCGGCCTTCGTTGATCATGTCGGAGTAGACCTCGTCGAGGGCTGCGTAGCCAGCGGGGGTAAGGGTGATCCAGCTGCGCCGGGCGTCGTGCGAGTCCTCGGCGCGATCGACGTAGCCCGACGTCAGCAGACGCCGGACGGCCGTCGAGGTGGCTGCGGGGCTGAGGTCGGCGGCGGCTGCGAGCTGACCGGCGGTCAGACGACGGCGGGCCCGAACGATGGCCACCAGACGCATGTCGGTGCGGTTGAGCCCCAGCGTGCGCGCCGCCGCGTCGGTCACGGTGTCCGACGACGAACCGAGCGCCAACGCTGCGCGCACCACCCGGTCGATCTCGGGCGACCGCGCAGCCCGCACCTTCTCGTCCTCCGGCTCGCCCCCCACCACCCCAGGCACGCTACTCGGGGTGGAGGCCAGCACCTCGCCGGGTCGTCGCGGGCTCAGGACGCGACGAACGCCCGGCCAAGGATCTGACCAGGCGTTGAGCTCCCCCGGTTGGACTCGAACCAACAACCCTGCGATTAACAGTCGCATGCTCTGCCAGTTGAGCTACAGGGGACTGACCGTGGCGAACCGGCTCAGCGGAGAGCAACCATACCAGCCGACCCGGGGTGATCCAGCATCTGTGGTCGGGCGCGGCAGGCCGGGCGGCGCAGGGGTCAGGCGATGTCGTATTCGGCGCGCAGCCGGATCAGCGCCGCCTCGGCGGCGTCCTCGACCCCGTCGGTGGACCAGGTCAGCCCGCGGCTCAGCGTGGCGTGCCAGGCGAGTGGAGCGGTGTCGTCGCCGAGATCACGACGGCCGCTGACGATGATCCCCCGGCTGCCCCGGAAGGGGGTGACCTGCTCCACGACGAGCGATGCTGAGACGCGTTCGCGGAAGAGTTCGGGTAGCCGGCGTGGCGGGGTGAGCTGGACCGAGCCGCGGCCACCGGCGTAGGTGCGCCACTGCAGCTGGCCGTTCTCGACGTTCCAACCACCGCGTTCGATGGTGTGCCAGCCGACGTGGGTCCAGCCGAGGGGACCGCCGACCGATAGGTACCCAGGGCTGCCGAGGGCGACGTCCGCACCCGACGGAGCCCAGGCCAGCACCCGCGCCGCAGCGCCGCCCGAGGCAAGGGCCAGCGAGTCACGCCACGAGCTCAGCACCGCCGGCGCCAGTCCGGCGACGCGACCTCGGAGCAGACCGAGCGGGCGAGGGCGTGGCATGGGTCCATTGTCCTCGTCCCTGGGTGTCTGGTCCCCGCGTGTCCTGTCCCCGCACGCCTCGGGCCTCACAGGTACGTCCGCGCGGCGTAGGGACAATGGGCCCGCAGCTCGGCCAGCGCCTCTCGCTCCAGCCGGCGCACCACACCCAGTGTGGAATTCAGCGTCTCGGCCACCTCACGCAGGCTCAGGGTGCGGTCGTCAGCAAAGCCGCACCGCAGCTCGATCACCTGACGGTGAGCCGGCGTGAGTCGCTCCAACAAGGCCCGACCGACGTCTGCGAACCCGAGTGGATCCTCCGAATGCTGATCGATGAGCTCGTCGGCGACCACCTCGATGGGCACCACCACCTCGTACTCGAGCAGCCCCCCGACCCAGTCCGGATCACGCCCGACGAACACCGCGACCTCCGGCGCGGTGGCGCTTCGGCCCAGCCGCTGACTGAGCTCGGACTCCGCCCAGCGGAGGCGGCGTAGCTCTCTCACCCGGGCCGCGGTCAGGCCGCCCAGCGCCTGGGCCCGAAAGGCCGAGGCGGTCACCGCGGCCCGGATCCGGTGCAGGGCGTAGGTCGCGAAACGGTAGCCGCGGGCATGGTCGAACCGGCGGACCGCCTCGATCAGTCCGACGCAGCCGTCCTGGAAGAGGTCGGTCCGGATGGTGTCGGGCAACCGGGCCGAACGGCCGACGACCACACTCACCAGACGAAGGTTTGCAGCGACCATGCGGCGGTGGGCGGCGTTCCCGAGCCGTTCGAGCTCGACCAGCTCTGCCTCGCTGGCTCCGACCGGTGGCCGCCCGGTCTCGCGCGCGAAGCGCGCCAGGAGGCCGGCCTCGATCGCCCGGGCTAGGCGTACCTCCTCCGACCAGGTCAGCAGGGAGAAATCGTCACCGGAGTCCACGCGCATCAGCCTGCGGATCCGCGCCGCCCAACTCAAGCGCCCCTGTGGACAACTCGTGGCGACGGCGCGCGCCACCACCAGCGTCGGTCCCGACGGATGCCGCTAGGCCGACGACACCCACTCGACGAACCGGCTGACCGTCTCGGGCAGCCCGGTCACCTCGACGCGAGCGCACTCGCGCCGACCCTGGAGATACAGAGCCAGCTCGACGGGGTCGCCGACCAGGGACACCCCAGCGCGGCCCTTCTTCACCACGTGCGCTGCGCCGGCGGGCGTGGTGAGCACCACGCCGACCGGGGACCTGCGCATCGCCAGGCGCCCGAAAAGACCCACCGACCGCCAGATCGCGTCGGTCTCGGCCTCCGGGAGGGGGCGGGGCTCGACCGGATCGGGGCCGGCGCGGCGAATGTCCTCGTGGTGGATGACGTATTCGATCAGGTTGAGCTGCTCTCCCGCCCAGCTCATCGGTGACCACGCGGGTGGTCCGGCGGCGAACCGCGAGACCAGCGCCTGGTAGCCCTGCGACGTGGCGGTCGTGGCCGCCAGCCGACCGAGCCCCGGCTCGGCGCCGGGCGGCTTCCTGCTGAGGGCGTCCTTGACCGCGGTCGCGGGTTCTTGTTCGCGCACGATCAGGTGCGCCAGCAGGCGCCGGACGTCCCAGCCGTCGCAGAGCGTGTCGGCGTGCGGATCGGTCTGGCGCAGCGTAGCCACGAGGGCACGCCTTTCCTCGGGTACCCAGGGCATGCCCACGACCTTAGGTCGAGCGGCGAAATGCTAATCCAGCGCACCGATGCTCAACGTGTGCAGCTGTTGGCGTTGCGCCTCCAGTACCACCAGCTCCGAGAACATCGCGTTGTACCGGGTCTGCTGCTCGACGGGGTTGGTGCGCTGCAGCTTGGACTTGAGCTCGCCGATCCGTCGCATCATGGTCAGCAGTCTCAGCTTGGCCGCGTGGACGGCGACGATCCGCTCACTGGTGCCGCCCGGCACGGTCTCCACCGCCAGCGCGACCACCAACGGATGGACCCACGCGGGAACCCCGTCGGCCACCCGGCGCGGCCAGTCCGTGCCGCGGTCACCGTCGGCCGCGGCCGCGACGACCGCCGTGAAGACCTCGCCGTACGCCGGGTGGGTGAAGTCGTCGGCCGTCAGGGCCTCCCAGGCAGCGTCGAAGAGACCAGGCGCCTGCACCAGCAGCCGGGCGGTGGCCCGCTCGTCGCGCAGCACCCGATCATGGGGCTCGGGCAGCCGGAGCTTGTGCGGCCGTCCGCCGTGTCCCCCGTTCCTGGGGTCACCCTCGCCCTCGGCGTCGTCCGGCGGCGGTTCGGGAGGGTCGCCGAAGCTCCCGTTGGTCGCGCGGCCCGACGTCGCGCTCCCCGTCGCCGGACGCGGTCGGCTGGCGGCGCGGTTGACCTCGGCCCGGACCTCTTCGATGTCCATCCCCAGCATCCCGGCCAGCTCCCGGGCGTACCCACCGACCATGGCCTGGTCACGCACGCTGGCCACCAGCGGCGCGGCCTCCCGCAGGGCGGTCAGCCGCCCGTCGGAGCGGTCGAGGTCGTGCTGGCTGAGCACGTTACCCATCACGAAGCGATAGAGCGGCACCCGTCGGGCCACGAGCTCGCGGACGGCGGCGTCACCGTGCTGCAGCCGCAGGTCGCACGGGTCGAGCCCGGTCGGCTCGACGGCGACGTAGGTCTGGGCGATGAAGTTCTTGTCGCCGTCAAAGACCTTGAGGGCCGCGTTCTGACCGGCGGCGTCTCCGTCGAAGGTGAAGATCACCTCGCCGCGGAAGGCGTCGTGGTTGCCCATCAGCCGCTGCAGCAACCGTGCATGATCATCACCAAACGCCGTCCCACACGATGCCACGGCCGTCTCGACCCCCGAGAGGTGCGCGGCCATCACGTCGGTGTAGCCCTCCACGACGACGGCCTGGCTCTTCTTGCCGATCGCCGTTCGCGCGAGGTCGAGTCCGTAGAGCACGTGGGACTTCTTGTAGAGCGGGGTTTCGGGGGTGTTGATGTACTTCGCCGGGAGCCGGTCGTCGTCGTAGATCCGACGCGCCCCGAATCCGACGACCGACTTGCCGGCGTCGCGGATCGGCCAGAGCAGCCGGCCGGAGAAGAAGTCCCAGCCACCGTTGCGCAGCAACCCGCCCGTGATCAGCTCGGCATCCCTGAAGCCGAGCCGGCGCAGGTGGCCGGCCAACGCCCGACCGCCCTTGGGGGCGTAGCCGACCCCGAAACGCTCCGCGGCCGCCCGGTCGAAGCCGCGCTCGGCGAGGAACTGCCGACCCGTCAGGGCCTCCGGTCCGGCGAGCTGGTCGGCGTAGTACTCCGCGGCGGCCTTGTGCGCGTCCATCAGCCGGGTCCGCAGTCCCGGCTCGATCCGGGGACCGCCGCGGCCGTCGTCGGTGTAGCGCAGCTGCACCCCGACCTTGTCGGCCAGCCGCTCGACCGCCTCGACGAAGGAGAGGTTCTCGATCTTCTGCACGAAGTCGAAGGCGTCGCCGCCCTCGCCGCAGCTCCCGAAGCAGTACCAGAACCCGCGCGAGGGGGTGACCTGAAAGCTCGGGGTCTTCTCGTCGTGGAACGGGCACAGGCCCTTCATCGAGCCGCCGCCGGCGTTGCGGAGGGCGACGTAGGAGCCGACCACCTCATCGATCCGGGCCCGGTCGCGAACGGCGGCGATGTCGTCGTCGTTGATCCGCCCAGCCACGGCCCGAGTCTAGTCAGCGACGACCGCCGGGGCCGCCCTCCTCGCCTAGGCTGGGCCTGTGGACGACGCGAGCACGACCGACCCGGGGGCCGACCCGGTGGGGCCCCGGCTGATCTTCGACGGGGACTGTTCCTTCTGCACCAGCACCGTCCAGTGGCTGCAGCGGCGGCTCGACCGTCGCGACGGGACCGATCCGGTGGTGGTGCCGTACCAGTTCAGCGACCTCGCCGCCCTGGGGACGACCCCCGAGCGGGCTCAGCAAGAGGTGCTGTGGGTGGCGGCCGACGGCACCCTTTCCGGCGGCGCCCAGGCGTTCGCGGGCTGGCTCGTCCACCGCGGCGGTCTGTTCGGGGTCGCCGGGCGGGCGCTTCGGCTGCCGTTCGTCCGCACCCTGGCCGCTGCGGTCTACCGCCTGGTCGCGGCGAACCGCAGCAAAATGCCGGGTGGCACCCCGGCGTGCGCACTGCCCCCGCCGGGGATGCGGCCACAGCACTGAGCTCGGCGTTGCGGCGGGTCGCTGCTGCGATCGGCCCACTGGGGTGGGGCCGCTTGGGAGGATGGGCCGGTGCCGACCCAGTTGAGCCCGTCCCTGCTCATCGCCCTTGTCGCCCTGGTCGCTCTCGCGGTCGGCGTCTCACTGGTGACCCGACTGAGGGTGGAAAAGGACATCGGCGGTGCCGCGCTGCGGGCCGTCCTGCAGCTGGCCCTGGTCGCCCTGGTCCTGAGCGCCGTGCTCCGCAGTCTCGCGCTGTCGCTGCTGTTCGCCCTGATCATGCTCAGCGTGGCGATCCTGACCTCGTCGCGACGGATCGACGCGCCCCGGGCCTGGCCGTGGGTGGCGGCCGCCATGGCCACCGGCGTGATCCCGGTGCTGCTGATCATCTTCGGCACCGGCGCCGTCCCCCTCACCGGTGCCGCCCTGGTCCCGATGGCTGGCATCGTGATCGGCGGGTCGATGACCGCCAGTTCGCTTACCGGACGGAAGTGCTTCGCCGCCCTGCGCGACGAGCGCGGCGCCTACGAGGCCGCGTTGAGCATCGGACTCCCCCGCCCCGAGGCGATCAGCGAGATCGTCCGCCGGCACCTGCCCGAGGCGTTGGTCCCTGGTCTGGACCAGACCCGTACCGTCGGACTGGTCACCCTGCCCGGCGCCTTCGTCGGCGTGCTGCTCGGAGGGGGCAGCCCACTCCAGGCCGGTGCGGCCCAGATCCTGGTGCTGGTGGGTCTGCTGGCGGCCCAGACGATCGTGGTCGCCGTCGCGCACCAGCTGATGCGCCGGGGACTCCTGCTGCCCGCCGATCTGCGGCAGGGACTCCCGCTGTAATCCGAAAAGGGAACGTGAGTGGGCAGGCCGACGGCGTTCGGGTTGACCGGGCGCGCGGTCAGACGGCGTCGACGAGCAGCAGGACGGCGTGCTCCGGCGACAGAGACGGTGCCCGAACCCCAGCCAGCAGCGCCCGCCCCGGCATCACCGTCCCCGCGTACAGGTCGGCGTGAGCTCCCACCGCGACTGCCGCGCCCCACCATGCCGGCGCGATGACGTGTCCGTCGGATCCGCTGGCGAGCGGCCGTACCCGGTAACGACGGTCGGGGTCCAGACCCGGCAGCGGCAACCGGCCGACGGAGCTGACCTCCGAGCGACCGACGGCCGCAACCGAGTAGATCGCCCGGGACCGGTCCGGGGCGACCACCCCGTGGGCGCAGATCGACGCGTCGGGGAAGTCGATGCGGACCAGGTCCCCACCGAGCAGCAGCTCACGCTCGGTCCGGTAGAAAGCGATCCAACCCGACAGCTCCGCAAGCTCCGCCGCGGTGGCCTTGGCCAGGTCCCACTCGATGCCCAGGTGCCCGAACACCGCCGAGACGGCCCGGAAGGAGAGGTCGTGCATCCGTTCGGTGGTGTGGCTGCGACCCGAGGCGATGTGGCTGCCCATCATCTCCGGCGGGACGAGCTGGGTCGTCCAGCGATTCATCTGCTGCCGGTCCAGGGGGTCGATGCAGTCGCTGACCCAGATCCGGTCGGTGCGCTCCAGTACGCCGAGGTCGACCCGTGCACCACCCGAGGAGCAGGACTCGATCTCCAGACCGGGATGGGCGGCCTTGAGCTCGTCGACCAGCCGGTAGAACGCCGCAGTCTGGGCGTGCACACCGGGACGGCCGCCGTCGGTCGCGGTGCCGGCCTCGATCAGGTCGCGGTTGTGGTCCCACTTGAGGTAGCTGATGTCGTAGCGGTCCAGCACGGCCATCATCTGGTCGCGGATGTAGGCGTAGCAGGCGGGGACGCCCAGGTTGATCACCTGCTGATGCCGACTCTCCACCGGCCAGTGATCGCCGGTCGCCATGATCCACTCGGGGTGGGCCCGCGCGACATCCGAGTCAGGGTTGACCATCTCGGGCTCGAACCAGAGCCCGAACTCCATCCCAAGCGCGGTGACCTCGTCGATCAGCGGGCCTAATCCGTTCGGCCACACGTCCGCCGAGACGACCCAGTCCCCGAGACCGGAACGATCATCGCGCCGGGACCCGAACCAGCCGTCGTCCAGCACGTAGCGCTCGACCCCCAGGGCGGCCGCACGTCGGGCCAGGTCGACGAGCCGGTCAAGATCATGATCGAAGTAGACGGCCTCCCAGACGTTGATCGTCACGGGTCGGGTGGTGTTCGGGTGGTGTGGCCGGGCGCGGAGAAAGCGGTGGTAGCGGCGGGCGACCTCGTCGAGACCGACGCCGAAGCTGCCGTACAGCCACGGCGTGGTGTACGCCTGTGCCGCAGCCAAGATCATCTCCCCGGGGAGCAGCAGCTCCCCGCCGCCGATCACCTGCTCACCGGTCGAGACCCGCTCGGCGTAGTGGGTGTGGTTGCCGCTCCAGCCGGTGTGCACCGACCAGATCCGGCCCGCGGCGAAGGTGAAGTCCGGGGTGCCGACGTGCAGCACGGTGGCGGCGTCGGCTCCGGTCCGGCCGCGCCGACCCTCCCGGACGTGCTGACCGACCTGCAGCTCGTGGCGCTGCGGGGTGCGCTCCTTGCTCCACCGGCCGGCGAAGTCGAGGATCTGTCGGCCCTCCTCCGGCACCGGGTAGGCGAGCACGAGGTCGTTGAGCCCGTAGCCGTCGGTGCCAGCGTTGGTCAGCGTGGCGCGGGAGCGGATGACCCCACCGGCGCAGAGCTCGACGACGATCTGCAGCCCGAGCTCGGCCACCGCGTCGGACGCCTCGACCACGACAGTCCCGAGCCCGACGTCGACCAGATCGGTGGCCGGCTCACCGTCGAGCAGGACCGAGGTGACGATGAAGTGCGGGGACCAGTCGCGCCCCCCGCGCGAGCCGCTGAGCCCGGGCCGACCGACCCAACCCGTCCGGTGCTCGGGCAGCAGGGCGACCCGCATCGGCACGTCGGGCATGTTGGGTCCCACGGGCGCCACGGCGTTCGCCTCGAGCGCGTGGGCGTCCTCGACGTCGAGCGACCCGAGGTCCGCGCCCCAGTGCAGGACGGCCGGCAGCCGCCCGCCGGTGACGTCGAGCAGCAGGGAGACTCCCTCGGCGTGAAGGTGGATGTACGCGTCGGCGGCCACGGCAGATCCTTCGAGTTTGTGGGTCGGTGGTGTGTCGCGCCCAACAGTACGTAGCCTCGATCACGAGAGCACAGGTGTAGTCCTCTCGCAGCCACTCAGGGCGCAACGACGGCGCACTCGTCTCGAGCGAAGTGCGAGCGCGATGAGTTCCGCGCTGACGACAGGTCTGAGCGGTCATGACCACCTACGACACGTTCCAGGTCGTACGCCTGGACGAGCAGCCCTACCTCGGGATCACCGACCGCGTCACCATGACGACTTTCTCCAAGCTCGCGGACCGGTTCGGCGAGGTCTTCGAGCGGGTCGGCGCCCAGGGCCTGACCTCGGTCGGTGCTCCCTTCTTCCGCTACCACGTGGTCGACATGGCCTCCGAGCTGGTGGTCGAAGCGGGAGTACCGGTCGATCGCCGAGCCACCGCCGGACCCGACGACGGCGACGTCCGGCCCGGGGTGATCCCCGCCGGCGCCTACGTGACCACCACCCACCACGGGCACCCCGACCAACTGGTGGACGTCACCGGTGACCTGCTGGCCTGGGCCAACGGCCAGGGTCTGACCTTCGACCGGCACGACTCTGCCGCGGGCGACGTCTGGGGCTCAAGGCTCGAATTCTACGAAACCGACCCTGCGGTCGAACCCGACATGGACACGTGGGAGGTCCGGCTGGCCTTTCGACTAGCCGACTGACCCAGAAGGACGGTTCGTTGCGCCACGCCCGGCTCGCTGAGCGCGGTCTGCGCCCGTGAAACGGGACGAACCGTCCTTTTGGGTCAGCGACTGTGGTCGATCCCCTGCGGCAGCCGGCCCGGATCCCATCCGAGCAGCGAGATCGCAGCGTCAAAGGCGTAACGGTCGGTCATCCCGGCCACGTAGGTCACCGCAGCGCGGATCGGCTCGGGGCCAGCCGGTTCGTGGAACGATCCCGGCTCGGGCAGCAGCCCCGGGTGGGCCGCGTAGTGCTCGACCAGAGCCCGCAGCACATCGACCACGGATCTCGACTGGGCCACGGACGCCGGTCGGACGTAGATCCGCTCGTAGTTGAACGCGCGCAGGGCCGCCAGTGCCCCGGCCGGGTCGGGTGCCATACCGACCTCGCCGTGCTCGGCGATCGTCGCCGCCACCGCCCGGACAAAGGTGTGCAGTTGCTGGCGCCGGGTGGATCCGCAGACCGCGGCGATCTCTCGAGGCAGCTCGTCGTGGCGCAGGATGCCAGCGTGGACGGCGTCCTCGAGGTCGTGGGCGCAGTAGGCGATCCGGTCGGCCCAGCTGACGATCTCGCCCTCTATCGTGGCCGGGGCGGGTCGCGACCAGGAGTGGTTACGGATTCCGTCGAGGGTCTCCACGCAGAGGTTGAGGTCGGTGAGCACGACGTCGGCGCCCCACGGCCCGTGGTCGTAACCCTCGGGGAGGAACACGTCGAACGCGTCCTCGCTGGCGTGTCCGCCCGGTCCGTGGCCGCAGTCGTGGCCCAGGGCGATCGCCTCGGTGAGTGCGACGTTGACGCCGGCCGCCCGGGCGATCGAGGTCGCGACCTGGGCGACCTCCAGGGCGTGGGTGAGCCGAGTCCGTTCGTGGTCACTGGGGTGGACGACCACCTGGGTCTTGCCGGCCAGCCGACGGAAGGCAGTCGAGTGCACGATCCGGTCCCGGTCCCGCTCGAAACAGGTGCGTTCGGGGTCGGGCTCCTCGGCCTTGGCGCGGTGCCCGGCTCCGGACGCCAGCGTCGCGCCCGGGCGGAGCAGCGCAGCCTCGCGCTCCTCGCGCACCGTCCGGTCGACCACCGGGCCCGATCCGACGGTGAGCCCGGAGTCGGCGTGGGCCCGCACGTACCCACCGCCGCCGGGGAGGTGACCCGCCATCGTCTCCGCCCACGCGGCCGCCCGCGCGCTCGGAGCGTCGTCAGCCGCCCCGCGCGTTCTATCAGGCTCAGCCACCCGAGATCCCGAGCTCCGCGTCGGCCAGGTCGTGGTCGAGTCCGATCCGGTCGTCCAGCCACCCCTGGGGCAGCGCCACGTGATCACGCGGGCTGCCCTGGCGACCGCGCGGAGATCCGAGCTCGGCCACCGGGTACGGCTCGGCCGGGTCGAGCCGCGACAGTTGCGTGTCGAGATCGGCGAGCGAGCTGATCATGCCGAGACCACGGCGGACCTCCCCGCCGACCGGGAAGCCCTTGAGGTACCAGGCCATGTGCTTACGCAGCTCGACGTAACCCTGGACCTCGTCTCGCCCCGCCGCCACCGCCAGCCCGGCCAGCAGCTCCGCGTGTCGACGGATCATGGTCGCCACCCCACCCAGCGTGGGCAGGGTTCTGGTGGGTCGACCGGCGAACGCGTCGGCCAGGTCGCGAAACAGCCACGGTCGACCCAGGCAGCCACGGCCGATCACCACGCCGTCGACCCCGGTGCGCTCGACCATGGCGATCGCGTCGGACGCCTCCCAGACGTCACCGTTGCCCAGCACCGGGATGGACACCGCCTGCTTCAAGGTGGCGATGGCGTCCCAGTCGGCCGCACCGGAGTAGGCCATCTGCGCCGTCCGGCCGTGCAGGGCGACGCCCGAGATCCCTGCCTGCTCGGCGATCCGGCCCACGTCGAGGTAGGTCAGATGATCATGGTCGATACCCATCCTGGTCTTCGCCGTGACCGGGACCTCGTACGGCGTCGCCGCCGTCACGACCGCGCGCAGGATCGCCTCCAGTCGGTCGGCCTTCCAGGGCAACGCGGCACCGCCCCCCTTGCGGGTCACCTTGGGCACCGGGCAGCCGAAGTTCAGGTCGACGTGGCCGACGCCGTACTCGGCGCACAGGATGGTCGTGGCCTGGGCCATGATCATCGGGTCGACGCCGTAGAGCTGGACCGACCGCGTCGTCTCCCCCGGGTCGAACGCCAACATCGCCATCGACTTGCGGTCCCGCTCGACGATTCCCCGGCTGGTGATCATCTCGCAGACGTAGAGCCCGGCCCCCTGCTCGCGACACAGCTGCCGGTAGGCCGCGTTGGTGATGCCCGCCATCGGTGCGAGCACCACCGGGGTGTCGACGGTGAGGTTCCCCAGCCGCAGCGGGCGCGCGGCGACCGGGGCAGCCCTCAGCATCCGAGTAGACGGGCCGCCAGGTAGGACTGCACCTGGTCCAGGGCGATCCGCTCCTGGGTCATCGCGTCGCGCTCGCGGATGGTCACCGCCTGGTCCTCGAGGGTGTCGAAGTCGACGGTGATGCAGAACGGCGTGCCGATCTCGTCCTGGCGACGGTAGCGACGACCGATGGCCTGGGCGTCGTCGAAGTCGACGTTCCAGGACTTCCGCAGCTGGGCGGCGAGGTCGCGGGCCTTGGGCGAGAGCGCCTCGTTGCGCGACAGCGGCAGCACCGCGGCCTTGACCGGGGACAGCCGCGGATCGAGCCGGAGCACTGTCCGCTTGTCCACACCACCCTTGGTGTTGGGCGCCTCGTCCTCGACGTACGCATCGGCCATAAAGGCCATCAGCGACCGGGTCAGGCCGGCGGCCGGTTCGATCACGTACGGCAGGAAGCGCTCGTTGGCCGCCTGGTCGTAGAACGACAGGTCGTTACCGGAGTGCTCGCTGTGGGTCTTGAGGTCGAAGTCGGTGCGGTTGGCGATACCCTCGAGCTCACCCCACTCGCTGCCCGCGAAACCGAAGCGGTATTCGATGTCGACGGTCCGCTTGGAGTAGTGCGACAGCTTGTCGGCCGGGTGCTCGAAGTGCCGCAGGTTCTCCTTGGCGATACCGAGCTCGGTGTACCAGCTGGTGCGCTCGTCGATCCAGTACTGGTGCCACTGCTCGTCGGTGCCGGGCACGACGAAGAACTCCATCTCCATCTGCTCGAACTCTCGGGTGCGGAAGATGAAGTTGCCCGGGGTGATCTCGTTGCGGAAGCTCTTGCCGACCTGACCGATGCCGAACGGCGGCCTCTTGCGGCTGGTCTGGACGACGTTGGCGAAGTTGACGAAGATGCCCTGGGCGGTTTCCGGACGCAGGTAGTGCTTGCCCGACTCGTCCTGCGTCACGCCCAGGTAGGTCGAGAGCAGGCCGTTGAACATCCGCGGTTCGGTGTACTGGCCGCGGGTGCCGCAGTGCGGGCACGGGACCTCGGTCAGGGCGACGGCGTCGGGGTCCGGCAGACCCTTGCGTTCGGCGAACTCCTCCTGCAGGTGGTCAGCCCTGAACCGCCGGTGACAGCTCAGGCACTCCACCAGCGGGTCGACGAACGCCTTCAGATGCCCCGAGGCCTCCCAGACGGGGGTGGGCAGGATGACCGAGCTGTCCAGGCCGACGATGTCGTCACGACTCTGGACGACCGTCCGCCACCACTGCCGCTTGATGTTCTCCTTCAGCTCCACGCCTAGTGGCCCGTAGTCCCAGGCGGAACGGGTGCCGCCGTAGATCTCGCCGGCCGGGAAGACGAACCCCCGGCGCTTGCACAGGCTGATGACGTTGTCGAGCTGGCTGGCCACTGCAGAACACTCCGTACGTACGCGGCAACCGGCACCCGGCTGGTGTCGGTCGGACGGTCCAGCCTATCGGCTCGTGCACGTCGCACACCTGGCTCGCCCACCTGCGCGCCGCGAGACTGCGCTCACCAACCCCGGCGAGGTGCAGGGAGGTTGATCCCTGCAGTCTCGGCGGAAGATCAGCGCAGCAGACCCGACAGGTCTGGCGGTCACTGGTGGTGGCCGAACCGCAGGATCGGACCGACCGAGCCCGGCCAGGTCGTCGAGCTGCGGATCGGCCTTCGCTGCGCATGGTCGACCAGGTACGGGCGAGCCGCTCGTCACTTTCCCGGCTCGCCCGCACCAAGGGGGTCGCCGACCGGATTATCTTGTTCGAGGACGTTGACGACGTTGACGACGCTGAGGACGTTGACGATCCTGACCTGACGGGTGGGTGCGCGGCGTATGTGCTGCCCAGCAAGGCCCGACCGGAGTTCGTTGAGACCTTCGGGCCACCGCCGTGCCCGTCCACCCAGCCGCGGACAGCAACACCCCACCACAAAAAAACCGCAAAAGCGGCAGAGAGCGGACCGTCTGGCGTGGTCAGAC
>JBPCRP010000084.1:0-3177 GCA_050996715.1 Propionibacteriaceae bacterium
GTCTTGTGGCGACGACTCGAGACAGCGGCGGCCAGAGGTGACCGGAAAGCCGTGGTGCGCCTCTTGCTCAACGACGTGATCGGCGCCAACACCGGGATGCACATTCCATGGTTCGTCTTCCCGCTCCCGTATCGCTCCACCTTCGGCAAGTTGCTGCTGGCCAACGCCCTGGCCAGCCCCACTGAGCTCAGGGCGTTTGAGGCCCACCAATGGGATGCGGACGACCTGGCCCAGTTGAGCATGGCGGTCTCCCCACTGGTGGGTAGCACAAGCCCACCGTTTAACCGTCAGTTCTCCGACTTCGTCGCAGCCCACGTGCCTGGGGCTCACGTCGAGGTCGTCGAGGGTGCCAACCATGGGACGCCGGTCGACGATCCGGCCCCTTTCGCCGCCGTGCTAAAAGGCCTTCGTTGATGTCTCAACCGGCTCGATCCGGGCGCCCGGAAGCCTGTCTCACGGCTTCCGAGGAACCGGACGCCGGGTGTCCCGCCCCCACACGTCCGCACGTGCCGCCGATCGTGTGTGAGCGCGCACTTACGCGATCGTGCCTCGGAACCCTCGAGATCTAGGCGGTTCGTCGGATCGAGTTCGAGCGGCCATGATGGTTGAGTTGAGCAGCGAAGTCATGTGGCCCTCCGAAACGGCAGCGGACGTGGTCAACGAAGGGACCGACATCGGCGCCGCGAGCCCGCATCGACACACGCGAACGAGACAACCTGGGCATTCAAACCGACATTGCCTCTACGGCCTGTGTAGCGCCATCGATGCGAGGGCGCAGGGCAAGAGGCGCTCGACGGTGCGGTCGGGATGATCGACCGGGCCCGTGGCGCCTACCGCGCCGAGTGCCTGTTGAGCCGCCAGAGCCGGTAGCTCCAAGGCAGGTCGTACCCGATCACCCACGCTGTATACGGCAGCAGCACTGCCCGCGAACGGTTGTCCGACCACACAGACCGCTGCAGGAAAGCCAACGGGACCAAGAAGCCGAACAGCCCGGCAACGGCCATACCGGGACTTCGACGCCCGAAGAGCAGGACGTTCCACGCCTCGTTGGCGACCAGTACCGTGCCAGCCCACCTCATCGTCTCGGCATCTCCGTGGTCCACGGCGCGGGCCAGGACGTATCCGACGATGCCGTAGTACGTGGCCCCGACTCCGATGAATCCGAGCATCGGCAACTGCAACCGCGGCTTGTTGAGCTCTCCGAACCACGTCATGGCCTCCCGGCCGATGAACGCGTTGCCCGCAACGGCTGCCGTCGCGGTGACGCATCCAGCCACCACCGCGGAGCTGCGCCTCACACCGCCAGCGTAGGACCGCCACCGCGCCGATGGGAAGGCGGAAGTCCCGATCTTGGCCCTACCAGGCTTGGTCACGTTGATTCCCGGTGCAGAAAGCGCACGGGGGTTCGAGCAGGGAGGTGCACCCGGAGCTGCAGAGCGCGAGCGGGACGGCCGCGCATCGACGTGAGGCGTTTACCGGAGTTGCCGCCGCTCGGGCTTCGCCTTGCCCCTCAAGAGGGCCGAGATCCGACCATCCAAACTCCTGGAACTGAGAGAGGCCCAAGGTCAGCAGGCCGTGGACGGTGCCGTTGCAGTCGCTCGTGGTCCTGCGAGGTCAGCGACGGGCGGTGGTCGCGACCCAGGTCGGTACCCCCTCGGGGGCGGTCGTGTGCGGGTCGTGCCCCCTCCCGTCGACGCCGACCGCATCACGGACCAGATCAGCGATACACCCACCGCAAGTCGTGCACGATCGTGAGGTCCGGGACGGGATCGAGCAGCTGGCCCTGTGCGGCATCAGCGCCGCCCAGATCGCGAAGCGCACAGCAATCAAGCGGAGCCGGGTCGACGCCGTGAATCGACCTGTTCGATTGTTCTGTTGCCAGGTTTATTCTGAGGGCGCCCAGAAACCCCAAGGACCGCCAGACAGCCAGACAGCCAGACAGCCAGACAGCCAACGACACTGACAATTCCTAAAGCACCGCACATCGCTTGCAGACTTGAGATCTGCTGCGTTTCCCCCCTAGGAGAGTCCGGGATGCCACGTCACCAATCTGCTTTTTCAAGGCGGCAGCACGGGTTCGAATCCCGTTGGGGATACTCAGGCTTTGTACGACCTCGACGTCCGCCGCGGTCCGCGCCGACCTGCACGGCGCGGCCCGGGCATCGGCGTCCGGGGTGTGGCCTGGTCGGGTGTGACGTCCAGGACGGGGTGCCGCTTTTTTCCCCGAGCAGCAGATCGCAGCGCTGGGAGATGATTTATGGCGTGATCGACCTCCGTGTCCTGACACCTGACGACTGGCAACTCTGGCGCAGACTACGACGTGCGGCGCTGGCAGAATCGCCGGCTGCCTTCGGCTCGACCCTGGCCAGCTGGAGCGGTCCAGGCGATGCCGAACCGCGGTGGCGGGCTCGGCTGGCGGACGTACCGCTCAATCTGGCGCTGAGTCTGGGCGGTGAGCCGGTCGGGATGGTTAGCGCCACGACCCCCGGCGGAGACGGGGCCATCGAGTTGGTCAGCTTGTGGGTGGCACCGACGGTGAGGGGATGCGGCGTCGGGGACGAGGCCATCAGGCAGGTCGCGGCCTGGGCACGCGACCAGCATCCCGGACGTGGCCTGGTTCTGTCGGTCAAGACCACCAACGGGCCGGCCAGAGCACTGTACGAACGCCACGGCTTTGTCGATGCTGGCCCCTCCCTCGATGACCCTGATGAACGGCGGATGCGCCGGGCTGCGGGCTGAGTGCCGAGTCCGAACGGTCACCGCAGGCATGGCTCGGCACGAGAAAGCCGCCGATCAACGGCGTACGGCTTATTGGGACCACGGCGGTTGGAGGCGTGTCCCGTCGTTGGGGTCGCCTGCTCGTACTCACCGAGCACGGACACGCCTGCACTCGCGCCGCACAAGAAGCCGCCACCGACACCGTCGATCACTGGAACGACACGCTCAGTCAGCCGCAGCAGGCCGACCTGCACAACACCCTCACCACGATCAGCAGCCCGGGCCGCCTTCGACCCGCCCGGTGACCTGCCCGTTTGCCACCCTCCCCCACGCGGACGCATCTCGACCGGCGGCGATATTTGCACGCCCAACCCCACCCCACGCGCACGTATCTCGACCGGCGACGACCTGTGGACGATGGACGGGTCGGCCAGAGGAAGGGGACGCCCACACCTCGAC
>JBPCRP010000133.1:0-8450 GCA_050996715.1 Propionibacteriaceae bacterium
TCCTCGACGTCGACTGCCTGCCCGGACCCGGCACGCTCGAGGCCTACCGTCGGGCTGCGGCGGGACCGCACGGCGGGGACCTGCTGGGCGGGGTGGTGGCCTATCTCCCGCCACCGCCCGTCGACGGTTACGACCTGGAGCGGCTCTGCGACCACGCCGGCCACCCGGCCCGCCCGGTTCCCCCGGCCGGAGTCGAGCAACACGACGCCGACCACCGGCTGTTCTGGTCGTTGTCGTTCGCCGTGCGATCGCGCACCTGGGAGCGGATCGGAGGTTTCGACGAGCACTACGAGGGGTACGGCGGCGAGGACACCGACTTCGCCCTGCGGGCTCGGCAGGTCGGCGTCGGCTTCACCTGGGTGGGTGGGGCCGAGGCCTATCACCAGTGGCACCCGAGCGGGACCCCACCGGTGCAGCACCTCGACGACATCCTGCGCAACGGTGAACGCTTCGCCGACCGGTGGGGCTGGTGGCCGATGCAGGGCTGGCTCGATCAGTTCGTCGAGCTCGGACTGATCCGCCCGGCGGGAACGGGGTGGGTCCGCCGATGACGACCACCCGAATGACGACCACCCGAATGACGAATGCAGCGCCGGGCGCCGCCGGTCGGCGGTTGCGGATCGCCGTGCTCGCCCACTATCGGCACCCGATCGCCGAGCCCTACCAGGGCGGCCTGGAGATGCACACCGCCCTGCTGGCTGACGAGCTGACCGCCCGCGGGCACGACGTGACGTTGTTGGCCAAGGGGGGCAGCCGCACCCGAGCGCGACTGCGGCCCGTCCTGCCCGCCGGGTTCCCCTACGGCTGCCTGCCCGACGCGCTCGGCGCGGACCGGTCCGAATCGATCGCCGACGCCGCCTTGCTCGAGTCGCTGTCCGACATCGCGGGC
The DNA here is from genome assembly GCA_050996715.1 of Propionibacteriaceae bacterium. Taxonomy (GTDB): domain Bacteria; phylum Actinomycetota; class Actinomycetes; order Propionibacteriales; family Propionibacteriaceae; genus Microlunatus. The sequence continues at coordinate 890 of JBPCRP010000133.1, forward strand.
GAGGTGGACGTGATCCTTAACAACTCCCTCAGCACCGTGCCCTACCTGCACCTGACCGGGCGGCCGGTGCTGACGGTGCTGCACACCCCCGCGACGCTGGAACGAGTCGTGGAGGTGGTGGCGGCCACCGACTGGCAGCCGGGTCGACGTCACGTCTGGGCCGGGGTGTCGCAGACCACGAGCCGGGACTGGGCGCGTTGGCTGCCCGATGTGCGCTGGATCCCCAACGGCATCGACCTACCCCACTGGGCTCCGCCCGCCGGTGGCCGACCGCAGCGGCGCCACGCCGTCTGGTCCGGCCGGATCACCCCGGAGAAGGGCCTCGCGCTCGCCGTCGAGGCCGCTCGGCTGGGCGGCTGGCGGCTCAGCATCAGCGGTCCGGTGGCAGATCCGGACTACTTCGCCCGCGAGATCGCCCCCCGGCTCGACGACCGCATCCGTTACGTCGGACACCTCCGCCACAGCGAACTGCCGTCGTTCCTGCAGTCCGGGGCCGTGTACGTCTTCACCCCCCTGTGGCCCGAACCCTTCGGACTGGCGCTCGTCGAGGCGATGGCCTGCGGCGCGACGGCCGCCGCGCTGCCGCAGGGGGCGGTCGAGGAGATCGTCGGTGCGGACGGGGGCGTGATCGCTGCCGACAGCAGCGCCGAGAAATTGGCCGTGGCCATGGAGGCCGCCGCCCGCCTGCCCCGGGACCGGGTCGTGTCGAGCGTGGCCGGCTTCAGCAAGACGGTCATGATCAGTACCTACGAACGTGTGCTGGCCGAGATGGCCACCTGGGAAGAGGACCGCGTCGGCGACTTCGTCGCCGCCGACCACGATCGTTCCCACCCGTGACCGACACCACCGTGATCGACAACGTCAACCAGAAGGAGTCACCATGCCGATGAGCTCAGCCGAGGGCAAGGACTGGACCCGGGATCGCATCCTGGGTCTCAGCCCCGAGCCGATCACCGTGCTCGACATCGGTCCGGGAGTGGGGACCTACGCCAAGCTGCTCGCCGGTCCCGGCCTGTCGCACATCACCGGGGTCGAGATCTGGGAGCCCTACGTGCATACCTATCGACTCCGCCAGTACTACGACGAGATCATCATCGGCGACGCCCGCGAGGTGGATTTCCCCGAGGTCGACGTCGTGATCATGGGCGACGTGGCCGAGCACATGAGCGAGTCTGAAGCCCTGCAGCTGTGGGAGCGGGCGACAGTCGCCGCCCGACGGGCCATCTACCTCTCGATCCCGATCATCCACTACCCGCAGGGTTCCATCGAGGACAACCCGCACGAGCACCACGTGGTCGACGACTGGAACCACGAGCGCGTGCTTGCCTCCTTCCCCGGCATCGGGGAGTGGTGGCTGGGCACCGAGGTCGGTGTCTACGAGCGGCTGACCCAGGTGCCGGCCGAGGGTGCGCGCGTCGACGCGTAGACGTACTTCAGCTCGTGCGCCAGGTCGACCGGGGCGCTCGGCGGTGGGCCGGGTAGGTCGCGGCCACCGAACAGCCGGGTCGCCAGGAGGTCCGGATCGACCTCCGGTCGGTCGACCCGGAGGCGCTCGGCCCAGCGGCGGGGGCGGGCGTGGGTACGGCCGGGCACCAGGCGACCCGTGGGCAGGGTGAGCGGCCCGGCCTGGTCAGACCACCGCAGCAACCGCGAAAGGCCGGTGACCCGGGCCGGGGTCTCCAGCCGAAGGACCGCCTGCGCCCTCGCCCGGACGTGCGGCGGCACGGGGCCGACCCGGATCCGCGAGTCGTCCAGCCGTCGGACGACGGTGATCGCGTCGGGATGGTCGACCCAGACCGCGGCGTCGGTGTCGCCGCTGAACGCCGCCCGGGCGGTGGCTAGCACGGCCGCCACACCGCCGAAGCCCAGCTCCACCGCAACCGCGGGCAGCCGCCACTGACCCCCGCCACGCGCCTCGGGGTCGGGCAGCATCCGGGCCAGGGCGAGGGTCTCGTCGTTCTTGGCCGCGGTGGCGTCGGCGCCGTTCCTCCCGGCCCAGTCGGGACCGTCGTGCCAGGCGACGGCGTCGGGGACGTGAGCAAACACCGCCCCGGCGACGTAGGCGCGGTGGGCGAGCTCCCAGTCCTCCCCGCCGTAGGCCCGGAACTCCTCGCTGAAACCTCCCAGCTCGGTGAACAAGTCGCGGGAGGTCGCGAGCACAGCAGAGATGACCGAGCGGTAGCTCCGGTGGTCGACCCGGAGCAGGTTCTGGGTGTCGGCGTAGGCGTCGCGCAGCCACGCCGGTTCGTCCAGCAGGTCGGGGGCCGGGCCGACGCCGGTCAGCCAGGCGGCGACCTGCTCGGTCGTCCAGCCCGCGAGGTCGGCGTGGCGGCGCCGTCCGACCGCCAGGACGTCGGGCGCCAGTGCGGGGAGCCGGACGAGTCGGGTGAGGTAGTCGGGCTCCGGCACGGTGTCGCCGTCGAGGAAGATCAGCACGTCGCCGTCGGCGGCGGCGGCGCCGAGGTTGCGGGCGGCCGCGGCCCGAAAACCGTCCCGATCCTGACCGACCACGATGCCCTCGATCCCTGACAGCGCGGCGATCGACGGCCGCACCGTCGATCCGTCGTCGGCGGCCACCACCTGCAGGCGGGACCGAGGATGCGTCTGGAGACCGAGGGCGGTAAGCACCAGGTCGAGCTCGGACTGGGCGTTGAAGTGCGGCACGACCACGCTCACCGACGGCGGTGCCGGGGGCTCGATCGCGTCGAGCAGATCCCAGCGGTTGTCGGGGACGAGGTACCGGTCGCCGACCATGATCACCGTCGGAGCCGCGCAGCCCGCGAAGTGGACCCGGTAGCGCTCGGCGACCTGGGGCACCGACGGTGCCGTGACGGCGTCGGCGGGCAGCCAGGTCCGCCGCGGATCGGCGAGCGCGGCCGTGATCTCGGCCCGCAGCGCCCCCGGGGTGTCGGCGTCGTAGATCCGCACGCTGCCGGGGGTGCGCAGCGCCAGCTCCCGGCTGTACGGCGAGTCCGGGATCAGTGGTCGCCGCCCGTGGGCGATCCAGGTGTTGATCGACGCCGACGCGGCGACCCGTCGGTTGGGGGCGACAGGGACGCCGGCCGACGCCAGCACCGCCCCCAGCTTCGGGTCAGGGACGAACCCGGTGGTGGTCATCGCGTGTCCCGAGGCGGCGGCCAGCTCGGCGAGGGCAGCGGGTAGGTCGTCGTGGCCGGCCGACGGTCGACCGACGGCGACCAGGTCGACCCCGGCAGGGAGCTCGGCGATGGTGTGCTCGTAGCCCCGGTCGGGGAAAAGGAAACCGAGCAGCACGACGTCGGCCGCCGGTGCTGGTTCGTCGGGCCGGGACGCGGGTGCGCCGCCGGAGAGCACCGGCTCGAGCGGGAGCGGTACGCAGCGCAGGCTGCGCAGCGGGCCGGGCGCCGGAAGCAACCGCTGCACCAGCTCCAGCTCGCGCCAGCTGTTGACCACCACGCCGGTGGCCCCGGCCAGCACGCGGCGGTAGGCGGCGGCGCGGCGGCGGTCCCACTCGGTGTCGTCGGCGGGGAGGTCGTGCAGGGTGACCGAGAGCGTCCGGCCGGCCGCCAGCCAGGGCGCCACCATGGCCTCGAACGCGTCGGCGCTCTCCTGCGCCCGGCCACCGAAGAGCCGGTCGGTGTAGGGCACGTGCACGACGTCGGCGCCGCCGAGGTCGGGCGCTGCGGCGGGTTCGGCGAGCCGAATGAGCTGGTCGCGACCGGCCCGGGCAATCAGCGCACCGTGGCGGACCACGCCATGCTGCTCGGGTCCGACCACCACGTGCACCACGACCGGCTCGACGCCGGCCGCGGGCGCACCGCCGGTCACGGCCGCACCACGGTCACGGCCGCACCACGGGGCGACGCACCCTCTCCAGCGCCCGGGCGTAGACCTCGGCGTGGACCGTTCGAACGGTGTCGGCCTGCGCGAGCCGTTCTCTCCGGTCGGCCGGGGGCGGTGCCGGTCGACTCAGGGCCCTCGCCACGGCCCTCGCCAGGCTGTCGGCGTCCAGGCCGTGCTCCTCGTCGTTGCCGAAGGAGTGGACGGCCGGCCACTGCTCGGCGTAGTAGCCGCAGCTCGGCGCGACCACCGCCGTACCGAGATCACGAGCGAGCTCGAGCCAGCCTGAGTGCGTCCCCCACCGGTGGGGGAGGACGGTGACGTGGGAGCGACGCAGGTAGCGCTCCAGGTCGAGGTCGTCGTAGCGCGGGTGGACCGCCACCTCGACGTCGGGTATCTCGCGCAGTCCGGCGAGGCGGGGATCCTCGGCCACGTCGGGATGCAGATCCACCCGCAACCGACCGCCGCCGGTGCCGGCTCCCCGCGCCGCGGCCCGCAGAAGGTCCACCGGGTCGGCCAGGTTGCGACGCAACGACTTGAGGTGGACGGTCACGAGCCCCGGTTCGGTGGGGACGTCGACGGTGCGGGCGGGGTCGACCAGCGTGGGGTGCGGGACGATCGCGGCCCGACGTCGGAAGCGGCGCCGGATCTCGGCGGCGGCCCCCGGGGTCAGCGTGAGCAGCGCGGTCGCTGCAGCGGTCAGCTCGACCAACGCGGCGTCGTGGGCGCCGCGGTCGAGGTGGTGCGGGTTGCGCAGGTCGTGGACGGTGAAGACCAGCGGCAACCGGGCGTCGGCCAGGGCCTCGAGCCAGCGCCGGACAGCGGTCCGGTCGAGGTGGTCGAACCCGAAGTGCAGGTGCACGACGTCGATCTCGGCGGCCCAGGCGGCGACGTTCTCCGGCCGCAGGAAGGGGTCGGGTTCCCAGCCCCGCACGCGGTCGGTCCGTACGGTCTGGACCCCCGGGGGACGGACCGCCGTGACGTACTCGTGGCGGGCCGGCACGGTGATCAGCGCCGGGTCGGTGAGAGACCTCGCAGCTGTCGGCACCAGGTGAGCATAGGCATCGCGGGGAGGTGGCGATCGACGCCTCCAGACGAGAAGGGACGCTGCCCTGCTGGCTTACCCCCCGGTGAGGCCATGCAGGACAGCGTCCGTCTCTGGGTCGTCCGGCTCCGCATCCCCCGCGGGTACGGATCCGTTCGACGTTGTCGTCAGGACCCGCATCCCCCGCGGGTACGGATCCGTTCGACGATCGGTTTCCCGATGAGTGAACGATGGCGGACGAACCTCAACCCGACGCGGGGTCCGGCCGGGCGTCGGCTCAAGATCGGCACAGGTTAGGACAGGAGTCGTTCCGCGGCTGAGGACGGATCAACCTGCCAGGGTGCGGCTCCGCTGGCTGACGCCCATCTCGCCGTAGGGGTAGTCGCTCGCCCCGAGGTCGCTGGCCTTGTCAAGGGTCGCGGTTTCCTCGGCGTCCAGGTGCAGATCGACGGACTTGAGGTTGGTCTGGAGCTGATCGAGCGTTCGGGCGCCGAGGATGGTCGAGGTCACCGTGGGACGGTCGGTCAGCCACGCCAGCGCCACCTCGGCCATCGAGACCCCGCGCGCCTCGGCCACCTTCTGCACTGCGTCGATGATGTTCCACGTGCGCTCGGTGCCCCGCCGCTCCCAGGCCTCCATGCCGCGCTCGGGGTTGTCGCCCAACCGGGTGTCGCCGGTCGGTCGTTGGTCGCGCTGGTACTTGCCGGAGAGCCAGCCTCCGCCGAGCGGGCTCCACGGCAGCAGCCCCAGTCCGGCGTCCTGGGCGGCCGGCACGATCTCCCACTCGACCTCCCGGACGATCAGGCTGTACTGCGGCTGCAGCGTCACCGGCGGAGCCACGCCGAGCGCCCGGGACAGGTGGACGGCCTTCGTCAACTGCCAGCCGGTGAAGTTGGAGAGACCGTAGTAACCGATCTTGCCCGCCCGGATGAAGCCGTCGAGGGTGGTGAGAGTCTCTTCCAGCGGGGTCCATGCGTCGAAGGCGTGCACCTGGTAGAGGTCGACGTGGGGCAGGCCGAGGCGGGTCAGGGAGGCGTCCAGGGCCCGGGTGAGGGAGCGGCGCGACAACCCGGCCGCGTTCGGAACCTGGTGGCCGGAAAACCGCCCCTTGGTCGCGAGCACCACCCGGTCGGTGACCTCGGTGGGTCGATCGGCGAACCAGCGCCCGATGATCTCCTCCGAGATCCCGTTGCTGTAGACGTTCGCGGTGTCGACCAGGGTGCCGCCGGCGGCCACGAAACGGTCGAGCTGGGCGAACGACCCCGCTTCGTCGGTCTCGTTACCGAAGGTCATGGTGCCGAGACACAGGGTGGAGACGGCGCAGCCGCTGGCGCCAAGCGTTCGATAGTCCATTGCGCTGGTTCTACACCCCCTGCCAACCGTCCCGTCGAGCAACCCGTAGTTAACGCTTCGGTAACGTCGGGTCCTTTGTGCTCACAAATGGGTGACACTCGGGTCGCTCTGACAAAGCCGGGGGGATGGTCATGAGTCGCGCGCACGGGGGAAAACCACGTCATCTTGTCGTCGGACTGCTGGTCGCCGGACTGTGGTGGTGGCTGCTGGTGTTGCCGGCGTCGGCCCATCCGGCCGACGCTGGACTGACCGATTCCGAGCACGCGGCGCAGGACCTGGTCGGTACGCCGGTGACCGAGATCGAGCACGAGACCGCGATCAACGCGACCAAGATCACCAAGGTGACCGGGGTCCGGCCGGGTAGCCGAACGGCAGCAGCAACCACGAACCGGGCCGAGCGGAAAGCCGCGGCGGTTGCGCTCGACCCCGGCACCGGTGGCCAGTGGGGTTCGGTGCTCCCGACCGAGGTGGTTCCGGTCTTCCAGGCGGTGCTGCCGAACGGTCGGGTGCTGATGTGGGATTCGGTCGGGGAGAACGCGACCGAGACCTACCCGGACCAGACGTTCACCCGGGCGATGGTGTGGAACCCGGGCGACAACTCCTACCGCCGCGTCGACGTCCAGGGCTATAACATCTTCTGCGCCGGCTACGTCCAGCTCGCCAACGGCAACGTGCTGGTCGCCGGCGGCAACAAGGACATGGCGCTGCACGGGATCCGGCAGACGCACCTGTTCGACTGGCAGACCGAGACCTGGTCGCGGGGTCCCGACATGGCCGCCGAGCGGTGGTACCCATCGGTCGCCGCGCTCGCTAACGGCGAGGCCCTGATCGTGGCGGGCGGCACCGCCACCGCCGAGGTCTACCAGCCGACCAACACACTCAGATCCCTGCTGGGCTTCCGCAGCTACAGCGATCGGATCTACCCGTTCCTGGTCCCACGGCCCGACGGGAAGGTCCAGCTCCTCGGTCCGTCGACGCAGATGACCACGATGGTCACGTCCGGATCGGGGTCGCTGCTGGCCGCTGGTGCGCGCGACGGCATCAATCGCAGCTACGGCAGCTTCGCCACGTATGCGATCGGTAAGACCTTGGTCGCCGGCGGTGGTGACGTGACCGAAGGGGGACAGACCCGAGTGCCGACGCGGACGGCGGTGGTGGTGAACACCACCAGCGGCTCCAGCGTCGCTCCCACGGGGTCGATGGCCGTCGGTCGACGGCAGTTCAACCTGACGGTGCTGGCCGACGGCAGCGTGCTCGCCACCGGTGGGGAGACCAAGTCGGTCGACGGCTCGGTGGATCTGCAGAACGCCGCCTTCGCCGCCGAGCGGTGGGATCCGGGCACCG
>JBPCRP010000175.1:0-33646 GCA_050996715.1 Propionibacteriaceae bacterium
CGGATCCAGCGCGACGCCATCAAGCACTTAATGTGTGTCTGCGACTGAGATCCACCCCCGCCATTTTGCGCACAATGACCCCTCCCAGAGGCCCGGGAGGGGTCATTGTGCGCAAAATGGCGGAATCGAGTCAGACGACGACGTCCCACGTGTCGCCACCGGCGATCAGGTCCTGCAGGGCTTGCTGGTCGTTGGTTCGGCCGGCGGAGGCGAGCTGCACCTGTTCGCGGGCGAGGTCGTCGTAGGCCGGCTTCTCGACGTCGCGGAAGATCCCGATCGGGCTCCGCTGCAGCATCCCGGCGTCGGTGAGCCGGGAGAGCGCGAAGGCGTACGAGGGGTCCTCGCGGTGCGCGTCGTGCACGAGCAGGGCGTCGACGCCGACGTCGGCGACCTCGACCACCTCGAGGTCGCCGGTCTGTGGGTGGCGCCGGACGCCGAGCCGGTCGCCGGTCCCGAACACGATCTGCTCGCCGTGGGTCAGCGGGATGATCGCGTCGGCCTTGGACTCGTTGTCCTTGATGGCGTCAAACGCTCCGTCATTGAAGATCGGGCAGTTCTGGTAGATCTCCACGAAGGACGCACCCCGGTGCGCCGCGGCCGCCTTCAGCACCGAGGTGAGGTGCTTGCGGTCGGAGTCGATGGTCCGGGCCACGAAGGTCGCCTCGGCGCCCAGGGCCAGCGAGATCGGGTTGAACGGACCATCGAGGGAACCCATCGGGCTCGACTTGGTGACCTTGCCGATCTCCGAGGTGGGGGAGTACTGGCCCTTGGTCAGCCCGTAGATCCGGTTGTTGAACAGCAGGATCGTGAAGTTGACGTTGCGGCGCAGCGCGTGGATGAGGTGGTTGCCGCCGATGGACAGCGCGTCGCCGTCGCCGGTGACGACCCAGACGCCCACGTCCTTGCGCACGCTGGACACCCCGGTGGCGATCGCCGGCGCCAGGCCGTGGATCGAGTGCATGCCGAAAGAGTCCACGTAGTAAGGGAAACGCGAGCTGCAGCCGATACCGCTGATGATGACCGCGTTCTCCTTGCGGATACCGAGGTCGGGCATGAACGCCTGGAACGCGGCGAGCACGGCGTAGTCGCCGCAGCCCGGACACCAGCGGACTTCTTGGTCGCTGGTGAAGTCCTTGCGGTTCAGCGGCGTCAGCGACAACGGGACACCGGCCAGCCCGCCGGTGGGGGGCAGCTCGGTGTTTCCCGGGTCGGCGGACAGGTCGTGGGGCAGATCCGTGGTGGTCACAGGGCCTTCTCCTTCGGTCCGTTGTCCTTCGACGCTGCGTCGATCTCTTCCTGCAGGTCGATCGCCAGCTCGCTCAGCGAGATCGGGAGACCCCGGACCCGTGAGTAGGACTGGACGTCGACCAGGTATTTCGCCCGCAGCAGCAGCGCGAGCTGGCCCAGGTTCATCTCGGGCAGGATCACCCGGTTGTAGCTCTTCAGGATCGCCCCGAGATTGGCCGGAAACGGGTTGAGGTGGCGTAGGTGCACCTGGGCAACCAGGCGGCCGGTGGCGCGGACCCGGCGGACGGCGGCGGTGATGGGACCGTAGGTCGAGCCCCAGCCGATCACCAGCACGTCGGCGTGGCTGCCGTCGGGACCCGCCGGGTCGTCGACCACCAGATCGGGGATGTCGCGGACGATGCCGTCGACCTTGGCCTGTCGCGTCCGCACCATCTCGTCGTGGTTGCCCGGGTCGTAGGAGATCGTGCCGGTGTCCTTGGCCTTCTCGATGCCCCCGACGCGATGCTGCAGTCCGGTGGTACCCGGGACGGCCCAGGCCCGGGCCAGGGTCGTCGCGTCCCGCTTGTAGGGCAGGAAAACGGGCTTGCCGTCGACGTCGATACCGTTGGGCTCGGTGGCGAACTCGGGGTCGATCGCGGGGATCGCCGACAGGTCGGGGACCCTCCACGGCTCGGCGCCGTTGGCGATGTAGCCGTCGGACAAGATCACGATCGGGGTGCGGTACCTGACCGCGATCCGGACGGCCTCGATCGCGGTGTCGAAGCAGTCGGACGGCGACTGTGCGGCGAGCACAGGGATCGGTGCCTCGCCGTTGCGCCCGAACATCACCTGCAGCAGGTCGGCCTGCTCGGTCTTGGTCGGCATGCCCGTGCTGGGACCGGCGCGCTGGATGTCGCAGATGATCAAGGGGAGCTCGGTCATCACGCCGAGGCCGATGGTCTCGGACTTGAGCGCGATGCCGGGACCCGAGGTGGAGGTGACGCCGAGGTGACCGGCGAAGCTCGCACCCAGCGCAGCACCGACGCCCGCGATCTCGTCCTCGGCCTGGAAGGAGAGCACCCCGAAGCGCTTGTGCTTGGAGAGCTCGTGCAGCACATCGGAAGCCGGGGTGATCGGGTAGGCACCGAGGAAGAGCGTGAGCCCGACCTTCTGCGCCGCCGCGAGCAGGCCGTACGCCAGCGCGAGGTTGCCGTTGATCTGCCGGTATCGACCCGCGGGCATCGGGGCCGGAGCGACCTCGTAGGTGACGGCGAAGACCTCGGTGGTCTCGCCGAAGGCGTACCCCGTCTTGAAGGCGGCGAGGTTGGCGTCGCGGATCGCCGGCTTGGTGGCGAACTTGACACTGAGGAAGTTCAGGGTGCCCTCGGTCGGGCGGTGGTACAGCCAGGACAACAGCCCGAGCGCAAACATGTTCTTGGCCCGCGAGGCGTCCTTGCGCGACAGCCCGAACTGTTTGACGGCCTCGACCGTCATCCCGGTCAGGTCGAGCGCGTGCAGCTGGTAGTCCGCCAGCGAGCCGTCCTGGAGCGGGTCGGCGGCATAGCCCACCTTGCTCAGGTTGCGCTTGGTGACGTCGGCGGTGTCGGCGATGCTCGTGCCGCCCCGCGGGAGGTCGGCGATGTTGGCCTTGAGCGCGGCAGGGTTCATCGCCACGAGCACGTCGGGGCGGTCGCAGGGAGTCAGGATGTCGTAGTTGGCGAAGTGCAGCTGGAAGCTCGAGACGCCCGGCAGGGTGCCCGCGGGCGCCCGGATCTCCGCCGGGAAGTTCGGCAGGGTCGAGACGTCGTTGCCGAAGACAGCAGAGTCGGCGGTGAACCGGTCGCCGGTCAACTGCATGCCGTCGCCGGAGTCTCCGGCGAACCGGATGACCACGCGGTCGAGCGTCTGCACCTGTGTCACTGCTGGGGCCTCCGTGTCAGTTGCTCGGTGGACGGTCCGCGCCACCGGGTGTCGCCCGATCCGGGCAACCCACCCATGGTAAATGCGGCCTCACCTGGGGCCAGCCGCCGTCCGGGCGCTGGCATTCCCCGACGACCGCCTAAGGTGTCCGACGTGGCCCAGATCACGTGGACCGACTGGTACGGCGACGGTTCGCTGGTGGTCGTCGACGTCGCCCTGGCGTGTTGTGCCCTGGAGTATGAGGCCGCGACGCAGACCCGGACCACCCACGCCGACCTGGCCGACGCCCCGGCGGGGGCCCGCTACGCCGTGGTCGTGTCGGGCACCGTGACCGACCGGCTCGCCCCGGCCGTGCTGACGGTGGTCGACGCCTGTCGGCAGCGGGACCCGACCTGCCACGTGGTCTCCTTCGGGGCGTGCGCGGCGTCGGGCGGGCCCTACTGGGACTCCTACGCCGTCACCCAGGGGATCGGGCAGCTCCTCGCGGTCGACACCTACGTCGCTGGTTGCCCGCCGCCTCCCGATGCCCTCACCCGGGTGCTGGGACCGTGACCGAGATCCGCTCGGTCCCGGCCGCCCAGTGGTTCGCCAACGTGCAGGGCGCCCGTGAGGATGGATTCACCTTCTTCGACTGGTTCGGTGCCGTCGACGACGTCGGCCGGGCTGACACCCTGTCGCTGACCCTGAGCCTCGTCGCCCTCGACGCAGCGCGGCCGCGGTGGGTGTGGGTGCGGACCGAGGTCCGGCGCGACGGCGGTCGGCTGGCCAGTGTCCGCACCCTGTTTCCCGGAGCCGGCTGGCACGAGCGCGAGGCGGCGGAGCTCTTCGGGATCACCTTCGAGGGCGGCGACCCGCGCCGGCTGCTGCTCAGCCCGGGCTTCACCGGGACGCCGCTGCGCAAGGACGAGGTCCTCGCTGCGCGGACGGCCGAGCCCTGGCCGGGGACCAAAGAACCCGGTGAGTCGGGCGCGGCCGAACACGGCGTGGCGGCGCCGAGCCGGCGGCGGATGGTGCCCCCGGGCGTACCCGATCCGGAGGTCTGGGGCGATCGCGACCCGGCGGCAGGCCCGGTGGACCCGGCCGCGGTTGCCGCGTCGGCGGTCGGTGGCCGGGTGCGGCGGCGGCGCCCGTGACCGTCGAGCGACCCGGCGCTGTCGTTGCCGCCCCGGTGGCCCACCGCAGCATTACGCTGATCGAGCCCGCCTGCACCTCGTGCATGATCTGTGCCCGGGAGTGCCCGAGCTGGTGCATCACGATCGACAGCCACACCGAACCGATCCCCGACCTGCCCGCGGGGGCCCGGGAGCGGACCCGCAACGTGCTCGACCGGTTCGCGATCGACTGGTCGCTCTGCATGTACTGCGGGATCTGCGTGACCGAGTGCCCGTTCGACGCCCTGGCCTGGTCCGATGACGTGGTCCCGGCGGGTCGGCACCTGCGCGACCTCACCCAGGAGAAGGACGCGCTCGGAGCCAATTAACCACCCCGGTGGGGGATCAGCCGATCGACGGCGCGGTGCCGACGGCCAGCAGTGCGGTCACGTCCTGCCGGTAGCGGCCGTCGTCGGTCCGGCTCCGGGCCACCTCGACGTCGTACGCGGCGCGCAACCGGCGGCGGCCGGCCGGGTCGAGTCCGGCGTGCACCGCGCCGATCGAGGCCACCCCGGACTCCGCAGCGGCCCAGAGGTCGGCCGGCTCGATCACGAACGTCCACCGGCTGACCTGAACCGATACTTCGCTCAGGCCGGATCCGGCGACCATCTCGCCGAAGCCCGACGAGTTGCGAGGGAAGTCGCGGTCCGGCGGCAACGGGACACTGATCGGGACCTCCACCCTGGCCCGATCCAGGACCGCGTTCCACAACGTGTTGACCGTCAGCCCCGCGCTCGGCCAGACGGTGGCGGCGACCCGGCCGCCGGGCCGAGCCACTCGGACCAGCTCGGCGACGGCGGCGCGCGGGTCGGGACTGTGGTTGACCGCGAAGTTGGCCCCGACGGCGTCGAAGGTGTGATCGGGGTACGGCAGGTGGTGCATCGAGCCCTGGACGACGCGCAGGCGGGCGTCGTCGCCGGCCCCGGTGCGGGCGAGCTCCAGCATGGCCGGCTCCCGGTCGAACGCATGGACCACGCCGAAGCGGTCGAGCTCCGCCCGGGCGAGGGTGCCGGGACCACACCCCACGTCGAGCAGCCGCGCCCCGGACCGGAGCGCGGCGATCAGGTCGGGCACGGTCCCAGCGCACAGCACCCCGAACGACCGCGCGTACGCCGCAGCCGGCCACTCGACGCTCACCAGTTGTTCCCTTCCCGGGGTCAGGGGGCCAGGGTGGCCAGCCGGGCGGCGGCCTCGGCCAGCACCTCGGGGCGTTTGCAGAAGGCGAAGCGGATCAGCGAGGCGCCGCGGGCCGGGTCGGTATAGAACACCTGGCTGGGGATCCCGACCACGCCGCACCGTTCGGGCAGCGATCGGCAGAAGACCAACCCATCCGATTCCCCGAGATCGCCGATGTCGACGGTGAGGAAGTAGGTGCCCTCGCTCGGCCGGACGGTGAACCCCGCCGCCCGCAAGCCGCCGGCCAGCTGGTCGCGACCGGCGCGCAGGGTGTCACGGATCTCGGCGATCCGGTTCGGCGGGAGCGCCAGCCCGGCGGCGATGGCGTACTGGAACGGACCGCCGTTGACGAAGGTGAGGAACTGCTTGGTCGTGGTCACCGCGTCGACCAGGTCGGGTCGGGCGCAGAGCCAACCGATCTTCCAGCCGGTGGCCGAGAAGGTCTTGCCGCCGGAGCTGATGGTGATCGTCTGGTCCCGCAGGCCGGGAAAGGTGGCGAGCGGGACGTGGGCCCGCTCGAAGGTCAGGTGCTCATAGACCTCGTCGGTGACCACGATCAGGTCCCGCTCGATCGCGAGCTCGGCGATCATGGTCAGTTCCTCGTGGTCGAGGACCCGACCCGTCGGGTTGTGTGGGCTGTTGATCAACAGCAGCCGGGTCCGGTCGGTGATCGCGGCCCGGAGTCGATCATGGTCCAGCCGGTAGTCCGGGTGCTCCAGCGTCACCGGTATCAAGGTGGCGCCGGCCAAGGCGATCGAGGCTGCATAGGAGTCGTACGTCGGTTCGAGCGCCACCACCTCGCTGCCCGGTTCGCACAGGGCGAGGATCGTCGCGGCGATCGCCTCGGTGGCGCCGGCGGTGACCAGCACCTCGGTGTCGGGGTCGTAGTCGAGCCCGTAGCAGTCGCGCTGGTGCGCCGCGATCGCCTCGCGCAGCACGGGGATCCCGCGACCGGGCGGGTACTGGTTGTGCCCGTCCCGGATCGCGCGCTGCGCCGCCTCCAGCACCTCGGGCGGACCGTCGGTGTCGGGGAACCCCTGGCCGAGGTTCACCGCCCCGGTCGCGACGGCCAACCCCGACATCTCGGCGAAGATCGTGGTCCCGAAGCCTCGCATCCGTTCGACGAGCTCGTTTTTGATCACCCGTACCCCACCACCGGATCCTCGAGCATCGCGACCATGATCAGCCCTTCGTCCGGTGCTGGTCAGGACGCCGCCACGCCCCGGTCCCGCCCCGCTGCCAGGGCAGGGGTCCGGCCTCGGGCCGGTAGTTCACGCCGAGCACGTCGAGGCGGGGCAGGTGGGCCGCCAACCGGGACGAGAACTCCCTCCAGTCCCGTCCCTGCGGCGCCGACCAGGCCACTTCGCTATGGGCACAGGCCCGGGGGAAGAGCATGTACTGGACCCGCCGGTGGGTGGGCATGTACTCGGTCCACACCTGGCACTGGGTACCGATCACCCGCGCCGCGGCGTCCTCGTCGAGCTCGGCGACCGGGTCCAGTGCGTACGCCGTCTCGGTGGTGATCAGACCGCCGATGCTGTACGGCTCGTCGTCGTGATCACCGGGGTAGTAGTCGAAGTAGGTGTGGGTGACCGGGCTCATCACCACCTGACCGCCGGCTCGCGCGGCGATCATGCCCTTCTCCGGTCCGCGCCACGCCATGGTGATCGCGCCTTGCAGCACGCCCTCGTCGTTGATCTCGTCCCAGCCGACGAGCTGGCGTCCTCGCGCGGCCAGCCAGTCGCGGAGCTGCTCGGTGAACCAGGTCTGCAGGTGCTCGACGTCGACCCCGCGGGAGGCCGCGAGGGCGTGTGCCGCCGGCGACTCGCGCCACTCCACCCGTGGCGACTCGTCCCCACCCACATGGACGAAGCGGCTGGGGAACACCTCAAGGATCTCCTCGAAGATGTCGTAGACGAAGGCCATGGCCTCGTCGGTCAGGTTGAGCACCTCGTCGAAGACGCCCCAGGTCGTGGCCGCCTCGTACCCCCGGCTCGGGTCGTTTCCCAGCTGGGGGAACGCGCTCAGCAGGGCCAGCACGTGACCGGGGAACTCCACTTCAGGGACAATCGTGATGCCCCGCTGCGCGGCGTAGGCGACCAGTGCCCGGAGCTGGTCTTGGGTGTAGAACCCACCGTGCGGGGTGCCGTCGCCGTGCTCCCAGGCCGGGTTCTTCGACTCTGACCGCGACGACGCCCGCTGTTGCAGGGCAGGGTGGCGCCGGGACTCGAACCGCCAGCCCTGGTCTTCGGTCAGGTGCAGGTGGAACACGTTGTACTTGTGCAGGGCCAGCAGGTCGATCAGGCCGTAGAGGTCCGACAGTGGGCAGAAGTGACGACCGGTGTCGAGCATCACGCCCCGCCAGGAGAAGCGCGGCTGGTCCTCGATCTCGACGTACGGCAGGTCCAGAGCCGCGCCGGTCGGCGCCCGGCCCACAGCGGATGACGGCAGCAGTTGTCGCAGGGTCTGCGTGGCCCAGTTCACCCCGCCCAAGTCGGCGGCGGCCAGGGCGATGCCGTCCTCGCTGACCGTCAGCCGGTACCCCTCGGGTGGCAGGGTCGGGTCGGTCGTGATCACGAATGCACCATCGGGAACGCCGGGCAGGTCCAGCCCGGTGCCCGGTCCCAGCAACCGCCGGACGGCGGCGGCCCACTCGGGCGGTCCGGTCACGGCCAGGTCAGGCGTCAGGGCGAACCTTCCGGCTCGTTCGACCACGGACACCGGGCACGGTAGGAGATCCACACGGCGACCCTAATCAGGGTGGGTCCACCGGTGGGCTCAGGGGCAGGGCTCGGTGGCGGAGCGGCGCCGGCTCGTGCTCGTCACCGGGTCGAGATGCTCAGCCCGCGGCGACCTCGGCGTCGCTCCGCAGGATGCAGAACTCGTTGCCCTCGGGGTCGGCCAGCACGACCCACCCGCCGTCGGGCGTACGGCGGTCGGCGACCTGGGTGGCGCCGGCCGCCAACAGCCTCTCGACCTCCGCATCTCGGGTGCGGTCGGTCGGCCGGAGGTCGAGGTGGACCCGGTTCTTCACGGTCTTATCGTCGGGCACCTCGATGAACAGCAGCCGGGTCGCGCCCTCGGGGGCGAGGATCATGCACTCTTGGTGCGCGGGCTCGTTCGGGTCGTCGGGATCCTCGGCGAAGCCGAGCACCTCGCCCCAGAAGACCGACTGGCGGTAGGCGTCACGGGCGTCGAAGCTGGTGTGCGAGATGCGGGAGACCATGGTGTCACTTTGGTCCACCCGGACTCATCGGGCCAGCAGCTATCTCCGCCGACGGGCTCAGACCACGAGGTCGGGACCGACGTCGTCCAACCTTGTCACCCCGAGTTGTTTGAGCACCACCGCGAGCTCGGCGTTCCAGCCGGTCAGCAGCTCGACGACCCGTGCCGCCCCGCCGCTCGCCAACGCCCACAACACCGGCCGGCCCAGGAAGACGGCGTTCGCACCGAGGCAGAGGGCGGCGGCGACGTGCTCGGGGGTGCGAAGCCCGCTGTCGACGTAGACCTCGGCCCGGCCGGCGACCGCCGCCACCACTTCGGGTAGCGCGTCGACGGCAGCGACGGACTGGCCGAGCCGGCGACCGCCGTGGGTCGAGACGATCACCCCAGCAGCTCCCGCGGCGACGCAACGCGCAGCGTCATCACCCCGAAGCACGCCCTTGGCGACGACGGGCAACCCGGAGATCTCTCCGAGCCAGCCGACCGCGTCGGGGGTCAGGGCCCGGGTGCCCCTGAGGTTCTCCAGCCCGCGGGCGACCAGGCCCGGGTCGAGATTGGCCAGCATGTTGTTGCGGTCGGTCCAGGTGCGCGGTTCGAGGTGAGGTCGACGCGGGTCCACAACCGGCAGGTCCACGGTCAGGATCAACGCCGAGGCGCCAGCCGCTGCCGCTCGGCGGACGAGGCCCTCGGTGATCGAACGGTCGTCCATCACGTAGACCTGGAACCACCAGGGAGCGCCCTCCACCGCGACGTCGGCGAACGGGACACCCGTGTTGGTCGAGACCCCCAGCAGGCTCCCGACCCTGGCCGCGGCCCGGGCTGTGGCGCGTTCGCCCTCGGGATCAGCCGCCACCTGCTGGGCCATCGGCGCCACCAGGATCGGGCTGGCCACCGGGGTGCCGAGCACCGACGTGGTCAGGCTCAGCCCGGTGGTGTCTCGCAGAACCCGTGGCCGGAACCGCAGCGCCGACCAGCACTCCGAGTCGGTCCGGATGCCGTCGGGCGGGGTCGGGCCGAGGAAGTAGCCCATGACGTGCTCGGGCAGCCGAGCCGCCGCCTGCGCCTCCAGATCGTCGAGGTCGAGCACGTCAGGTCAGGCGGTTCATCGGGTGGGGACGGGCACTGTAGGACTCAGGCCGGGCCGGGGTTGAGTTCGTCGGATTCCTCCTGGATGGCGTCCACGACGCCCGGCTCCAGCAAGTCGCCGATCGACTCCGACAAGGGGTCGGTCACGGGATCGATCTCGGTCTCGACGGCCGCGGTCTGCGGCGCGACGTTCGGAGCGACGTCGGCAGGCGTCACGTCCGCTGGGGTGTCGTCCACGGGGGTGTCGTTCACGTGGGTGTCGTCCACGGGGGTGTCGTCCTCGTGGGTGTCGTCCACGGGGGTGTCGGCTGCTTCTTCGGCCGCGGCCAGGGCGTTGTCGCCGTCGAACCGGCCCTTCACGTCATCGACCACGTCGCCGCCCTTCTCGCGGAGGTCGCCGGTCGCATCCTCGGCCCTGTCACGGGCCTTCTCGAAGACCTCGCCGCCCTTCTCGCGGACGTCACCGACGACGTCCTCGGCCCTGTCCCGAGCTGTCTGCAGCCCCTCCTTGGCCCGCTCACTGAACTGCTCGGCCTTGCCCTTGAGGCCATCCAGAAAGCCCATCGCGGTGATTCCTTCCGTGGTGGTCCGCCCTGGCGCAGGACGGCGCGGCCGGTGGCCTGGGTGCCATGCTAGTGGGCGGGTCGGGCCCAATCAGGGGTCAGCGGTAGTTGGTGAACTGCACGGCGAAGTCGTAGTCCTGACCCTTGATCAGGGTCTGCACCGTCTGCAGGTCGTCGCGACTCTTGCTGCTGACCCGCAGCTCATCACCCTGGACCAGTGCCTTGACGCCCTTGGGCCCCTCGTCACGGATCAGCTTGGAGACCTTCTTCGCGTTCTCCTGGGTAATCCCCTCCGACGTGGTCGCGGTGATCTTGTAGAGCTTGCCCGACGAGCGCGGCTCGCCGGCGTCGAGCGACTTGAGGCTCACGCCGCGCTTCACCAGCTTGGACTGGAAGACGTCGAGCACGGCCTTGACCCGTTCCTCGGAATTGGCTTCCATCTCGATCGCGTCGCCTGACCAGTCGATGGAAGCGTCGGTGTTCTTGAAGTCGAACCGCTGCCGGACCTCCTTCGACGCCTGGTTCAGGGCGTTGTCAACCTCTTGCCGGTCGACCTTGCTGACGATGTCGAACGAGCTGTCCGAAGCCATGGTGTCTCTCCCTCCGCTGTGCGGGCGTCGTGCGTCCCGCCGCCTCATTCTGTCGAACCGCTCGGCGCCATCTCAGTTGGGTCCTGGGCCCGGTGGTTGCTATGGTTTCCCAGCCGCAACGCTCACCAGTGTCGTGGCGGAACGGCAGGTTGCCCGAGTGGCCAAAGGGAGCAGACTGTAAATCTGCCGGTGTACGCCTACGTTGGTTCGAACCCAACACCTGCCACCGCAAGATCATCGGGCGTTGACTAGGTAAAACGCTTGTTGATCACACAGGTCTCCCACAGCATTCAACGTTGGAATGTTGGTTCTCGAAGGGGAGCAGACTTCGAGACTGTCGGCGCGATCACCAAAACGGCCCTGACGAGGGCGGATGATGGCCGCGCTGAGCGTCTCGGAGTCCGGTTGCGACCGGTTCCGTCCGGCTGTCTACGGCTGGCCGGTCCCCATACGGTCCCTGGGGCGCCGGCTACCGGTCCGTCAGCGCTTCGCTCCTTCGAGGGTCGGCCGCAGTTGGCCGGGGGAACGCCAGGTCCCAAGGCAGTTGTCACACACCCCTGGTGCAGCCGGTCCAGTCCCGACTAGAGAGCGTCGTGCCGAGCAACGGATGCGCGCATCGAGTCGCGGCCCCAGGTGATGGATGCTGCCGTCACCGGCGGTGTCATCGGCGACTAAGCTGTCGCCGCATCCATGATCGACCGCGTCGTCCATCACGCCGGCGTGCTCATCCTTGAGGGGCCCAGCTACCGGATAGGCAACGGTGGCATCGACACTTTGCCCAGCATCAGAGCCCAGAAACAGAACCATGCAGTTTGCGGAGCCCCCGCAGTACCCGGATCGCGGTCGACGTGGGCGGCCGGCCCAGGCTGCGCTGGTACTCCCCGATCGCGGCGTTCCAGAGGCCGTCGCTGAATCCCGGGTACGGATGAGTGGAGGCGGTCAGTGTCGCGACGCTGACGCTTTGCTGGATGGCCAGGGTCGCCTCGGCGATGGTTTCGCCCGCCCGGGGGCTGACCACGACGGCGCCGCGGAGCTTCCCACGCCGGTCCAGGACCAGCCGGGTGAAGCCCTCGGTACGTCCGTCGGTCACCGCACGGTCGACGTGGCAGTGTTCGAGGGTGACGACCCGGTGGCCCGCAGCCCTGCCCTCTGCGGCCGACAGTCCGACTGCGGCGACCTCGGGGTCGGTGTAGGCCACGCGGGGGGCTGGGATGGCCGAGGCGCGGCGGCGGAGGCCGAGGACGGCGTGGGTCGCCACCGCCGCCCCGTGCAAACCTGCGAGGTGGGTGTAGCGCGGGTGGCCGGTCAGGTCACCGGCCGCCCAGACCCGCGGGTTGGTCGTCCGCAGCCAAGGGTCGATCACCACATCACCGTCGGGTCGTAAGGCCACCCCGACGGCCGCGAGACCGAGGTCGGCGGTCCGCGAGCGCCGCCCGGTCGCCACCAGCACCTGGTCGGACTCGAGCCGGGCGCCGTCGTCGAGCCGGGCGGAGGTTCGGTCGAACGCCTCGACCCGACGGCCGGTCCGCACCTCGACCCCGTCGGCGGCCAACGCGGCCTCGACCAGGGCCGATGCGTCCGGGTCCTCCTCGCCCAGGAGTCGCCCACCCGGCTCCACGACGGTCACCGTGGATCCGAGCCGGGCGAAGGCCTGCGCGAGCTCGCAGCCCGTGACTCCGCCGCCGACCACGAGGAGGTGGGCGGGCAGCTCGGCGAGCTCCCACACGGTGTCGCTGGTCAGATAGCCGCGCTCGGCGAGCCCGGGCACCGGCGGAACGTCTGGCCCCGCCCCCGTGGCCAGCACCGCCTGGTCGAAACGGAGCCGGCGGACCGACCCGTCGACGCCAGTGACGGCCACCTCGTCAGGTCCGGTGAAGTGTCCCGTCCCCGTGACGACGGTGACCCCGGCCGCGGTGGTGGCCTCCACGGAGTCGACGGGCGCGATGGTCTCCACGGCCCGTCGCACCTCCGCCATCACCGCCGCAAAGTCGACCGGACCGGGGACCAGCTCGACCCCGTAGGCGGCGGCACGCCTGGCCTCCGCCACCGTGGCGGCGACGGCCCGGAAGGTCTTGGAGGGGACGCAGCCGGTCCACAGGCAGTCCCCGCCCGGGTCCGCGTCGCGCTCGATCATGGCCACCGAGGCGCCGAGCGCTGCCGCGGTGCGGGCAGCGACGAGACCGGCTGTGCCCCCGCCCAGGACGACAAGATCGAAGGAGTCTGCGAAGGAGCCGGCGGGGGTACCCATGTCGCCAACCTACGGAGTTTGGTCAACGGGCTGGCACACTCGGCGGATGGACCTCGACCAGCGCTACCGGCTGGCCGCCCGCAGCTACGACCTGATCTCCGGAGAGCCTGTCTACCGGGCCGGCCGGCGGCTCGGCATCGCAGCACTGAACCTCCGCCCGGGCGATCTCGTGCTGGACGTCGGCTGCGGCACCGGGCTCAACTTCGCGGGACTCCGGGCGGCGGTCGGGACCACCGGCCGCGTCGTCGGCCTGGACGCGAGCACCACGATGCTGCGGCAAGCGGCCGCACGCACCGTCCGCAACAGGTGGCGCAACGTCGAGCTGGTGCAGGCCGACGCGACCACGGCGCCGCCCGAGGTCTTGCTCGAGTGGCTGGGCCGGCCCTGCGACGGCGTCCTCGCTACCTACGCCCTGTCTCTGATGCGCTCCTGGCGGGCCGCCTGGCGGACCATGCTGTCCCTGACCGCCCCGGCTGGGCGCCTCGCCGTGGTCGATCTGCAGCGTCCAATGGACGTCCCCCGTCCCGCGGTGTGGCTGGCCGAACTCGCCTGCCGGCTCGGCGGGTCCGATGTGGACGCGCAACCCTGGACGGCAGTCGAGCAGGACTGCGCCGGGGTGCGGGCGGCGCAAGTCTGGGCAGGACACCTCCAAGTCCGCAGCGGGCAGCCAGGCCGCGAGAGCGGCGCGGGACGCGAAGGTGACGCCACACCTGACCCGGACACGCATCAGAACTGATACCGCCGTCTCAAGAGAAGCCCGCTGACTGGCAACGTCGACTTTCTGGGTCCGGCGAGGCCTTTCGATCAGCGCTTGGGCTTCTGCATTCCCTGGAACGCTATGCCGAAGGCGACCCCGATACCGGCTCCGATGGCGTGGGGCGGTTCACCACCCGTCGGCTCGATGACGCCGCAGACGAGCCGCCAGGAAAAGTCGAGACCCTCCCCGCACTGGTCACTGCCAGGTTGGCGAACGTCGACACGGTGACGGTCAGCGACCCGAGAAACTCGGAGAGCGCCGCGGGCGGTTCCGGAACGCCTCCACCTCGTGACGCAGGACCGTAACGACCTCGTCCGGCCGCTGGGCCAGCAACCGGCACATGAAGGTGTCGGGATGCAGAACCTCGACTTCGTACGGGGAGCTTGACCGGACGGGAAAGTCTTTGACGTTGAACGTCACGATGGCCTCTGCGCCGGCATGGACGGCGGCGGCGAGTACGTGAGGATCCTTGACCTCGCAGCGCATCGTGTCGACCAGCGCTTCGTGCCCGTCGACCAGCGCCTCAGCGCCGAAGCTCTCTCGCATCAGGCTGACCCGATGCGCGGCCCGTTCGGGGCTGATCCGACCTGCCCTCGGGAGGTTCCGGCTGACCTCGTCCAGAATCTGGTCTGACCAGAGCGGCTGGAACAACCCCGCTTCATCGAGCCAGAGCATTGTGGTGGTCAGTCGGAACGGGATCAGGGTGCACGCGTCGAAAACGACAATCGGGCGGCTCACCGAGTGGTGAGGATCTCGTCCGGCGGGATGTCGTCGGTGATCTCGTGGGCCAGTTCGCGCAGAGCGGCTCGCCGTTTGGTTCGACGCTCGGTGCGGTACCTGGCGACCTCGGAGGCGGTGATGCGGCGGTGCACGCCACCCCCCTCTGCGTCCAGCTCACCTCGGTCGATCAGCCTGGTGACCGTCATCCGGCTGACGCCGAGCACGTCAGCCACCTCTTGCGTGCTGAGGACGGCGTCAGCGGGGAAGACGACGGCGTCAGGGCTGGCCTCGAGGACGTCGACAAGGTGGATCAAGACGTCGCGCGCCGTTTCGGGGAGATCGAGCGACTGTCCGTCGGAGGTGTGCAGCAGACCGTTCAAGGCAGCCCGCAGTGCATCCGCCTTCTCGTGCGCAATCGCCCCAACCATGACCCCATCCTAGGCCAGACGCTCAAATCGCACACCCATCAAGAAACACGTCGACCGGGTGCAGTTCGCTACCAGCGGCGTTCGACGAGTTCCCGATGAGTCGGCTGGGGATGTCCGGAGATCCAGGATGGCGCCCGACCATGACCTGCTGCTCGATCCCTATCCGGTCGCTACGACGTTGTCTAAAAAGCGTCTGCCCTGGTGAGAGCGGGTTTGGTGGTCGGTCTGTAAATCTACCGGTGTACGCTTACGTTGGTTCGAACCCAACACCTGCCACCACAAGATCATCAGGCGTTGACCAGGTCAAACGCTTGTTGATCACGAACGCGATTCATTGGATTCGACGTTGTAACCCGAAAGTGATGCTGACAAGGGACGATGCGTCGTCAATCGGGCTGTGAGGTCCGGTGGGGGCCGACTTCGTCCGGTGGGTTCCGGCCAGCCGATCCCTATACGGTCCCTGGAACGCCCGTTTCAGACCACTGTCGGCGTGTCGCGTCGGTGCGGGCTGTCGCCCCCTGGCTGCGGGCTCAGCCGAGGCGCTCTCAGAGCCTCCATCAGAGCCAGGGCGCCTCAGCTCAGACGACCTCGCCCTGACGCGCCTACGTGCCGCAGTCCACTCGCCCTCAGGGCGGGGGCCACGTCAGCTGGCACGGCCAAAGCAACCAGGCCAACCTGGTGGTCGGCAACGCTCGGATGCTACGTGGCGTCGGCGGCACCCACACGTCACACCACGCTCTCATCACCAGGGCCATCACTCGGTGAACCAGCTACGGCTGTCGTGTCAGCGGACAGTGTTCGGGCCCGACGCGGTCCACATCGGATCGGTGGGCTCACCAGGTAGACGACGACGCAACCTGGAGGCCCGTCTACGACAGTCTCGACGGGCTCCGCAGCCAGCACGGCTGCACCGGCGTCCGGGTGTGGGCAGCGCGGGGACGACAGCAACGACGTCCTCGTCACCACGACTTCCTCACGGCCGAGCAGGCGGCCGGTTTCGCCGGAGACCCCGGAGCTCAAGGCGGGCATGGCGCGGACGGGAGTCTACGGACCGCCCCAGGTCGACATCTTCACCGTTGCCTGAGCCCTATCGACGTCGTTCGGGGAAGCGTGCTCGCCATTCCCGGCCAGCTCGGCCTCGTGAGGGCCGACGACGACGTCGCCGACGAGTACCCCGACGGTGACGCCGACAGCAACGAGGCCCATGCATCCCTGGTCAGAGCAGGCACAGCGGCCTTGCAGGAGCTCGACCGCTGCGTCTGGGCGAGCTCCGGCGTCAGCCAGTCGGCGGTCACGACGCTGGCGGTGCTCGACGGCGCCGCCGGACCGCTGACGCCGTCCCAGATCAGCGAACACACGCTGGTTGCCTCGGCGAGCACCACGGCGACGCTGGGCCTGCTGAAAATCCGTGGTTGGGTCGGGGCAGAATCTCGTTCCCGCGTCCCCGAGTCGAGGTTGTCACACGAATTCGGGCCCGGTGTGTGCCCCAACGTCGACCGCGCCGGGCAGAACCTCGACCGGGCGCGCGTACCGCGTTCCCCGCGTCCCCGGGCAGAACCTCGACCGGGCACGCACCGCGCGCCTCGTCGGACGTCGTTGACACCGAGCAGGGGTGGCGGGAGTGGTGACCGCGGAGCCGTCGGGTTTCGAGCACGTCCCGCCCGAGGCTGCGTGCGAGGACGGTGATGGCCGGGCTGTTGTTCCCTCACTGGCTTCGATCGCCGGTTCTCCGGCCGGGGCAACCGCCGTCGGATGGTCGGGGATCGCGTCGTCATTCATCGGACTGTCCTGGACCCGGGTGCACCGCCGGCGACGCGGATCAGGCTCGTCGCTGCTGCTCGCCGACGGGCGCGGCCGCATCGGCGGGGCACGACGCAGCCAGCCGGCACCGGTCTGGTCAGGAGTGCGGGTCCTCAAGGATTTCGACAGTCCCCTGGGTGCCGTCGAGGCGGACGTACTGACCGGTGGTCAGCCGTCGGGTCGCGTCGTGTACGCCAACCACGGCGGGGATGCCGTACTCGCGGGCCACCACCGAGCCGTGGGTCATCATCCCGCCGACTTCGAGGACCAGCCCGGCGGCCGACAGAAACAAGGGGGTCCACGCGGGGTCGGTAGCCCGGCAGACCAAGATCTCGCCCGGGGACAGGGACTCGGCGGCCGGGTCGGTGATCACCCGGACCCGGCCCGCGCCGACGCCGGGGGAAGCCGGTGATCCGGACAGGGCGCCGTCGGGGTCATTGCCGAGACCCTCGTAGAAGGTGCGCCCGTCGGACAGGATCACCCGCGGCACCTGAGTCCGCCGCCGCTCGCGGGCGTCGACCGCACGGCGCGCGGCGATCAGAGCCCGGAGGTGTCCGGAGTCGAGCGTCCAGGCGTGCTCGAGCTCGACGACCCGCAGGAAGAAGACGTCGTCGGCCCGGTCGAGCAGCCCGGCGGCGACCAGGTCGGCGCCGCTGGCCAGCATCCCGCTGCGGATGATCCCTATGGCCTTGATGATGGTGAACTTCGGGGTCTCTCGCGCGCCCAGCATGCCGCGGATCCGGCTGACGAGGAAGCGGGCCTGGATCGCGTCGGGACGGCCCAGCACCGCGGCAAGCCGCTCGGTCGCCGCTCGGGACGCCCGCTGTCCGGCGGCGAACAGCGCATCCGGCGCCTGCTCGGCCGTCTCGATCCGAACGTAGCTGCGGAGGCTGTTCAGCACCTGGGTGGCATCCTCGGACCATCGCGACCGGCCGAGGTCGATCTCGGCGATGCCCCGCATCCCGTAAGTGGCCAGGAACGACTGAACCGCGGCCTGCGCTGCAGCCGGCAGCAGGCCGGCGTGGTAGTCGGCCGCCAGCGTGTCGGCCTCGTCATCGACGAATCGCGCCAGCGACGGGGCATCCGCCTGGATGGTCCGGGCCACCTGCCACAGGGTCAGGTCCATCTCCGTAGTGACGTTGCCGTCCAGCCCGCGCAGGCATTCCAGGCCGAGACCGGCCTCCCCGGCCTGGGCGGCAAGCCGGTTCAGCCGGGAGATCATCGCGAGCCCGAGGCCCATGATCGGAGCGAAGCGCGGCAGCAGGACGCCAAGCGTGTTTCCGATCTGCGTGCGGAGCCCTCCTACCCGGGCGGCCAGCCGGGCCCGCGGCTCGGCGATCCCGACGGCCAGCGCCTCGGTCTCGGCGACGTCGGCGACGCACTGGAGCGCCGCCGACTCGAACGCGCCCCGTTGGCCGATCGGGTTGAGCAGGCTCCTCGGAAGCCGCGGCAGCGCCCGGCGCAGGAAGTGGCGTAGCGGTCCGAACACCACCCGCCCGGGACGCCCCGGAAGGGGCGCCAGCCGAGGATCGTTGCGTACCTGCTGGAGGATCGCTGCGGTGCTCGGCTCGACCATCGGCAACGCGATCGGGAGGATCCTGCGGCCGAGCGGGTTGCGCGCCAGCAGGTCCAGCCGCAGCCACAGCCTCTCGCCGGCTGCCCTCAGGTACGCGTTCGACTCCACGTTCCCGCCGCCGAACAGCCGGCCGGCGCCGGCGACGGCGAGGCCGATAGTGTCCTGCCCGAGCGGGGTCAGGGGATCGAGGAGACCCTGGACCGCTCCGAACGAGAACCACACCGCCAGCGGCGACCGGGCCGTCGGCGTGAAGTCGGGCAGGTCGAACAGTGTCGTGATCGCCCGGGACTGCACCAGGTGCAGCCGCCCGTCCGCGTACGCCCACTCGATGTCCTGCGGGCTGCCGACCAGCTGAGCCACCCGCGCGCCCAGCCCGACCACCTCGGCGACCTGCGCGTCCGTCAGGCAGAGCCCCCGGTCGGCCTCGGAGTCGACCAGCCGTACGCCGCCGCCGGGGACCGCGACGGTGACGGCCTGCTTGGCACCGGGCTTACGCTCTCGGATCCGTCCGCTCGAGGTGTCGACCACCCAGTGATCCGGCTCGACCTGCCCGGAGACCAGCGCCTCGCCCAACCCGTAGGTCGCATCGATCACGCTCTCGGCACGCAGACCGGTCAGCGGGTTCGCCGTGAACAGCACCCCGCTGGTCTGCGCAGGAACCATCACCTGGACGACCACCGCCAGTGCCACCTGCGCCTGGTCGACGCGGTTCCGCAGTCGGTAGCCGATCGCGCGGGCGGTCCAGAGGCTCGCGAAGCAGGCCACCACCGCCGCGCGCAGCGCGGGCTCCCCGACCACGTTGAGAAAGGTGTCCTGCTGCCCGGCGAACGACGCCTCCGGCAGGTCCTCCGCGGTCGCGGAGGACCGGACCGCCAACGGGGTGGCCGTCCACCCCGCGGCCGGAGCGAGCACCTGCTGCCAGGCCGGCTCGGGCCACCTGCCAACGGCGAACGCGTTCCGGATCGTCGCCGCGGCGGACTCCAAGCCGGCGACGTCGGCGCCGTCCAGCCCGGCCAAGGCTGCGGTGATCGTCTGGTCGAGTCCGTTGCGGCTGACGTAGTCCCGGTACCGGTGGGTGGCGATGATGTACCAAGCCGGCACAGGGAACCCGGCCGCAGTGAGCCGCGCCAGGCCGGCCCCCTTGCCGCCGTGCGCGGCGAGCGACACCTCGTCGGGTGCGAAGGGGACGCGCGAATCCAGCACCTTGCCAGTATGGTCCCGAGCCTCCGGCACCTGTGAGTGGTCACGACTTCGCGGAAGTCAGCCGGTCCGGACGGCTTTCGGACGACACACCGTCGACGCGGTCTGCCGGTGGCCTTGGTGCGCGCTGTTCGACGGCGTGGGGCGGCGGTGCGGGATCTGCGCCTCCCCATCAGGCACGAGCCGTGCTCATCGGTCGAGGGAAGCTGCCGAGCGCTACTTCGTGCGAAGGCATCCCGTCACCAGTCGCAGTCCTCTATTAGGAAAGCTAAGTGGCTTATCACAGATGAGCAGATCAGCGCCGCCTTCGGGGCGCACCGTGTTGCGCGAAGATTCCGGGTGCGGGCCAGGTTGACCTTCTCCTGCAGCGTGTCGCCGCGGAACCGCCAGGAGACCAGGAAGATCCCGGTGATCACCGAATTCATGTCATGGGTGGTGCCGATCCCGAGCTTGTGCATCGCGGTGTCGCGCACCTTCAGGTAAGACCGCGGATTCGCCCGGAGAGCGGCTGCCACCCACGTCATGCCCCACGGCTTCGGCCCACGGCCGACTCGGCTGTCCGGGCTTCCGGCGAAGGTTACCGGCGGGACGGCTCCAACGAGTCCGGCCAACCGACCGCACCACGGAGGAGGCGGGCATTTCCCGGGACGGTCACGTCCGCCTCGCCGGGAACGACCTGAAACAGGAAGGTTGGTCGCTGCGAGAGGTGGGCGTCCTGGGCGCGGAGGTAGCGGATCGCCGAGCGTTCCCAGTGACCGTGAGCAACCGTGACGACGACGACGACGGCGTCGTAGGAACCGGCTGCGGGGTCGTCCCGGCAGGGCACGACGTCCGAGACTCGCGAAGCCGGTCCGCGACGCGCTCGGCGGTCGGGGCCGCGGCCGTCCCGCCGGCGTGAGCCACGAGGATGCGCATCATCTTCACCTCTGTCTGCAGGTCAGGAGGCGTGCACGCGGCGGCCGGTAACGTTGGTCAGCGGGATCCGCACGACGAGGGAGCGGTCGCCCGCCGCCCAGGGCTGGGGCGTCTGCGGCAGGTCGAGCAGGCGGAGCGCCTCGAGCGGGAGCAGCTCCGCGAAGCCATGCACCTGGACGCTCCAGCCGGCCTGGAGGAAGTCGTCGAGGTCATCGACCTCGAAGGCGACCCAGCGCTGCGGGACCTCCCGGGCGGCGTCGGAGTCGGGCGAGGTGCGGAACAGCAGGGCCTCGCCGACGACGGTGTGGTTGAGCGGGACGATCCGTGGGCCGGACGGGCCGCAGTAGGCCAGCCTCCCGACCGGACGGGAGGCCAGGAGCCGGACGCACTCCTCGGAGCCCAGCCGCTCTAGGTTGCCCGGGCGCAGCGGCAGCTGCCAGTCAGCGGGCGAGGTCACCGCGCACCACCGTCCGCTGGTACCGCCACGACGATCTCGCCGCGTACGTCGTCCATCGGCAGCCACACCAGCAGGCTGCGGAGGTCGGCCGGCCAGTGCTCGTCGGGCAGGTCGTCCAGTTCCCCGCCCTCAGGCTTTTCGCCGGAGTGGGCGCAGCCGGTGATCTCGATCCGCTCCGCGACGTGGTCACCGAGCCGGTCGGTCACGTCGAAGGTCACCCGGTTGCCCGGCGCGTATCGTGCGGCCTCGTTGTAGTCCGGCAGCCGGACGACCAGCCGCTTCCCGCTGACCGCGTAGGGGACGACCACGTGCCGTGGCCCGCGGCCGGACAGGTAGCCCAGCCGGCCCTCCCCGTGCCGCCCCAGCCGGGACCAGCACTCCTGCGGGCTGAGGGGGCGCGGAACGTTGTCGCTCATGTCTCGATCGTGCCGGCGGACGACCGGCACCAGTAGAGGCCAACGGGGCCTGGGCCGGGGGACCAAGGTCCCCCGCATCGCCGCCGACCGCCTCTGACCCAGACGTCTGCGGCGGCCCAGACAGTCGGTATCCACCCTGGTATCCACCCCGAGAAGGAGACCGCGAGAAGGAGACATGATGATGACCCAGGACATCATCGTCGTCGGCGTCGACGAGTCCCCGCAGGCCCGCGCCGCGTTGCGCTGGGCCGCGGACACGGCCCGTAACTCCGGCAGTCGGCTGATCGGGGTGCACGTACTGCAGTGGCCCCCAGGCCCGTGATCTTTACGCCTACACGGTGGTCGCCGACCCGCTTTACCCCAGCCCGTCCGAGCTCGAAGCGATGTACCGCACGCCCAGCGAGCACGGCATTGAACTCGGTGGGGTCGGCGCTGCCGAGCCGTGCCCACCGTCCAACCAGATCAGCTCCTTGTGCGGTGCGGACAACCGTCGGTAGCAGGGCCGGTCTGGCGGGACCATCGGTACCTCCTCTCCGGGGGGCGGACCGGCTGTCGCATGCCGGCAGCGGTCAGCGGACGACGATGACGGGGCAGGCGGCGTGGCCGACGACGTGGTGGCTGACGGAGCCGAGAAGCATTCCGGCGAAGCCGCCGCGCCCGTGCGAGCCGACCAGCAGCAGGTCGGCGTCCTTCGAGGCGTCGAGCAATGCCTGGGTGGCCGACCCCTCGACGACGTCGACCCCCACCACCACGCGTGTCCAGCTCATCTTCCGCCTCCTTGTTCGATTGCCTCCACACTTCACGGCCAGGTCGACGCCCGGGAGGTGCTCAAGGGCCCGGCTCGGGGTGGCGTAGGTCCCTAGTCCGAGCCGCGGGTGCGGTCCGCAGCAGCACGCCGAGCGGGACCAGGGTGATCGCGGCTAGGAGGAGCAAACCTGGCACCAGCCCGGTCAAGACCACGGTCGACGTCGGGTCGGCCCGCCCCCCATCTCCTGGTCGGCTGCGACGCTGACGGACTCCAGGAACCAGAACACCAGCAGGGCCCCGCCCAGCAGGCGGCTCCACGGGCGTCGGTCCCACAGCCCCACGGCGACGACTAAGGCGGCCGGCAGCCAGAAGGACAGGTCCTGGACCCAGACCGAGGTAGTAGCCAGCCCCAAGCCGTCGGTCGCGGAGCTGGGACGGTCAGCGAGGAGGGCCGGCACGATCCCGCGCAGCCATAGCAGCGCGTTCGCGGCGGCGACCGCACCGACGTACGCTGCGACCCCGCGAGAACCAGATCGTCGCGGACGCCGCGGCGACAGCCACCCCCATCGTGAGCGTGGCGAGCACGGTCGACGATCGAGCCCGAGCCGCGCTGCCCCGAGCGGGGGCGAGCGGCCGAGAGCACGAGGTCGTCACGGGAGTCCTTCCGACGAGTGCATGCCAGCCTCGGCGGGGCGGGGCGGGGCGGGGCGGCGCGGTGAAGGTACGGGCCTCGGTCGGGCGTGGGGAGACCAAGGTCCTCCGCAGCCGGACCGGGCGACCGTGGGCGGGGTCGGGGGATGGACGCGAGGCTGGTCGGCAGCGAGTCGACGAGAAGGAGACACCATGAACCACACGGGTCGGACGCCGCTGGTGGCGGTCGGGGTGGACGGGACGACCGAGGCCGACGAGGCGGCCCACTACGCCGCGGCGGTGGCCCGCGACCGGGGTTGGGACCTGATGGCCGTGTACTGCTACCAGATCCCACCGGCGACCGCGGGGATGTCGGCGCAGTTCGTGACCCGGACCCTCGAGGACGCGGAGACCCTGGTCAACGACGTGCTGTCCGGGCTGCGCCTGGGGACTCGCACCCGGGTGCAGCGGATGGTCACGGCCGCGTCGCCGATCGCCGCGCTGCGGGATGCGTCCCGGATCGCCGCCCTGCTGGTCCTCGGCCGGCACCACTTCAACCTCAGCGACCAGCTCCTCACCGGTCGGGTCGGTTCGGCGGTGGCCGCCGGCGCCAACTGCCCCGTGGTGGTCGTGCCGCCCGGCTGGATCCGGACGGACGCGGTCGGGCGGTCGGTGGTCGTCGCCCTCGACGTCGAAAGCCCGGCCGAGTCGACGTTGCGCTGCGCCTTCGAGGAGGCGGAGTGGCGCCAGGCGGATGTCGTGGCCATGCACGCCATTCCCATCTACGGGGAGGGCTCCTTCTTCAGCGAGGAGCGTGCCTCGCTTGGCGCCGTCCTGGCGGGTGCGAAGCAGGACCACCCTGACGTCGAGGTCCGGACGCTGCTGGTGTCGGGCGACCCGCCCGTCCGCATCGTCGAGGAGTCGGTGGTGGCCCGTCTGATGGTGGTGGGCCGGCCGCACCATGGCCACCACCTCGGGAGCTGGTCGCGGTCGGTGGCCCGCGCGGTGATGGATCGGTCGTTGTGCCCGCTGCTCATCGCTCCGCCGGTGCCGGCGACCGGGAGGGACGAAGCGTTGAGCGGCTCCTCGTCCCCGGGACTGAGGGCCGTTGCCCCAGGCATCTAAGAAGACGCCCTCAGTCGGACCGGCGCGCCCGCGCGGGCGGTTGCCGGAGCCCAGCCCCGAAGACGGCCGCCTGGGTCCGACGTTGCATCCCGAGCTTGGTCAGCAATCCGGAGACGTAGTTCTTCACCGTCTTCTCCGCCAGGAAGAGCCGCTCGCCGATCTGCCGGTTGGTGCACCCGTCGGCGATCAGTTCGAGGATGTCGCGTTCCCGCCGGGTCAGGCTCTCGACCACCGGGTCGGGCTGGACCGGGTGACGCAGCCGGTCTAGCAGCTTGCTGGTGACCGCCGGGTCGAGCAGGGAGCGGCCGGCGGCGACCTGTCGGATGCCGTCCACCAGCCCGGAGCCGCCGATTTGTTTGAGCAGGTACCCGGACGCGCCGGCCATCACGGCCGCGAACAGGGCCTCGTCGTCGTCATAGGAGGTCAGGATGATGCAGCGGACGTCGGGGTGGCCGGAGAGGACGTCGCGGCACACGTCGATCCCGCTGCCGTCGGGCAGCCGGGCGTCCAGCAGGGCTACCGTGGGCCGGGCGCCGGGTATCCGGCTCAGCGCGTCGCGTGCGCTCGAGGCCTCGCCCACGATCTGCATGTCCAGTTCCGAGCCGAGCAGGTCGATCAGCCCGCGGCGGACCAGCTCGTGGTCGTCGAGGATGAAGATCCGGATGGTGCCGGACGTGCTCAGGGCAGGGGGATGGTCCATCGGAGCCGGAGCCCTCCTTCGGGGTTGTCATCGAGTGCGAGGTGGCCGCCCAGCTGCTCGGCCCGCGTGCGGAGGTTCACCAGCCCGCTGCGCCGGCCCGGGTCGGTCAGCCCGATACCGTCGTCGGCGACCGTGAGGGTGAGCTCCGCGCCGTCGGTGCGGAGCTCGACCCGGACGTCGTCGGCGTGGGCGTGCTTGGCCACGTTGGTCAGCGACTCCCGGAGCACCGCCTCCACGGCGGCGACGATCTGCGGTTCGGAAATCGTGTCCAACGCGCCGACGAACTGGAGGTCGGGTCGCGCCGAGAGCATCGGGGTCACCTGGTCGATCACGCCGAGGGCTGTGCGGCGCAACGCCTGGCCGCCGTGGGCGTCCTGGAGGGCGAAGATGGTCGTCCGGATGCGCCGGATCGTGTCGTCGAGCTCGTCGACGGTACGGACGAGCCGGTCCCGCGCGGGACCCTCGTGCAGGGCCATCGCGGTGCTCTGCACGCTCAGCCCGACCGAGAAGAGGCGTTGGATGACGTGGTCGTGCAGGTCGCGGGCGATCCGGTCGCGGTCCTCGAGCACCTCGAGGCGTTGCTGGTCGGCCCGCGCGGCGGCGAGCTCCAGGGCGAGCGCGGCCTGCCCGGCGAAGGCCTCGGCCATCTCCAGGTCGGTCTCGGTGAACGGGGTCTGGCTGGCCCGGGCCGCGACGATCGCCCCCAACGAGCCGCCCTCACCGCTGAGCGGAAGCGCCAGCACCTCGCTCACCGGCAGCGCCGCCCGCAGGTGCAGGTACACCCCGGGGTGATGGTGGGCGTCGTCGATCCGTTGCCCTCGCCGTTCGACCATCGCCTGCCAGGCGACGCTGTCCTCGCGGGGGTAGCGCATCCCACGGAGCTCGTGCTCGCCGCGGCCGCTGGCCGCGATCACCTCCAGGTCGTCCGCCGCACCCTCGACGGGCAGCACCACGCTCACGACGTCCGCGTTCGCCAGCCGCCGCACGCTGCCGGCGATCTGCTGCAGGACGTCGCGGTGGTCGAACTCGGCCTGCACCAGCCGACGACTGATCTCGCCGGAGGCGCGCAACCACTCCTGCCGCCGGCGGGAATCCTCGTACAGTCGGGCGTTGTCGATGGCGATCCCGGCCGTGGCCGCGAGGGCCAGCACCAGCTCTTCGTCCTCGTCGGTGAACTGGCCTCCGTCGACCCGTTCGGTCAGGTACAGGTTGCCGAACACCGCGTCCCGGCTACGGACGGGAACGCCGAGGAAGCTGGTCATCGGCGGGTGGCCCGCGGGAAGGCCGCTCGACCGCTGGTCGTCGGCGATCCGGGCGACCCGGATCGGTCGCGGGTCGGCCAGCAGGGTCCCCAGGAGGCCTCGCCCCTTCGGCAGCTCACCGATGGTGGCGACGGTCTCCGCGTCCATCCCGGCGAACAGGAACTGCTCGAGCTGACGGTCGGGCCCGATCACGCCCAGGGCCGCATAGCGCGCACCGGCGACGTCGCGGGCCGTGTCGACGATGCGTCGGAGCACCGCGGGGAGGCTGAGCTCGCCGACGATGGAGCGGTTTGCGGCCAGCAGCCGCTGCAGCCGTTGCTGAGCCGTCAAGGCCGCAGTGGCTTGTTCCAGGAGCTCGGTCACCAGACGCTCGACGGTACGTTGAGGATTCGTCGCTCCTGCTGGTGGCACCCCGGGGTCGACCCGGTCAGCAGGCACGCCTCGACTATAGGACTACGCATTCCGGCTGCCCAGGCCCGGCGCCGGTGGGTGTGCGGTCTCACGGCGCGGGCTACCGGAGTTCGCGGGACAGGAGGCGTCCGGTGATGTCGGTCGGCGTGACCTCGACGAACAGGTGCCGGCTCCCGGGTGCCCAGGGCAGCGGATCCACCGCCCACAGCCGGCTCACGCTGACCGGTTCCGCCACGGCCTGGGACCGCCCGTGGACGACGACGCTCCATCCCGTCCGAGTGGTGAGGTCCAGCTCGTCGACCTCCAGCGCCACCTCGGTGGGAAGGAGCAGATCGGACAGGATGCTGTAGGGGGAGGTTCGGAAGTACACCCGTCCCTCGAAGACGGTGTAGGTGACCGGCAAGATCTGCTGGGCGTCCACCGCCTGCCAGGCGATCCGCCCGATCTTGTGCTGACCGAGCAGGTCCAGGCACTGCGGCCGGCTCAATGCGGTCAGTGTCAGTGTCGGGGTCAAGGTCTCGGGCTCGGTCCTCATTGCCAGTCCCTCCCGCCGGTCATCCATTGCTGCAGCCAGTCGCCCGGGTGGTCGGGGTCGAGACGGCCGCCGAAGGTGACGGGGGTGGTCCAGGTGACGGTGCGTGACGAGGCAGCGAAAGGTCAGAGGGGTGGGGACGAACTGGTCCTCCGCGCCCTGGCGAACGGGCTGCTTTGGAAGAGCCAGACCGGGCGTCCTTCCAGGTCCACGGCCTGGGTCCGGAGGTAGTTGACGGCGCTCCGTTTCCAGTGCCGGGCGTAGAGGGCGCTGCCGAGGACCACCGCGTCGTATCCCGACGCGTCGGGCGCGTCCGCGAAAGGTCGGGTGTCGAGGTCGAACCCGGTTTCGCGGAGCCAGCGGCCGGTCCGCTCGGCTATCTCGGCGGTGCCGCCGGTGCCGCCGGTGCGGCTCGCGTAGGCGACCAGGACGCGCATCATCTCCTCCTTCTCACGTCCCGCTCAGGACCGGACGAGGGCAACCTTCAGCGCCCGGCTCGCGCCGACGTCACCGAAGACGCGGTACGCCTCGAGCATGTCGGTCAGGGCGAAGTGGTGGGTGAGGAAGTGCCGGGTCTGGAGGTGGCCGGAGCCCAGCATGGCGAGCAGGGTCGGGGTGGAGTAGGTGTCGACCAGCCCGGTGGTGATGGTGATGTTCTTGATCCAGAGGTCCTCCAGGTGCAGCGTCGCCGGCCGGCCGTGCACACCGACGTTGGCCACGCGGCCGCCGGCGCGGACCAGCCGGGTGCAGAGTTCGAACGTGTCCGGGACACCCACCGCCTCGATCACCACGTCGGCGCCGAGGCCGTCGGTCAGCTCGGCCACCGCGGCGACCGGGTCCTCGTCCGCACGGAGAGCGTGGTCGGCGCCGAAGAGCTTGGCGGCCTCCAGCCGGGCGGGGGCGAGGTCGATCGCGACCACGTGGGAGGGGGAGAACAGCTTCGCGGTCATCACCGCGGCCAGCCCCACGGGTCCGGCACCGACCACGGCGACCGTATCGGCGGGCGAAACGTGGCCGTTGAGCACGCCGACCTCGTAGCCGGTGGGGACGATGTCGGCCAGCATCAGAGCGTCGGTGTCGGCCACTGTGTCCGGGACCTGGTGCAGCGACAGGTCCGCGAACGGCACCCGGACGTACTCGGCCTGGGTGCCGTCGATCAGGTGGCCGAGAACCCAGCCGCCACCGGCGATGCACTGGCCGTACGCCCCGGTGCGGCAGTAGCGGCAGCGGCCGCAGCCGCTGATGCAGGAGATCAAGACCCGGTCGCCCTCGCTCACCCCGGTCACCGCAGCACCGATCTCGAGGACGGTGCCCACCGCTTCGTGGCCGAGGATCCGTCCGCTCTCCACCTCGGGCACGTCGCCCTTGAGGATGTGCAGGTCGGTCCCGCAGATGGTGGCCGCGTCGACGCGGACGATCGCGTCGCGCGGGTCCTGCAGCGTGGGCAGGGGCACGTCGGTCCACCGGATCTGCTGCGGACGGTCGAACACCAGGGCCTTCATCATGGCTGTCGTCCTTCTGGGGTGTGGTTGGTGGTTCGCCTCGTGGCGGCGCCCCTTGCTGGGCACCTCCAGACTTGTCGCCTCCTGCCGGCTGCGCCATGGCCCTCCGACCGGGGTAGCCGGGACCAAGGTCCTCGGCCATTCGCAGCCGCTCACCGCCGGGCGAGGGCACGGAGCAGGGGGTCGGCCTCGGCCGTGAGCGGCGCCAGCCGGAGCTTGACGTCGACGAGCACGATTCCGTCGGCCGTGACGACGACGGGTTGAGGTCGAGCGCGGCCACCTCGGGCAAGTCCTCCGCCAGCCGACCGAGCGGTTGCAGGAGCCCTCCCAGTCGACCTAAGGGCCAAGGCCACGCCTGCCGCCCTAACGGCTGCGACCCTCGCTCTCGGCCGGTCCGGTGACGTCGACGCCGTGGTGGTCACCTTCGTGGCCACCCGCGCCAACCGATGTCGCCACGGCTCGGCCGTTGCCCGGGCCCCGCCTGTCGGCCCCGGTTTCCAACGCGCTGTCTTTCAGGTCGGTGGCCGCGTTGCCCAGGTTTGGCCGTCACATGGTTGCTGCCGCGTTCGACTCCGAGTCCTTCGTCGAGCTGGAGGATGGCGGTGGCGACCTGGTTGCTTGAGCCCGCACAGCACCACCGGCGGGATTGTCGCCAAGCGCTGGTCGGCTCTCGACGGATTCACCGTCAAGTTCGTGGAGTCCGAGCAAGCTCAGACACCCTTCGGCCTTGCCGTCGAATCAGACCCGGGCCGCGTCTGCGCTGCCCGGCTGTTCGGTGTGTCTGCACGGGCTTGCTGGAATACCCAGTTGGGGTATGGCCAAGAGGAGTGGAGCGTTACCACCGCTACAGGACGTTCGACCCTTACCGAAGCAGCCATTTCGGCGGAGGCTGGATGGGAGGGCACGGAAGAGCCGCTTCGCGGTGAGACGGCCCTCAGAAGGAGAACGCCATGATGCACTTCGGTCCCGGTATGGGTGGCGGCCAGACGTCTTGTCCCGAATGTCGACCCACTGCAAGCCACTGACGCCCCGAGGAGCTGATCAGACCATGAGCACCACCACCAGTACCGAACCCACCACCCACCAGGATCGGCGAACCGGCTCACCCATCCTCGCCGGTGTCGACGGCAGCAACGACGGACTCCAGGCGGTCGGCTACGCCACCGCTGTAGCGTCCCGCCGAAACGTCGATCTGTGCGTCGTGCACGTAGCCCCACAGAACGGCAGCCTTGGAATTCCCTTGCCACCCGTCGTCACGGAGACCCTGCTGGGTGTCGGCAACAAGCTCGCCGAGGCTGCCCGCGATTATGCGGTGAGTCGCGGTTTCCCGAGCGACCGGCTGACTTGTCGGGTCTGCCTCGGCCACCCGAGCCGGATATTCAAGGAACTGTCTGCAGGGGCATCCGCGATCGTCCTGGGACGACGCAACCTGAGCCGCCTGGAGCGCGTGTTCACCGGCTCGACCAGTCAGGCGGTGGGAGCCGTCGCTCACTGTCCGGTCTATGTGGTTCCGTCCGGTTGGCAACCGCGGACCGCAAGCCGGTCGGTCACCGTGGGCATCGACGCCTCGGACGCCGCGCAGCCTGTCCTCGAAGCCGCCTTTACCGAGGCCGTCTCCCGTGACCTCGATCTCCGGGTCGTCTACGCCTGGGCGCCGCCGATGTACAGCTACGCCGGCAGGGCCGATTACCAGGACGCGCTGGACCATTGGACCGAGGTGGCCGAGCAACGGATCACCACCTCAGTGACCAGCTACGCCGCGAAGCACCCCGGCGTGACCGTCACCCAACATTTCCTTCGTCAGGAGCCCATCGCGGCGTTGCTTGCATTGTCGACCCAGGCCGAGCTCCTCGTTCTGGGGCGCAGCGATGGCGGTGAGCTGGCCGGCGGAGTCGATGGTCTCGGGTCGGTGAGCCGAGCTCTGGTGAGTGGCGCGGAGTGCCCGGTTATGGTCGTTCCGAATGCGGGCGACCAGTGAGCGGCCACGGTCTGGGCTCGATCATCGTCGGCGCTCATGGGGACACGCGGCATTACGGGGCGGCTTTCCGGTTTGCTGCTGCAGAGAAGTACCGTCGGCGGACCGGGATGCGGCTGGTGCACGGCTCCGAGCCGCTGAACACCCATATCTCGTTCGCGTCCAGGCTGAGCCCTGACGAGCAGGTGGCAAATGAGCAGCTGCGCAGCTGCGCACGCGACCTCGAGGGACTGACCGATCCTGATCTGCCGGTGGAGTGCCGCACCGATCCGCGGCAACCTGGACCGGCGCAGACTCACACGTGGCTGGCTCGCAGAGTGACGAAGGCGAGCATGTCGGACGACTACCGGGACTTGGATGTCATTAGCGGTTCGGCCGGCGAGCTCGCCGGCGTTGTGGATTCGGCTCGGATCGTAGCTGCGCCCTGACGACGAACCTGCGCAGAGTCGATTTCCAGCCCTAACACACTCTCGAAAAAATAAGGACATGACATGACTGCAGTACTGAACCCTCGCACCGCTGCGGCGGTTCCAGGGCCCGCATCCGCCCCGTCGGCTCTGACCAGCTATGGCGGCCGGGCGCTGGCCGTCGCGCGGATCGCCGTCGGCTTCATCTTCCTCTGGGCATTCCTCGACAAGATGTTCGGTCTCGGCTACTCGACCCCGTCCGCCAAAGCCTGGATCCACGGTGGCTCACCCACCAGCGGCTTCCTCGGTCACGTCGAGGTCGGCCCCTTCCGTACCTTCTTCGCCTCGCTCGCCGAGTCCTCGGTGGTCGACACCCTCTTCATGCTTGGCATGCTGGGGGTCGGCCTGGCCCTCATCCTCGGTATCGGCCTTCGGATCGCGGCCGTGGCCGGCACGGTCATCCTGCTGTCCATGTGGCTAGCTGAGTGGCCCTTGGCCAAGTTCACCTTCGACGGCCAGCCGAGCGGGTCGGTCAACCCAATCGTGGACTACCACATCATCTACGCCCTAGTCGCCATCGTTGCTGCCCTGACCGCAGCCGGACGGATCTGGGGACTCGGCAAGATCTGGGAGTCCACCTCCCTGGTCAAGCGGATGCCCTGGTTGAAGTAGACGGGCCGCTCGCGGGCAGCCGATGGGTCGAATGCTGTGGCATCGCAGCGCACGACCTGTCGTGGTCCTGTGGTACCAGCTGAGATCATCATCGGGATCATCGTCGCG
This sequence comes from Propionibacteriaceae bacterium, assembly GCA_050996715.1. Classification (GTDB taxonomy): domain Bacteria; phylum Actinomycetota; class Actinomycetes; order Propionibacteriales; family Propionibacteriaceae; genus Microlunatus. The sequence continues at coordinate 31,524 of JBPCRP010000175.1, forward strand.
GTGTCGGTGGGTCTCGGTTTCCTGAAGGAGTACGGGGCGGAGTAGGCCGCCGAGGCGCCATGCTGTGGGTGTTCCACTCCGGCGCTGACCAGTGCCGTACGGGTTGGTTCGTCGAGTCGCTGTGCACAGACGCTGATCATCTTTGCCATCCAGACCCGTCGGATACCGCTTTTCCGCAGCCTCCCGAGCGCACCCGTCGTCCTGGCTGCCGTATGGCATGGCCATCGTCGGAGCCGGCCGCCTCCACAGCAAACCCGGCTTACCGCTGACCGTCCTGGGGTGCCGCTCGGGCGTAGCCAGGCAGATCCGTGTTGTCGACCTCGCTGCGGTCGGCGCTATAGAGACGGATCATGATCCCGTCTGGATTGGCGACATCAAGGGACCAGTCAAGAGTGCCTTGCACGACCTCTGAGCTGAGAGGCTCTGACATGAAAAAAAGTGTATACACAACACCGATAACTGTCCGCATTTTCCGTCGGTAGTCATGCCAAGTCCGAGGTCCTGACAAGCTGGCGTCATGGACGGCATAGAGCCAAGCGCGGAAGGCGATCGGGGACCAAAGCCTGGTTCCCGACGGCTTGGCGTGGGATGTCCGGCAGGAGCGGGAGGCGATGGCTGAGGGCGGCTGCTCGATCCCTATTCGGTCCCTGAATCGTCTCCTGCCGAGCGTTTGCCCTTATGGGAGCTGATTTGGTGTGCGGTCTGTAAATCTGCCGGTGTACGCCTACGTTGGTTCGAACCCAACACCTGCCACACCGCTTCAAGTTGGCCCTGACCAGGGCTGGTACCGGTTTCGTCCCAGTCGGCCGGTCGCGCCGTACGTCCGGCTGTGACCGGCCGGATCCGGGGGTCTACGGGTGGTCGGGCCCTATACGGGCCCTGAGATCCCGGATTCGGGTCCCCGGCGTGTCGCGTTCCAGATGCGCTCCAACGACTCCGTTTCGGCTCCGTCGACGCACTTGGCGTAAACAGTGAGAAGGACGGCGACGCTGTGGCCGGCCCAGCGGGCGACCAGTGCCGCATCACCGGTTGAGCGAAGCCAGGTCGAGACGGCGGCGTGGCGGAGGCTGTAGGGTCGGTTCATCAGTGGCGACGACGCTTCTCGCTCGGTGAACGCGGCCGCCCGGGACTCGTGGAAGATCCGCAGGTAGGTCCGGTCGGTGACCGGTGCACCATGTCGGCCGCGGAAGATTCGGGCGTCCTGGTCGGCCGGACCAAATTCGTCGAGGTGCGCTCGGAGGATGGTCCCCAGGTCGGGGTGGATCGGCACGGTGCGGCTGTCGCCGGTCGCGCGGTGCTTCAGCGCGGCCCGTTCGCGAATCTCGCCGGTGTCGGTCCACCGGCTGCCCGAGCGGGGGAGCGCATGCTGCAGACGCATCTCGCCCCACCGGTCGTTCCCGTCGGGGAGGGTCAGTTGGAAGCGGCGGAGCTCGGTGGCCTCCTCAGGGCGGAGCGCCGCGTAGTACATCAGGGCAAAGAACGCGGTGAGGTGGGTGACCGGTGTCGCTGTGGTGACGAAGGGCGTCAAGGAAGCGGCGAGCCTGATCCGCGTTGACGACGACGCGGGGGTCGACGGCGTTGGTCGTTCGGGGTTTCGTCCAGCGGACGTGGTCGAGGGGGTTGTCTGTCATCATGCCGAGCTCGCAGGCGTGCTCGAAGGCGTTGTGGGAGCCGACTAGTGGACGACTGTCGTGCGGAGCACGCAAGCCGACCCCCGTGCGGAGCACGTCTGTGGCCGATCCCCTTCAAAGCACGTCAGTGGCCGACCGATGCTCCTATGCATTGGCAAGTGCTGAGCCGATCGGGTTTCCTGTAGTTCGTGCAGGGACGAGGATGCGGTAGATCTCGCGGGCGACGTAGCGTTTCAGGCATCGGATGATCTCGGGTTGACAGTCCTTGTTGGGTGCGGCGCTCGGCGTAGGCGCGGCTGCGGGGGTCGTGGCGGAGCCGGTTGATCACCACGATGTAGAGGGCGTTGTTGGCTTGTCGGTCACCGCCTCGGTTGAGGCGGTGTCGGTTGGTGCGGCCGCTGCTGGCCGGGATGGGTGCGACACCGCACAGGTGGGCGAACGCGGCTTCGGAGGTGATCCGGTCGGGGTTGTCGCCGGCGCTGGTCAGGAGCT
>JBPCRP010000104.1:0-2732 GCA_050996715.1 Propionibacteriaceae bacterium
CGGCTGCCCAGCCTGGCCTGGCGCACCGCTCGGGACGCGCTCGCGGCCGGCCGTCCAGTGCTGGTCCACGTGCCGCGCACCGGCTACGTTCCGGCGCTGGCCTGCGAGCTCGACCGGACCCCGGCCCGGTGCGCGGTGTGCTCCGGCCCGCTCGCTGCGGCCTCCGCGCGCGCGATCCCGGCGTGCCGGTGGTGCGGGTGCCCGGCCCACGGCTGGCGGTGCCCGGTGTGCGACGGCACCCGGCTGCGCGCAGTGATTGTCGGGTCCGGCCGCACCGCCGAGGAGCTGGGCCGCGCCTTCCCGGGCGTGCCGGTGCTGACCTCGAGCGGCGAGCGGGTGCTGGCGACGGTCGACGGCGCCGCCGCAGTCGTCGTCGCCACGCCCGGCGCCGAACCCATCGCGGCTGGCGGCTATGGCGCGGCGCTGCTGCTGGACGGCTGGGCACTACTGTCCCGCGCCGACCTCCGCGCGGCTGAGGAGGCGCTGCGCCGCTGGCTGAACGCGGCGGCGCTGGTGCGCGCCGACGGACACGTTGTCGTGGGCGCCGACGCCGGGGTGCCTGCCGTGCAAGCGCTGATCCGCTGGGACCCGGGCGGCTTCGCCGCACGCGAGCTTGCCGAACGGGCCGAACTGGGCTTCGTCCCGGCCGTTCGGATGGCGGCGCTGACCGGGCCGCCGGCCGCGCTCGCCGAGCTGCTCGATGCGGCCGACCTGCCCGTCGGCACCGAGGCGATCGGCCCGGTGCCGGTGACCGCGGCCGCTCCTGGTGCGGCCTCGCGGCGCGGGCCGGACCGGCGGCCCGCGGACGAGCGCATGTTGCTGCGTGTCAGCCGCGCCCATGGGCTGGAGCTGGCCCGCGCGCTGAAGGCCGCAGCGGCCGCCCGCTCGGCTCGCAAGGCCACCGACCCCGTCAAGATCGTCCTCGACCCGCTGGAACTGCTCTGAGTGAGGCGTCGCTAGTGCCGACCAGCTCTACTCTGACTTTCGCTATCGGATCGACGCTGACCGGCATGGTGTTAATGTCCGCGACATTCGCGGGCGCGCCGACGCGTATCGCTCTTAGCGCTTGCCAGTTCTCGTCGGCAACCTGGGTCGAGGCGTTGTATCCGACTGGCTCGCGCGGGCGCCAGCGGGCCGGTGCGCGACCGGACTGGCCAACGCATCAGAAGTCGATCCGCATCACGACGCGTCGCAGGGTGGGGCGGCTCACCTCCGTGAAACCCGCGTCGACGAACATGCGCTCGGTGCCGGGCTGCAGCTCCTCCAGGATCACGTCCTTCGTGGTCATGGGGTAACCCTCGATGGCGCGCGCGCCACGTGCGCGGGCGAAGTCCACGGCGGCGCGGGCGAGTGCTCGGCTGACACCACGCTTACGGAAACCCGCCCGGGTGACGAAGCAGGTCACCGCCCAGACGCTGTCGTCGGTCTTGTCCTCGGCGCGGCCCGTCCAGGGCACGCGGTTGTTGCGGGCCAGGCCGGTATAGGCCGGTCGCGGCTCGACCGCGCACCACCCGGCGGGTTCGCCGTCGACGTAGGCGACCAGGCCGGTGGTCGAGGACGACTCCGGATGGCCGCAGTCGGTCTGCTCGTGCAGCCGGCGGGCGCGTTCCTCGACCGGAAACGAGCGGAAGGATTCCCGGGGTCGCAGCTTGTAGCGCTGGCACTGGCACCCGGCTGCCGGTCCGCGGGTGCCAAAGACGGTCTGCAGGTCTGCCCAGCTCGCCTGATTGGCCGGCACGACGGAGATCGCAGGTTGCGTTTCAGTCATGCGCACGAGTGTGCCGGTCGGGTGAGCATGGGCAGCCCGAAAGTCACTGGGCGCGGCTAGGGCCGCCGGCCGGCAGCGGCGACAATGCGAGGCATGGCTGAGTCGGCGGCGCGGGTGGCCGGACCGCGCGTCGCGGCCTGGGAGCGGCGCACGGAATGGCCGCTGGCGGTCCTCGCAGTGATCTTTCTGGCCGCGTACTCCGTCGACGTGCTGGACACCCGGCTTGACTCGACCTGGCACACCGCCTGCCGGATCACGGACTACTTGATCTGGCTGCTGTTCGTCGCCGACTACGTCGTGCGCGTCGCGCTCGCTGACAGCCGGGCGCGCTATGTGTGGCGGCACCTGGTCGACCTGGTGATCGTCGCGCTGCCGGCGCTGCGCCCACTGCGGCTGCTGCGGTTGGTGATGCTGCTGCGGGTGCTGCACCGGCGCGCCACCGATTCGTTGCGCGGCCGCCTGGCCTACTACATCGCCGGCTCGGCGATCGTGCTCGTCTACTGCGCTGCCCTGGCAGTACTCGATGCCGAGCGCGGGCGTCCAGGGGCAAACATCGAGACCTTCGGCGACGCGCTGTGGTGGGCGGTTACGACGGTGACGACGGTCGGCTACGGCGACCACGTCCCGGTGACGACCGAGGGCCGCTTCGTCGCCGCCGGCCTGATGATCGGCGGGGTCACCCTGATCGGCGCCGTCTCGGCATCGTTCGCCACCTGGCTGATCGAGCGGGTGCGTGCGGTCGAGGATGACGCCGAGGCGGCCACCCGTCGCGACATGCATGCCCTGCGCGCGCAGTTGGACCGGATCGAGGCCCGTCTGACCGCGCTGGATGAGATCGCCCAGCGCGACCGGCATACCTCGGGACGGCCCTGACCGCGATCACAGCACAGCACCGCCACCGCCGAACGCGGCGACGGGGCGGCCCGGCTCGCCCGAGGCCCCATCAGCCGACACCCCCCCTCCT
>JBPCRP010000166.1:0-29017 GCA_050996715.1 Propionibacteriaceae bacterium
GCGCTCGCGTACGCCAAGGCGATCGGCGGCCTCCGGGCCGGGGGCATCAAGACCACCTTCACCGAGGAGACCGAGACCGACCTCTTCGGCGAGCAGGCCGTCCTCTGCGGTGGCGCCTCCGCGCTGATCATGGCGGGCTTCGAGACCCTGACCGAGGCCGGCTACCAGCCTGAGGTCGCCTACTTCGAGTGCCTGCACGAGCTGAAGCTGATCGTCGACCTGATGTACGAGGGGGGTATCGCCAAGCAGCGGTGGAGCATCTCCGACACCGCCGAGTACGGCGACTACGTCTCCGGCCCGCGGGTGATCGACGCGCGGGTGAAGGAGAACATGAAGGGTGTCCTGGACGACATCCAGAACGGGGCCTTCGCCCAGCGTTTCATCGACGACCAGGACGCCGGCGCGCCGGAGTTCACCGCGCTGCGCACGGCGGGGGAGACCCACCCGATCGAGAAGGTCGGGCACGAGTTGCGAGGCCTGATGGCGTGGGTCAAGAGCCACGACGACGACTACGTGGAGGGCACTGCCGCGCGCTGACCCTGGCGGTGCTGTGGGGTTGTCGCCGGCCGGGACGGTGTCCGGGTCGGCGGCAACCATCCGCTCGTTCGCTGCGCTCAGGTGCTCCCGCCCGACCCGTCCACGCCGCCGACTCGGACACCCGTCCCGGTCGGCACTGCCCGTACGGCGTCCAGGGTCAGCGCGCGGCCGTGCCCTCCACGTCGTCGTCGACATGACCGGAGGGATGGGCTCTGGTGTGCCGGGGCTGACCTCGACCGCAGGTACCGGATTGCGTTCCGTGGTGGGGATACGCACGCGCGTGGGTCAGGCGTGGGCGAGGAGGGCGTAGGTGTTCGGGAGCCGTCCGCGCCACGCCGCGGCGTCCGTGTCACCCGGTCGCCAGAACGGCTCCGGGTACTCCTCCAGCGTGGTGACGCGGAGCCCAGCGGCCGTGATCGTGGTGATGATCTCGCCGAGGGTCCACTGGGTCTCGATCGCCCCGTGGGCCGGGAACGAGTCGTTGACGTGGGTGCGCGCGAAGTAGCTGCGGTCGGGCCGGACTCTGGGGGCGTCGTCGTCTCAGGTCCAGAGCGGGACGGCCGGATGGGCCTCGTAGACGAACAGGGTTCCGCCCGGGCGCAGGATTCGGCGAATCTCGGCCGCCCAGGCGGCAAGGTCGGTGATCCAGATGAGGGCGCCCTTGCCGGTGTAGACGAGGTCGGCCGCGCCGGTGCGGAGGGGTGTCCGCACGGCCTCGCCGACGACGTACCGGCTGCGGAGGTCGAGGACGTTCGCGCGGCGTTGGGCAGCACCGACGGCGACCGAGCTGTAGTCGACCCCGACCACCGACCGGGCACCGGCTCGGACGAGGTCGAGGTCGTCCAGGCCGTGGCCGCTCTGCAGGTGGACGACGACAGGACGGGTCGCCAGCACCGCCGCAAGCAGCCGTCGCTCGGCCGCGGTCAGGGTGTCGGCCACCCTCGCCGCCGCCACCAACCAGTCGTCTTCGTCGACGTGCTTGCGCGACACGCCCTCCCAGACCGACCGGTTGTGGAGCTCGCGCTCATCCATTGGTGATCTGGTCGCCGTCGGTCAGCGGGAGCGGATGGTCATCGAGACCAGCCGGGTGCCGTCCTTGCGGACGCCCGTGCCGACCAGGAAGAGTCGGCTGGCCTGCTCGCCGTCGGCCGTCGCGGTGAAGTCGTCGTTGGTCATCACGCAGGTCTTGGTCAGGCCGGTGAGGTCGAGCGGACTGGGGTGGTTCTTGCAGGGCCCGAACGCCGCCCGCAGGTCCTTCAGACCCGCAGCGGCCTGGGCCTTGCCGATGGCGAGATCGGCGGTCAGCTCGTAGTCATGGGTGACGGTGTAGGTCGCCGTGGTCACCGTCGTCGTCGGCGGCAGGGTGACGTCGGACCAGAACGCGATGTCGGCGGGGGTGACCTGGTCGCAGACGTGGCCGGAGAACGTGTTCGTGCAGGTGCTGCCGTTGTCGGTGGTGAAGGTGAAGAAGGGAACGCCCCAGCCGCCGGCGAACCGAGCCAGGATGCCGAAGGTGATCAACACCACCGCGGCCATCGCCATGATGCCGGCGACGACCCTGACGACCTTGCCCCCGCGGTCTGTGCTCCCCGTCACGGGGTCAGGATGCCTGACGGTCGTGCTGAGGCCAAACTGACCCGCGGGTGGGGTGATCGCGTGGGCTCAGCGCTTGACGGCGATGATCACCGAGGTGTCGGCGGCGACCATCACGTCGACGGTGGTGAAGCGGTCGTCGCTCAGCCAGTGCTGACGGACCACGTCGACGCGGCCGCCGACCACCGGGGGCCAGGTGGAACTGGGCATGAAGTCATCGAGGATGATCATGCCACCGGTCTCGACGAGCTCGATCAGCTGCTCACGCGGCAAGGCCTTCGCACTGCCGGCGTCGAGGAAGACCAGGCTGAACGGCCCGTGCTCGTGCAGGGTGGACCAGTCGGCGTGCATCACGTCGATGTCGTCGGCGGCAAACATGTCCATCACCCCGTGAGCGAGCTCGGGGTCGAGCTCGGCGGTGATCACCCGGGTGGCCTTGGGTGCACCGCTGCGCAACCAGGCGGCGCCGACCCCGCAGCCCGTGCCGAACTCCGCGATGGTGCCGGTCCGGGTCGCGGCGAGAGTGGCGAGCAGGCGTCCGGTCTCGGTGCGCGACGCCTGGACGTAACCGCGTTCGAGCGACATCCGGAGGGCGCGGACCACGAGCGCCGGCAGCTCGGGAGGGGCGCTCATCCCCGCAGTCTGGCACGCACCCACAGCGACATCTGGTCGTCCAGGATGCGAGATAACCTGTCCAGGATTTTAGTCGGATGTCCTAGTATCTGGCTGAGCCAGGTGCGCCCTGGATGACCTCGCAAACGACACAGGATCCACGATGTACGAGATGTATCCGGACACCTGGGGCAGCGACCACCACCCGCGCCCCGCCGACGCGGCGAGCACACCCGCTCCCCGCCGGATCCGCCGGGAGCACCGCATCCACCCTGTGGTCGCCGAGTCCGCAGCGACCGGTCACCCCGGCAGCGGCGACGGCACCCAGCGCTGAACCGGGCTCAGACCGCCGCGGCGATCGCGTCGCCGATCGCCGTGGTCGACCGCAGCTGACCCCTGGTGCGGCCGGCGATGTCGGCGACCACCGCCTTCTCCACCCGAGCCGCCTCGTCGGCGTAGCCCAGGTGGTCCAGCAGCAACGACACGGACAAGATCGTCGCCGTCGGATCGGCGATGCCCTGCCCGGCGATGTCCGGGGCCGAGCCGTGCACCGGTTCGAACATGGAGGGGAAGTTGTGCGTCGGGTTCACGTTGCCGCTGGCGGCCAGACCGATGCCCCCGGTCACGGCGGCGGCGAGGTCGGTCAGGATGTCGCCGAACAGGTTGTCGGTGACGATTACGTCGAAGCGCGCCGGGTCGGTGGCCAGGAAGATCGTGGCCGCGTCGACGTGCAGGTAGTCGGTGCTGACGCCGGGGTACTGCGCCGCGACCGCCTCGAACTGGCGCCGCCAGAGCCCGCCCGCGTTGACCAGCACGTTGTGCTTGTGGACCAGGGTCAGCTTGTTGCGGCGCCGGGTGGCGCGGTCGAAGGCGTCCCGGACGACCCGCTCCACGCCGTACGCCGTGTTCACGCTGACCTCCGTCGCGATCTCGTGGGGGGTCCCGTGCCGAACCACCCCCCCGTTGCCGCAGTAGAGGCCCTCGGTGCCCTCGCGGACGACGACGAAGTCGATCTCCTGGCCGGACACGACGTGGTCGGCCAGCGGCGTCGGCACGCCGGGGAAGAGCCGGCTCGGCCGCAGGTTGACGTACTGGTCGAAGGCGAACCGGAGCTTGAGCAGCAGCCCACGCTCGAGCAGCCCGCTGGGGACGTCGGTGGCTCCGGGCGCCGCTCCCACCGCCCCCAGCAAGATCGCGTCGGCCTGCGCCAGCTCGTCCTGCACCGAGTCGGGCAGCACCTCACCGGTCCGCTGCCAGTGCGCTGCGCCGAGCTCGTAGTGGTGCAGGCTGAACGCGTCCGGACCGGTCACGGCCGCCAGCACCTTGAGCCCCTCGGCGACGACCTCGGGTCCGATGCCGTCGCCTCCGATCACCGCGAGATCCAGCGTTCTTCCGTTCGGGTCAGCCACCGGCCGATCGTATCGAGGACGCGGAGGCGGTTGCGCCCGGTCTCAGCCCCCTCTGGTTCCCCCGGCGATACCCTGGGGCTACGCGTTCCCCCGGCGCGTTCACCGGTCTGCGCCCATGCGCACCCAGCAAAGGAGCTCCATGAGCCTCGGTCTTGGCCTCTTCCTTCTCGTCGTCGGCGCGATCCTCGCCTTCGGCGTCCGGGATTCGTTCAGCGCGGTAGATCTGACGGTGATCGGTTACATCTGCATGGGGGCAGGCGTGCTGGCGATCCTGTTGTCCCTGGTGGTGATGGCGTCTCGTCGTCGGACTGCGCACACCACCGTGGTCGAGCAGCGTCGCACCGACGCCGGCGACCCGCCCCCCGCTGTTTGATCCCTACCCGCACGTCCACCACAGTGAGATGACCATGAGCCTGTTCTTCGACGTCCACCCCAACCCGCACCCGGTGTCGCCCGAGCGGCGGGCCGAGATCCTGACCGACCCCGGGTTCGGGGCCGAGTTCACCGACCACATGGCGGTCGCCACCTGGACCGCGACCGACGGCTGGCACGACTCGGCGATCGTGCCCTACGGCCCGTTCACCCTCGACCCGGCCACCGCTGTCCTGCACTACGCGCAGGAGATCTTCGAGGGGATGAAGGCCTACCGGCACGCCGACGACAGCATCTGGCTGTTCCGCCCGGACAAGAACGCCGACCGGATGGCCCGCTCGGCGCACCGCCTCGCCCTGCCGGCCCTGAGCACCGGCGACTTCATCGCCAGCGTCGAGACGCTCGTGACCGTCGATGCCGCCTGGGTCCCCTCGGGGGCCGCCGACGGTGACGAGAAGACGCTTTACCTGCGCCCGTTCATGTTCGCCTCCGAGAAGTTCCTCGGGGTCCGGGCGGCGAAGCGGGTCAGCTACTGCTGTATCGCCAGCCCGGCTGGACCGTACTTCTCCCAGGGAGTCAAGCCGGTCAGCATCTGGGTCAGCGAGGGCTACACGCGCGCAGCGCCGGGCGGCACCGGGGCGGCCAAGTGCGGGGGAAACTACGCGGCCAGCCTGATCGCGCAGACCGAGGCCGCCGCGAAGGGCTGCGACCAGGTGCTGTTCGCCGACGGCGCGGAGCGCAAGTACGTCGAGGAGCTTGGCGGGATGAACGTGTTCCTGGTCACCGCCGCCCGCGAGCTGATCACCCCCGAGCTGAGCGGCTCGATCCTCGAGGGCGTCACCCGCGACTCGATCCTCACCCTCGCCGCCGCGCACGGGCTGACCCCGATCGAGCGGCGGATCGAGGTCGCAGAACTGCTGGACCGGGTGAAGGACGGCAGCGTGACCGAGGTCTTCGCCTGCGGTACGGCGGCGGTCATCACCCCGATCGGTTCGCTGCGCACCGCCGAGACCGACTACACCGTCGCCGGTGGCGGTGCAGGTGAGGCGACCCAGGCCCTGCGCACCCAGCTGCTGGACATCCAGTACGGCCGGGCCGAGGACACCCACGGCTGGCTGCACCGGGTGCGCTGACCCGCTCTCTCGGCGTCCGACCACCGACACCGGACGTCTCAACCAATGAGACGTCCGGTGTTTTGGTTTCTTTCTGCAGCGAGTTGGGGTGAGCATGGGCCTATGCGTACCTGCGTGAGCACGACCTGCACGATCATCATTGCCTAGCGCGCTGAGTTCTTTCAGCGCGCCGACCTCCTGTCTACCCAGCCGGGAGGTTTTTTCATGACCAGGTACGTCTGACGCCGACCGACTCGAGGACCCGATGCCGCCACTCGCCGCTGTGCCCGCCGACTTCCACGTGTTCGACACGACGTTGCGCGACGGTGCCCAGCAGGAGGGGCTGCGGCTCTCGGTCGCGGACAAGATCGCGATCGCTGCGCTCCTGGACGAGCTCGGCGTCGGCTTCATCGAAGGCGGCTGGCCCGGGGCGAACCCCAACGACACCGCCTTCTTCGCCGCGATGGCCGACGGCGTCCTCCCGCTCAACCACGCCGAGCTGGTGGCCTTCGGGTTCACCCGCCGGGTCGGTGGGCAGGCGGCGGACGACCCGCTCACCGCGGCACTGCGTGACTCGCACGCACCGGTGGCCTGCCTCGTGGCCAAAAGCCACGACAGGCACGTCGAACAAGCTCTCCGCACCACCCTCGCGGAGAACCTGGCGATGATCACCGACACCGTGGCCCACCTGCGCGCCGAAGGTCAGCGCGTGTTCGTGGACTGCGAGCACTTCTTCGACGGCTACCGGGAGAACCCCGACTACGCCCTTGAGGTGGTGCACACCGCCGCGGCCGCCGGGGCCGAGGTCGTCGTGCTGTGCGACACCAACGGAGGCATGCTGCCGCCGTGGGTGGCCGACATCGTGACGTCCACGGCCGCGGCGACCGGGGCGAGGTTGGGCATCCACGCCCACAACGACTCCGGCTGCGCGGTCGCCAACACGCTGGCCGCGGTCGACGCGGGCGCCACCCACGTCCAGGGCACCGTCAACGGCTACGGCGAGCGGACCGGCAACGCCGACCTGATCACGGTCGCGGCCAACCTCGCCCTGAAGTACGAGTGGCCCGTGCTGCCGGCCGGCGCCCTGGCCGAGGCGACGCGGATCAGTCACGCGATCGCCGAGGTCACCAACGTGCCGATGAGCGCGCGCCAGCCCTACGTCGGTCTGAGTTCCTTTGCCCACAAGGCGGGCCTGCACGCCAGCGCGATCAAGGTCGATCCGAATCTGTACCAGCACATCGATCCGCAGCTCGTCGGCAACGACATGCGGATGCTGGTCAGCGACATGGCCGGCCGGGCCAACATCCAGATCAAGGGCTCCGAGCTCGGCTTCGACCTGTCCGACCGCGACCTGGCGGCTAAGATCACCGAGCAGGTGAAGGCGGCCGAGGCGGCCGGCTACACCTACGAGAGCGCCGACGCCAGCTTCGAGCTGCTGCTGCGTCGCGAGCTCGGTCAGCTCCCCGACTACTTCGACGTGGACTCCTGGCGGGTGTTCACCTCTCATGATCACGACGGCAGCGTCGACACCGAGGCGTCGTTGAAGCTGACCGCGTTCGGTTCCACGTCGCGGGTGCTGGGCGAGGGCAACGGCCCGGTGAACGCGCTCGATCACGCCGTCCGCAACGCGCTCACCCCGCACTACCCGGTGGTGGAGAAGTTCGAGCTGCTCGACTACCGGGTACGCATCCTGGACCAGGGCCACGGCACCGACGCGACGGTCCGGGTCCTCATCCAGACCACCGACGGCCGCCACGCCTGGACCACGGTCGGGGTCGGCCAGAACCTGATCCAGGCCTCGTGGGAGGCGCTCGCCGAGGCCTACCTCTACGGCCTGATCCACTCCGACGCGACGCCGCAGCTGGAGACCCGGTCAGCCCTGGTGCAGGTAACGCCATAGCGGCTCGGCCCGGCTGACCTTCACCTGTTCCCCCCGGACGAACGCCTCCGGGGTGAGCACTAACCGCTGGCTCTCCGCGAGCACGCCCTCGCGATTCCTGCGCTGGACCCCGTCGGTCACGTAGCCGACCTTGCGGCTGACCGCCAGCGAGGCCGGGTTGTCGACGAACGCCGTCGAGCTCACCTGGGACGCGCCGAGGTGGTCGAAGAGCAAACTGCAGACGGCCCGCCGCATCCGGGTGCCGAGGCCCTGGCCCTGGTGCCTCAGCGCCAGCCACGACCCGGTCTCAGCGGTCCGGGTGACGGCGAAGTCGTTCAGGTGGCAGCCCTGACTGCCGAGGATCTCGTCGTGGCGACGTACGGTCAGGTTGAGATCGAGGTGGGCGGGGCTCGTCTCGGCCCGGCAGCGCCAGTGGTAGCGGGCCAGCTCGCGTGGCAGGTCCGCCACCGGTGTCCGGGTCCACGGCACGTCGAACGGCATCTCCGTCGCCGGGTGCACCCCGTCCAGGACGAGGTCGACCAGGGCGGGCAGATCGTCGTCGGTCACCGGAGTGAGGGTGAGGTCACCGGCGGTGACGACCAGTCCGAACGGCGGCCACAGGTCAGCGGGGGTGATCATCACCCCACCCTCTCTGACGGTCCCCTCTGCCGCCACTGCGTTTTCCCGGCCCCTTTGCGAAAGTGGTCGGAAACGACTCGGGACACCCCGCAACCACGGTCCGCAGTGACCACTTTCACCCGCGAACCGGCGCTGGCGCGGGCGGTGATGCTCAGTCGATCCGGTCGATGACCAGCGGTACGGCGGTGGGCGCCTCGGGGCCGATCGCCCAGGCCCCCCGCAGCGAGGCGACCGCGTCGTCGAACCGTTCGGGCGTGTCGGTGTGCAGGGTGAGCAACGGCTGTCCCCGCCGGACGCGGTCGCCCGGCTTGGCGTGCAGCCGCACGCCCGCCGCCGCCTGCACCGGGTCCTCTTTACGTGCCCGGCCCGCTCCGAGCCGCCAGGCGGCGACCCCGACGGCGAGGGCGTCCAGTCGCTGCAGCACCCCGTCGGCGTCCGCGCTCACGGCCTGGGTCTCGCGGGCCCGGGGGAGCGGGGCGTCGGGGTCGCCGCCCTGACCGCGGATCATGGCGCGCCAGACGTCCATCGCGCGACCGTCGGTGAGCGGGGTAGCCGGATCCACGTCGGGCAGTCCGGCCGCCGTGAGCATCTCCCGGGCCAGGGCGAGAGTCAGCTCCACCACGTCGGACGGGCCGCCGCCGGCGAGTACCTCGACCGATTCGGCGACCTCCAACGCGTTGCCGGCCGTCAGCCCCAGCGGGGTCGACATGTCGGTGAGCAGGGCGACTGTGGTGACACTGGCCGACCGGCCGAGCCCCACCATGGTCTCGGCGAGTCGACGCGCGTCTGCCCCGGACTTCATGAACGCGCCGGACCCGACCTTGACGTCGAGCACGAGGGCAGCCGTCCCCTCGGCGATCTTCTTGCTCATGATCGAGCTGGCGATCAGCGGGATCGACTCGACCGTCGCGGTGACGTCGCGCAGGGCGTAGAGCAAGCGGTCGGCGGGCGCCAGGTCCGCACCTGCGGCGCAGACGACGGCCCCGACGTCGCCGAGCTGCGCGAGCATCTCCGCGGTGCTCAGCTCGGCCCGCCAGCCGGGGATGGCCTCGAGCTTGTCCAGGGTCCCGCCGGTGTGGCCGAGGCCACGTCCCGACAGCTGCGGTACGGCCACCCCGCAGGCCGCGACCACCGGACCGAGCGGCAACGTGATCTTGTCCCCGACCCCGCCGGTCGAGTGCTTGTCGGCGGTCGGCCGGGAGAGCCCGGAGAAGTCGAGCCGCTGGCCGCTGTCGACCATGGCCGTGGTCCAGGCGGCGAGCTCGTCGTCGTCGAGACCACGGAAGAAGATCGCCATCGTCATCGCCGACATCTGCTCCACGGCGACCTCGCCGGCGACGTAGCCCGCCAGCAACCAACGGATCTGGGCGCTGCTCAGGGTCCCGCCGTCGCGCTTGGTCGCGATGATCGTGGGAGCGTCGAAGGTGGCCATGACGGTGAGTATGCCGACGCCGGTTCCGACGGGGGCAGCCGTGTGCCATGGTCGGGGGGTGGAGACAGCCCGTCGCCGGAAGCGAACCCGACGAGGGCCGTCGCGGGCGAGCGAGGAGGAGATCCTGGCGGGCGGCCGCCGGCTGGCCGCCCGGCTCGGCGTCGAGCTGGTCGACGTCGTCCCCCCACGGATCGAACCGACGCTGGGGATCAGCGTGACGTTGCCCGCGGCCGACCAGCCGGCCACCCATCGCCTGGTGACCATCGGCGACTCCCTGACCGAGGGGTTCCAGCACGCGGCCATCAGGTCGGCGGCGCTGAGCTGGCCGGCCATCCTCGCCTATCAGCTCGGCACCACGATCCGGCAACCCCACTACGACCACTACCTCGGCGGCAACCCGTTCAATCTGGAGTTCCTGACCCGGCGGTTCGGCTGCGGCTGGGTGGGCAACCTGGTGACCACGCTGGAGTTCCTGGTGGGCGTCGCCCGCCACTACGGCGGTCGGCGGGCCAGGTTCCCGGCCCCGACGGATCCGCCGAACGAGAACCTGTCGGTGTGGGGCTGGGACCTGCGCGACGCCCTCGACCGGACGGCCGACACCGAGTGGGCGGAGGCGCGGGGCGTCGGTCGGCTGTTGCCGCGGCTGCCGACCAACGCCTGGTCGGCGGTCACCGTGCTGAACAGCTCACGACACGACGGCTGGGGGTTGTCAATGTTCGAGGCGGCCGAGCAGCTGAGCCAGGACCCGGGCGGGATCGAGACCCTGTGCGTCTGGCTCGGCTCCAACAACATCCTGGGTACGGTGCTGGACCTCGACGTGGTCCCGAGCGGTCCGGGCTTTGCCCACGTCGACACCAAGAAGCGCTTCAACGCCTGGACGGTCGCCCACTTCACCACCGAGCTCGCCCATGTTGTGGCCCGCACCCGGCAGATCACGGCTCGCCACGTGCTCTGGGGCACGGTGCCGCACGTGACGATCCCGCCGGTGACCCACGGCATCGAGCCCCGGCTGCAGGCGTGTGACCGCTACTTCAGCTACTACGCGCGGCCCTGGCAGCGCGAGGACACCTTCCACGCCGACATCGATCGCCATCTCACCGGCGGCCAGGCCTGGGCCATCGACATGGCGGTCGACGGTTACAACCGTGCCATCGTCGAGGTCGTGGCCACCGCGCGCCGAGCGGGACTCGACTGGCAGGTGGTCGACGTCGGCGCGGCGCTCGACCAGCTCGCCACCCGCCGGAACCAGGCAAGCAGCGCTGCCTACCCGAATGCGGGCGCGCCCGACCCGCTGCCGGTGGAGTACACGGGTTTGTCCACCCTGTTCTTCGGCAGCGACGACGACGGCGTCCGAACCCAGGGGGGGCTGTTCGGCCTCGACGGCGTGCACCCGAGCACGGCGGCGTACGGCATCGTGGCGGCCAGCTTCCTCGAGGTGATCACCGGGACTGACGTGGCCGTGGTGGGCCCCGACGGTGCGCGGGTCGACTTCACCCGGGTGCTGGCGCACGACACGCTCAACCAGGACCCGCCCCCTGGGCTGGACCGGCTGCGACGCTGGCTCGGCGACCTCGACCGGCGGCTCGATCCGCTGCAACGCCTCCTGGGCCGGGGTCGGCTGCCGATCTGATCGGGCTCCGGCTCGACCCGCCGCCCGCTCGTTAGGCTGCCCTCCATGCGTATCGCTCGTTACTCCGCCGACGGTGAACCGACGTACGGGGTGGTGGAGCTCGCCGGTGACGGTGGCCGCCACCCCGAGACCGTGGCCGGGCTCACCGGGGATCCGCTGGCTCAGCAGGTCCAGCTCACCGGTCAGCGCCGCGACCTCGCCGACGTCCGCCTGCTGGCCCCGGTGATCCCCCGCAGCAAGGTGATCGGGGTGGGCCGCAACTACGCCGCGCACGCCGCCGAGCTCGGCAACGAGGTGCCCAGCACACCGCTGACCTTCCTCAAGCCCAACACCTCGGTGATCGGGCCGGGCGACGCCATCGTCAAGCCCGCGGCCACCTCGGAGCTGGCCTACGAAGGTGAGCTGGCGCTGGTGATCAGCCGGATCTGCAAGGAGGTGCCGCCCGAGCGTGCCCAGGACGTCATCTTCGGTTACACGATCGGCAACGACGTCACCGCACGCGATCTGCAGAAGAGTGACGGGCAGTGGTCCCGGGCCAAGGGCAGCGACACCTTCTGCCCGCTGGGTCCTTGGATGATCACCCATCTCTCGGTCGCCGAGGCCTCGGACCTGATGATCACCACAACCCTGGACGGCGAGGTCCGCCAGCACGACTCGACCAGCCTGATGGTGGTCGGGATCGCCGACCTGGTGGCCTTCGTCAGCTCGTTCACGACCCTGCTGCCCGGTGATGTGATCTTGACCGGGACGCCGGCCGGGGTGGGGTCGATGGAGCCGGGCCAGGAGATCAGCATCGAGATCGCCGAGATCGGCACCCTGACGAACACGGTGAGCTGAGGCTCGGGTCGGGCCAGTAGGGTGGGCCGACGTGACTGAGGTTGTGGACGGAGCCGGTTCCTCCGACGTGCTGCGGGGAGTCGAGCCGGCGGCGGTCCGCGTCCGGTTTCCCCCCTCGCCGACCGGCAACCTGCACGTGGGCAACGTCCGCAGCGCGCTGTTCAACTGGGTCTTCGCGCGGCACTTCGGTGGCACCTTCGTGCTGCGGATCGAAGACACCGACACCGCCCGCAACACCGAAGGCGGCGTGCAGGGCGTCCTGGACTCGTTGAGCTGGCTGGGTCTGACCTGGGACGAGGGCCCCGGCGTGGGCGGGGCCTACGGCCCGTACGTGCAGACCGAGCGCACCCCGACCTACGCCGAGGTCGTCGTCAAACTGCTGGCCGGGGGCTTCGCCTACCGCTGTTTTTGTACCCGGGAGGAGATCGAGGCGCGCGAAGCCGCCCGACCCAAGAACTCGCCGTCCGGTTACGACCGGTTCTGCCGGGGCCTGAGCGACGACGACGTGGCCGACAACCAGGCCCGGGGGCTGGCCTCGGTGATCCGGATGCGGGTGCCCGACGCCGACATCACGTTCGACGACCTGGTCCGCGGGCCGATCGTCTTCGGGGCCGAGCACGTGCCCGACTTCGTCATCGTCCGCTCCGGCGGTGACCCCCTCTACACGTTGGTCAACCCGGTCGACGACGCGCTGATGGAGATCACCCACGTGCTGCGCGGTGAGGATTTGCTGCCCTCGACCCCCCGCCAGATCGTGGTCTACGAGGCGCTCGCCCAGCTGGGGATCGGCAGCGGCCGGACGCCGGTGTTCGGCCACCTGCCCACCGTGCTCGGCGAGGGCAACCGCCGGCTGTCCAAGCGAGACAAGGGATCGGGCCTGGCGGAGTACCAGACGCGAGGATTCCTACCCGAGGGTCTGCTCAACTACCTGGCGCTGCTCGGGTGGGCCATTGCCGAGGACCGCGACGTGTTCAGCCTGGCTGAGATGGTCGAGGTCTTCGACATCCGTCGGGTGAACGCGAACCCCGCCCGGTTCGACCTCAAGAAGTGCGAGGCGATCAACGCCTCCCACATCCGGTTGCTCGAGCCCGCGACGCTGACCACCGAGCTGACCCCGTTCCTGGTCGACGCCGGGCTGCTGCCGAACCCTCCGGATCCGGCGCAGGTCGAGCTGCTCAACGAGGCGACTCCGCTCATCCAGGAGCGCATCGCCACCCTGGCCGAGGCCGTTGACATGCTCGGCTTTCTCTTCGTCCCCGACGACGAGCTGGTGGTGCACGACGATGCCGGGCTGAACCCCGACGCCGTCGCCACCCTGGAGGCCGCCGCCGCGTCGCTGACGGCCGTGGAGCCGTACGGTCACGCCGAGATCGAGGCGGCCCTCCGCTCGGCGCTTGTCGCGGGTCTCGGGCTCAAGCCCAAGTTCGCGTTCGGCCCTGTCCGGGCCGCCGTCACCGGACACCGGATCAGCCCGCCGCTGTTCGAGTCGCTGGAGCTGCTGGGCCGGGAGTCCTCGTTGGCCCGGATCGAGCGGGCCCGAGTTGGTCTGACCGAGCGGGGTTGACCCGTGGCCAAAAGCCGCGCCGGTAAGAAGCAGCGGCAGAGTCCCCGCAGCACGTCCCGCCCCACCACCACACCGCCGGTCCGCCCGGAGCCGGCCCCGGTCCCCGACGTGTCGGTCGTGTTCGAGCCGGTCGCGGGAGCGCCATACCCCGAACTGCTGCGCAACCCCGGGTACGTCTGGTGGCGGGCGCTGCTCGGCGTGCTGTTGGCCTTGGTCCTCTATTCGTTCCTGATCTTCCTGATCGCCCAGGTCGTGGTGGCCCTCGGCTGGCTCATTCTGGGCAAGCCCCAGGACTATCCGACTTTCTACACCGGAGCGCTCCGGTTCGAGCGACCGGTCGGGATGCTCGGGGTCAACCTCGGTATCGCCGCCCTGGTGCTGGTGACGTTCTTGGTCATGGTCTTGGTGCACCGTACGCAACCCCGGTGGGTCGCCTCGGTGGACGGTCGGCTCCGGTGGCGTTACCTGCTGCTCTGCGTCCCGGTCGCCTTCGTGGTCTTCGGGATCACTTTGGCGATCGGGGCCGTGGTCAGCCCTGGAGCCGGGTTAAATCCCGAACCGCGTTACGTCGGCTTCCTGGTCGTCATCCTGTTCACCTCGCCGCTGCAGGCCGCCGCCGAGGAGGTGTTCTTCCGTGGCTATCTGATGCAGGCGCTCGGCAGCCTGGTGGCCAATCCCTGGTTCGGTGTGGTGGTCTCCGCCACCGTTTTCGCCCTGTTGCACGGAGCCACGCAGAGCCCACCGCTGTTCTTCGACCGCTTCGCCTTCGGGCTGATCGCCGCCACGCTGGTGCTCAAGACGGGTGGGCTTGAGGCCGGCATCGCCATCCACGTGGTCAACAACTGGCTCGCCTTCGGCATCGCCACCCTCACCTCCAGCGTCGCCGCGGCCTACGGGCTGACCACCATCACCTGGACCCAGGCTGGCCTCGACGTCGGGGGGTTCGGGCTCTTCGCGGTGATCGCCTACCTGCTGGCGCGCAAGCTCAAGCTGCGAACGCGGGCCACGGGTTTGGGTCCAGACCGGCCGCTCTAGTACAGTTCTTCCTCGTGCCCCCGTGAGGTCGGGGACGCAGCGCTTTGGGGTATGGGGTAATTGGCAGCCCGGCTGATTCTGGTTCAGTTAGTCTAGGTTCGAGTCCTAGTACCCCAGCGAAACGTAGTGATTCGCTGGGACTCCCGATGAGTTGATACGCTTCCGCGGGTTCTTTCCACCGGTGCAGACCGGCGAAGGACCCAGCTAGGGCCCCGTTGTGTAGCGGCCTAGCACGCCGCCCTCTCAAGGCGGTAGCGCGGGTTCGAATCCCGTCGGGGCTACCAAGTGAAAGTGCCGTGACTCGAGTCTGCCACGAGTCGGCGGCCACCGCCCGACTCGTAACTCAGCCCGCACCGCCCGCACGCGCCGATCCCCGATGCGGCGGCCGATGCGGTCCGGCCACCCGCGACATCGTCTCGTTCCTCGGATCGGACACCGGTCAGGCCTTCCTCGCGGGCACCTGGGCCTGGTTGGCAGTGATCGTGCTCCTGCAGATTCTCAACTCCGTGCTCGGCGAGGAACTCCTGTTCCGCGGACTGCTGCTCCCCCGCATGACCAAGCAGTTCCGACGGTGGGACTGGGTTGCCAACGGCGTCCTGTTCGCGCTCTACCTCCACGTTCCCTGGGTGATACCGAAGGCTCCGCTCGACACGCTCATCGTCGCCTCCCCATCAAAGCGATACTGGAGCGCCCTCATTGACGGCGACCGAGTTCGAGTTGATCGCCTCGGATGCCGCCAGTGAGGTGGAAACCGTCACGGACCGCGGACCTCCGGTCGACACCGGTGAGTTGTGTGGTGTGCCGGACGATGTTCACCATCCCTAATTTCCGTAGCCGGTGAGCACGACCAGGCTTTTGCCCTGCACCTGCATGATCGCGGCCTGGTCGTCATGGATGTGCGTGTCACGAACCGATCGGCACGTAGAGGTCGAAGGCTCCGATGTCCATCATCTGGTAGCGGTTCACCGGCATCCGCAGGTGCGGGATCTGGCCGTCTTGATAGACGTAGGCGACCTTCGAAGGGTCGGCGGCGTTGACGGTGGCGTTCTCCGCAGCGAACCGGACGGGGACGTGAACCGCCGCCTGGAACCGTCCGGCGCCGAGGTAGTCGACCAGGTACGCACCCCAGTAGTCGCCGGCGACGAAATGGATCTGTCGGGCGTCCAGCTCGCTGACCACCTGTTTGGCGTCCACGTCGGGATCAATCCACTCCCACCCGACCTGCTGCTGCACGAGCGGCACGGACAGCAGGACCGCCCACGCCGTCGGTACGGTGATCAGCAGCCACGGCGACTCGCGGATGCGCTCGGGGAGCAGCAACAGCCACGCACCCAGCCCCATCAGCAGCATCGGCAGGAAGGGCAGGGCGTACCGCGCATCGTTGACGGAGCCGAGCGGGGCGTACAGCGCGAGGCACGGGAACGCGAGCAGCCCGGCCACCAGGATCGGCACGGCCTGAGTGCCCTTGAGGACCACCAGCACCGCCATCCCGACCAGTGATCCGATGATCAGCAGGACCGCGACCCCGACGGCCACCGCGTCGGGGCCGACCCAGTCCCCGACCTGGGTGCGTAGGCCGAAGGCCCGCGGCAGCAGCCCGGTGACGAACCTGATCAGGCGCTCCGGGTAGGTGGTGACCACCACGGGCTTGGCCGACTCCGGCCAGCCGTTCTGCGCGATGAACGCCAGCCACGGGCTGACACCGAGCACCGCACCGGCGGCGAACGGCAGCCACCACTGGCGCAACGCCCGCCATCGGTAGAGCGTCGGTGCGATCGATGCCAGCAGCGCGACGGTGCCGAAGATCGGATGGCTCCACATGGCGAACCCGGCGGCGAACCCGGCCAAGCCCGCAGTCCGGGCTAGATGGTGTCCGGTGCGCATCGCGTGACATGCCAGTCCGAGCGCGACCACCAGCGCGATGAAACCGGTCGTGTACCCCATGTAGGCGCGCAGGAACAACAGTGCCACCGCGCCGGAGGTGGTCCACCCGATCAGGGCCAGCGCCGCGGCCGGTACCCGACCAAAGATCGGCCGCGCCAACCGATAGAGCGCGTAACCGGCCACGGCGGACAGCGCGATCGGCAGGATCCGCAGGGGCCACACCCCGCTCCAGAACGCGAGGAACGGCGCGAACAGGTAGGTCTCGGTCGTCGAGCCGTAGTCGTTTCCGGCCACCATGAGGCGGAAGTCCCCGCGCACTACCCCATACGCCTGCAGGCCGGTGACACCCTCATCGGCGTTCAACACGGCCATAGACGTGTGCATCAGCCAGGCCCTGACCAGCACCCCGATCGCCACCGCCGGGAGGCAAGCGAGCAGCATCGTCCGGGTCGACACCCCGACCCGGCGGTCCGCCCGGGGGGCGGCGATCACCGACATTCTCTGGTCCTTCGGGTAATGTGCGACGGCATCAGGCTATCCGCACGACGACGGCCTGAAGTACCGACAGTCGACCACGACCCGACAAATCATTCAGGAGCAGCAGGTGGCAGAGCGTAGGTCTGCCCCGGGTACCCCGTCGCCCGCCGACGGTCGGACATCCGCCTACTTCCGTACCCGGCTCGCCCCGCACGCCCACCGCGCCGCGGTCTGGAACCACCTCTGCGCCTACCTGCAGCGCTGGATTCCCGCCGACGCCGACGTCTTGGAGCTGGGCGCCGGATGGTGCGATTTCGCCAACACCATCGTGGCGCGGCGGGTGGTGGCCATGGACCTGGACTCCACCGTGCGGCAAGCCGCCGCCGAGCACGTCCAGGCCGAAGTCGGTGACTGCACCGACTTGTCGCGTTTTGAGT
Source organism: Propionibacteriaceae bacterium (assembly GCA_050996715.1). Lineage (GTDB taxonomy): Bacteria > Actinomycetota > Actinomycetes > Propionibacteriales > Propionibacteriaceae > Microlunatus. The sequence continues at coordinate 17,450 of JBPCRP010000166.1, forward strand.
CAGGCTCCTTCGACGTGGTGTTCGCTTCCAACCTGCTTGAACACCTGGATCGGTCGGCGACCGCCCTCCTGCTCGCCGAAGCGGCCCGGGTGCTGCGTGCGGACGGAACTCTCCTGCTGCTGCAACCGAACTTTCGACTCAACCCCGGCGGCTATTTCGACGACTACACCCATGTCGCGATCTACACCGACCGCTCGTTGGCGGACTACCTGCGTTCGGTTGACTGGCGGATCGTCCAGGTGTTTCCACGGTTCCTTCCCCTGACGTTGAACAGCAAAGGCTCCGCTTTGACTTTCCTGGTGCCCTGGTATCTGCGATCTCCCATCAAGCCACTGGCCGGTCAGATGCTCCTGATCGCCACGCCGGAGACCGGCCATGTGGAACGGTAAGACGGTGTCGGTGGTGTTGCCGACCTACAACGAGAAGGACAGCATCGTCGAGACCATCAGAGCCTTCGACCAGCTCGGCATCGTCGATGACATCTTGGTGGTCAACAATAACGCGGCGGACGGGACCTCAGCCGAGGTCGCCATGACCAGGGCGCGTGAGGTGCTGGAGCCCCGGCAGGGCTACGGAGCAGCGATTCTTCGCGGGCTCGCCGAAGTCGACACCGACCTGATCTGCATCTGTGAGCCCGACGGCACCTTCAACCCGAGGGACCTGCTGAAGCTGTTGCCCTTCACCGAGGATTGCGACTTCGTGGTCGGGTCCCGCACGGTGTCGAACTTCATCTGGGACGGCGCCAACATGGGCTGGTTCCTGCAGTGGGGCAACTGGGCGGTCGCCAAGACGATCGAGGTGCTGTTCAACACCTCTTACCTCAGCGATGTCGGCTGCACCTTTCGTGTCGTTTCCCGGTACCTGGTCCCTGGCCTGCTGCGCGACTCCCGCATTCACGGCTCCGCCTTCGGGCTCGAGATGTTGATGCTTGCCCTGGTCGCACGGGACACCGTCGTCCAGGTTCCGGTGAACTACCACCCGCGGATCGGCACGTCGGCGGTCACCGGAGACACCCGCACCGCCATTCGTCTCGGCCTGCAGATGCTCTCGATCGTGCTGGCGATGCGCATCCGACCGCCGCGTCGCCAACACCGGCCAGCGGGCCGCCGCGGTCAGCACCAGGCTGCGCGACAAGCGCTCTGGAACCCGCTGGTTCCAGCGGATCGTGGCGCGCTCGATCGCAAGCCTGAGGATGCCGACACCGCAGCCTGATGACGCTCACCCGGTGGAGCGCAGGCTGCCGCGACCGACGCCAGCCAGGCGCAGCACGGAGTTGCGCGCCGTGATGCCCCTGCGGGTCTTCGGGACCAGCAGGTGGGAGGCGAGGCCGGCAAGTCGTTGGCCGTGCCGGACCTGACGCGCGTGCCGTTGCTCGTACCGCGCGACGGCTCCGCACACGTCAGCGCCACCGGCGAGCTCGCCGGCCAGGCAGCCCGCACCGATCACCGCCGAGCTTGACCCCTCGCCGAACAGGGAGACGCACGAGGCAGCGTCACCCAGCAACGTCACCCGGCCCACCGTCCAGGAACCGACGCTCACCCGACTCACCTGATCGACGTAGGGAACATCGGCGACCGCGAACAGCTCGAGCAGCTCGTCGTCGCGCCAGCCGCCACCACGGTAGGTCCCGGCGACCAGATCGGCCATGCTTCGGGCGTCTCGCGGGTCGACCGCGCGGGAGCTGCGAAAGATGAAGGCTGCGACCGGCTGGCCGGCACCCGGGTGGATGGTCGCCGATCGCCCCGGGGCGTTGTGGACCAGGACAACCGATCCGTCCACCCCGGTCAGGTTCTCGAGCGGGAAACCCGCCACATACATCCCGAACGGGCGGACGAACCGTTCCTCCGGGCCGAACACCATCCGCCGGGTCGTCGAATGCAGGCCGTCAGCACCGACGACGAGATCGAACGAGCCGGAAGGAGACCGGGCGAAGGTGACATCCACCCGACGGCCGTGCTGACTGATCGAGGTGACCGTGTCGTCGAACCGGAGCTCGACGAACTGACGAGCAGTGTCGATCAGGGACGCGGAGAGCTCGGATCGCGAGATCTCGAAGTCGCGTTCCGGTCGGCGCTGGGAACTCATCGTCCCCGCCGTGCGTCCGACGTCGTCCACGAAATCGACCCGGGTCACGCTCGTGGCGAGGTCGCGCAGGCGTGGTAGCACGTCGAGTGAGTCGAGAACCTCGCACGCCGGCCCCCGAACATCCACGGGGTTACCACTGGACCGAACGCCCTGATCCTTCTCGACCACCACGACCCGGTGTCCGTCGCGTCCCAGCAGACCCGCCAGGGTCGAGCCGGCCACGCCCGCGCCGACGATCAGCACCGCCAACGGCTCAGTCGCCATGCCGGCGACTATACGAACCTCAGCCCTGCGTGTACACGAACCTCAACCCGGCGTGATCATCGAGTGGGGAGCAGGCCGTGGTCCTGGAGACCGGCGGCGAGCTCGGCGCCGTCGTAGCCGTAGATCCAGGGCACCTGACCGTCGCCGATCGAGTGCGACCGGTTGGTGCTGCCAGCCAACACGGCCTCGCCCGGCGTGAGGCGCCGGATGCAGACGGCCGCGACGTGACCGGGGAACTCCGCGGAGAAGCCGGCGTAGATCGCCTCGTCGTGCTGGCCGTCGTCGCCGAACAGCAACCATTTCACCTCGGGGAACTCGGTCGCCAGCCGGCGCAGGCTCGCCCGCTTGTGGTCGGGACCGCTACGGAACCAGCGATCCGGGGTCGGGCCCCAGTCGGTGAGCAGCAGTGGGCCGGTGGGGTAAAGGTTTCGCGAGAGGAACCTGGTCAGGGTCGGGGCCACGTTCCACGCCCCCGTCGACAGGTAGATCACCGGCGCCTGAGGATGCGCCTCGAGCAGACGTTCGTAGAGGACGGGCATGCCCGGCGTGGTGGATCGGGCGTGCTCGTTGACCACGAAGGAGTGCCAGGCGGCCAGCAGCGGTCGGGGGAGTGCGGTGATCATCACCGTGTCGTCGATGTCGGACACCACGCCGAACCGGGCTTCGGGCGCGGCCACGGTGATCCACGCCTCGTTCGGCGTCGACCCGTCGGCGCTGAGGTAGCCACGATGACGCCCGGGAGTCAGCGACACCGGCACGAGCGCGTCCACGATGCCGTTGACGTCCGAGCGCACCTGATGCCGGGTGCCGTCGACCTCCACGTCGACGACCGCGTCGCGGACCGGGACGCTGGTGAAGCTGCGCCAGCCGCGTGAACCCTCTGGATCTCGCTGACCGACGGCGACCCCGCGGCTGCGGCGGTCACGCTCACGCTCGGGATCGGCGAGCAGCACCCGGCCCAGGACCCGGACCCACGACGACGAACCGTAGCCGGGGTAGGGGATGACGGTCTCGCGGTAGCCCGCCGACCGAGCGCGCGCCGAACGCCAGTCGAGCAGTCGGTCGTTGAGTGCGGCCGCGCGCCGGAGCAGGCGCGGCTCGTGCTGGGTCGGCTCGTGCTGGGTCGGCTCGTGCTGGGTCGGGGGGTCGAGCGAGGTCACGGTCGACTCACTCCGAACCGGTGCGGCGCAGCACCTCGCTGAGGCGCTCGGCCGCGGCGATCACCGCCGGCGCGTGCAACCGGCCCGGTTGGCGAGAGAGCCGCTCGATCGGACCGGAGACGCTCACGGCGGCGATCACCTTGCCGGACGGCGAGCGGACCGGGGCGGACACCGAGGCGACGCCGGGCTCCCGCTCACCGACCGAGTGGGCCCAGCCGCGGCGCCGCACGGCGGCCAACGCCACGGCGGTGTAGCGCGAGCCGCGCAGTCCGCGCTGCAGCCGCTCGGGCTCCTCCCACGCCAAGAGCACCTGAGCGGCGGAACCGGCGTTCATGGTGAGCTGGGTGCCGACCGGGACGGTGTCGCGCAGGCCGGACATCCGTTCAGCGGTGGCCACGCAGATCCGGAAGTCGCCCTGCCGGCGGAACATCTGGGCCGACTCGCCGGTGATGTCGCGCAGCCGGGCCAGCACGGGTCCCGCAGTCGCCAGCAAACGGTCCTCGCCGGCGGCCGAGGCGAGCTCGCCCAGCCGGGGTCCGAGGACGAAGCGGCCCTGGAGGTCCCGGCTGACGAGGCGGTGGTGCTCCAGGGCGACCGCGAGCCGGTGGGCGGTCGGCCGGGCGAGACCCGTGGCCGAGACCAGGCCGGCGAGCGTGGTCGGCCCCGTCTCCAGGGCGCTCAGCACCAGGGCGGCTTTGTCGAGCACGCCAACGCCGCTAGAGTTGTCCATGCCTTGATACTGACGTCTCGGATGCTGGAAGCGCAAGTCTGTGGATCACGAGGCGTCGGACGACGACGAACGAGTGGCCGGATCACCGGGTTCCCTGCGACACAACACATTGTCGGCAGGCCCTGGGTCGGCAGGGAGGAAACTGGGATGGGTAGGACGCTGAGTGAGAAGCTGTGGGACGACCACGTCGTACGGAGCGCGGAGGGCGAGCCCGATCTGCTCTACATCGACCTGCACCTCGTGCACGAGGTCACGAGCCCGCAGGCGTTCGACGGCCTGCGGCAGGCCGGCCGACCGGTCCGTCGTCCCGACCTGACGATCGCCACCGAGGATCACAACACTCCCACCCTGAACATCGACCGGCCGATTGCCGACCCGGTGTCGCGCACCCAGGTCGACACGCTGCGACGCAACGCAGCCGAGTTCGGCGTGCGGATCCACAGCCTGGGTGACCTCGACCAAGGCGTCGTGCACATCATCGGACCGCAGCTCGGACTCACCCAGCCCGGCATGACGGTCGTGTGCGGGGACTCCCACACCTCCACCCACGGAGCGTTCGGCGCCCTAGCGTTCGGCATCGGTACGTCGGAGGTCGAGCACGTGCTCGCCACCCAGACGCTGCCCCAGTCGCGGCCCAAGACCATGGCCGTCAACGTCGAGGGTGAGCTGCCCGAGGGCGTCACGGCCAAGGACATCGTGCTCGCGCTGATCGCCAAGGTCAGCACCGGCGGTGGCCAGGGTTATGTCGTGGAGTACCGCGGCAGCACCATCCGAGCGCTCTCCATGGAGGGGCGGATGACGATCTGCAACATGAGCATCGAGTGGGGGGCGAAGGCGGGCATGATCGCTCCCGATCAGATCACCTTCGACTACGTGCAGGATCGACCGCACGCGCCCCAAGGCGCGGACTGGGACGCCGCCGTCGCGTACTGGTCGACGCTGCACACCGACGCCGACGCAGGGTTCGACGCCGAGGTCGACCTCGACGCCAGCCAGCTCAGTCCCTTCGTCACCTGGGGTACCAATCCGGGCCAGGGCGTGCCACTGAGTGCCTCGGTCCCCGATCCCGAGACCTTCGCCGACTCCTCCGAGCGGGTCGCCGCCGGCCGGGCCCTGGACTACATGGCGTTGACCGCCGGTACCCCGATGCGCGACATCCACGTGGACACGGTGTTCCTGGGCTCCTGCACCAACGGTCGGATCGAGGACCTGCGGATCGCCGCCGACGTGATCAAGGGCCACCACGTCGCAGACAATGTCCGGATGCTCGTGGTCCCGGGGTCGGCCCGCGTCCGGTTGCAGGCCGAATCCGAAGGTCTGGACGTCGTGTTCAAGGAAGCCGGCGCCGAGTGGCGGGCGGCCGGCTGCTCGATGTGCCTGGGCATGAACCCCGACCAGCTCGCGCCCGGTGAGCGGGCCGCGTCCACATCGAACCGCAACTTCGAGGGCCGGCAGGGCAAGGGTGGTCGGACCCACCTGGTGTCTCCACCGGTCGCCGCGGCCACGGCGGTGATCGGCACCCTCAGCTCGCCCGCCGATCTGCGAGCCCGAGCCGCTGAGTCGTTAAGTCACTGAGTCAGGAGCACAGACATGGACAAGTTCGAGACCCACGTCGGGACCGCGTTGCCGTTGCGCCGCAGCAACGTGGACACCGACCAGATCATCCCAGCCGTCTACCTGAAGCGCGTGACGAAGACCGGCTTCGAGGACGGGCTCTTCGCGGCCTGGCGCAACGACCCCGACTTCGTCTTGAATCAGCCGCGGTACCTCGGCGCGACGATCTTGGTCCCGGGTCCCGACTTCGGGACGGGATCCTCGCGCGAGCACGCGGTCTGGGCGCTGCAGAACTACGGGTTCAGAGTGGTCCTCGGCTCGCGCTTCGGTGACATCTTCCGTGGGAACTCCGGCAAGGCGGGGTTGCTCGTCGGGGTGCTGGACCAGAAGATCATCGAGGAGCTGTGGGACTTCATCGAGGCCCATCCGGAACGACCGCTGACGGTGAACCTGGTCGACCGTGAGGTCACCGCCGAGGGTTTCCAGGCGGATTTCGAAATCGACGACTACACCCGCTGGCGGCTGATCGAGGGGCTCGACGACATCGGGCTCACGCTGCGCAGCGAGGAAGCCATCACGGCGTTCGAGGGCCAGCGGGCGACCTTTCGACCGAGAACCCTGCCTGCCAAGGTTTCTTCGTAAACGACCTGGGGGAGCGGCTCAGCGGCCTCGGTGGCTCGGAATGAGCCCATTTTCGCGGTATTACTTGCGACACGGGCCTTTCGTGGCGTCAGTATTTGTCTCTGGGCTCGCCATTCCCTAGCGTGGCGGGTAAGACCACGTCAGGTGGTCGTCCCAACCCGCCCCTTTCCCGGGCATGACGACAGGTCGGAGAACGAAGCTGTGAACAAGGCTGAGCTGATCGAGGCGCTGTCCTCGTACTACGAAGGCAACAAGGCAGAGGCCTCCCGTGCCCTGAACGCGGTCGTCGAGACGATCACCCACCGCACCGCAGGCGGCGAGAAGGTGTCGATCACCGGGTTCGGCGTCTTCGAGAAGATTGCCCGGCCGGCCCGGATGGTGCGCAACCCCCGCACCGGCGAGCGTAAGCGGGCCAAGGCCACCGCCGTACCGAAGTTCCGCGCGGGTTCTGAGCTGAAGGCGTTCGTCTCGGGTGAGAAGAAGGTCCCGCGCGCCACCAAGAAGGCAGCGGCCGCGGCGGCGGCCAAGCGGGCTGCCCCGACGAAGACCGCCGCCCCGGCCAAAGCCGCGGCGACCAAGACCCAGACCAAGGCGCCGGCTCGCAAGACGTCGGCCACGACGACCGCCACCAAGGCTCCGGCACGCAAGACTCCGGCGAAGTCGACCGCCACCAAGGCTCCGGCCGCCAAGACCACCGTGGCGAAAAAGGCTCCGGCCAAGGTTGCCGCCAAGAAGGTCGCCACGAAGGCCCCGGCCGCCACGAAGGCCGCGGCCGCGACGAAGGCTCCGGCCGCCCGGAAGGCTCCGGCCAAGACCGCAGCGGTGAAGAAGGCGCCGGCGAAGACGACCGCGGTGAAGACGACCGCGGCAAAGAAGGCTCCGCCCCGGCGCACGGCGAAGAGCTGACCGGCAACCGCCAGCCAGAGCCCGGCCCGCCATGCGCGGCGCCGGGCTCTGCTGCGTCGTGCGGGGCCGTCACAACCAGGCAGCAAGCACCTGACCCTCGCCGAGGACGGCGTGCAGCCGCTGACCGGGACGCAGTGCGGCGAACCAGGACGGCAGCGCTGCGTCCGGCAGGGGCAGACGGACCCCGGTGCTGGTGATCACCTGGCCGGGGCCGGCGGTCGTGATCACCTGGTGGGTGCCCAGGCGGGCGGTGCCGGGGTCGATCAGTCGTCGCGTCCGCGGGCCCAATCCCAGCACGGACGCCACGTACAGATCGACGACGGTGTCGACGTCGCGGCGCGCGTCGCTGGCCTCGCCGATCTCGGGACGGCCGAGTGCAAAGGCCCCCGAGGCCCGGTGCGCGGCCGCCGATCGACCCTGGAAAAGCGGGTCCAGCGCGACCCCTCGGGCCAGCAGCATCGTGGTCCCGATCCCGGTGGCGTCGGCGACGAAGCTGCGCGGGTGCTCGGCGGCCGCGGTGAGCACCGCTTCGACCGTAGCGGGACGCAGAGCCGGGAGGTCGGCCACGCAGGCGAGCACGAACTCGGCGCCTGCTCGCCGCAGCACCTGCTCCCCGTGCTCCAGGGCGGTGTTCATCCCCCCGGCGGAGGCCTCGGGGACGACCGTTGCATCGATCCCCTCGGCGGCCAGCTGTCCCTGCAGGGAAGGCTCGTCGCTGATCACGATCACGGTGTGCACCACCGTGACCAACGACTCGAGAGTGTCGGCGGCCATCGTCCAGGCCAGTCGACGTCGCAGCGGGTCGGCGATCCCGACCAGTCGGGACTTGGCCTGGTAGAGCGACTTGAGGGCGACGACGGCGCCGCTGGCGGGCACCGAACCCGCAGCAGGAATGCGGTCGGGTACAGGCATGGGTGCATGATGCCAAAGGCCGCCGACGACTACGCTGGGGTGATGTCAGCGAGGGTGCGGTCTGCGACGGCGACCGGCGGGCTGGCGCCGTTGCGTCGCGTGATCACCGAGCCCGCGAACCCGCTGCTGAGGGCGACCGGGTCGATCTTGGCGCAGCTGATGCGGATGTGCACCAAGCGGCAGTGGTCGCATCTGGAGCGGGTGCCCCGGACCGGTGGGGTGATCGTGGTCGCCAACCACATCAGCAACGCCGACCCCATCGCCCTGAGCCACTTCCTGGTCTACGCGGGCCGGTGGCCGCACTTCTTGGGCAAAGCGTCGTTGTTCGCACTCCCGGTGATCGGACCGATCCTCAAGGGGTGCGGACAGATCCCGGTGGAACGCGGGACGCGCGACGCCGCAGGCTCGCTGGCCGCGGCGGTGGCGGCGGTGCAGGACGGCCGCTGCGTGGTGGTCTACCCCGAGGGGACCATCAGCCGCGACCCGGCGCTGTGGCCGATGCGGGGCAAGACCGGCGCGGCTCGGATCGCGCTGGCCACCGGGGCGCCGGTGATCCCGGTTGCGCAGTGGGGCGCCCAGCAGATCCTCTGGGGACGCACGCTCGGGGTGCCGCGGCTGCTGCCGCGCAAGACCATGATCCTCAACGCCGGTGACCCGATCCCGCTGCACCACCTCCGATCGCAACCCCTGAGCGCCGACACCCTCAAGCAGGCCACGGAGACCATTATGACCACGTTGACCGACATGGTGGCCGAGCTCCGGCGGGAGGCACCGCCGCCCATCCGTTTCGAGATGGCCGAGGACGGTCGCCGGTGAGTCGGATCGCAGTGATGGGGTCGGGCTCCTGGGGGACGGCGTTCGCGGTCGTCCTCGGCGACGCCGGTAACGACATCACGATGTGGGCTCGCCGACCCGAACTTGCCGCGGTGATCTCCTCCGAGCACCACAATCCCGACTACCTGCCGGACATCGACCTGCCGAACGAGCTGCGGGCGGTGACCGACGCCGGCGAAGCCATGGCCGACGCCGAGTTCGTGATCTTGGCCGTACCGGCCCAGGCGTTACGGGCGAACCTCGAGCACTGGGTGCTGCCGCATGACGCCGTGGTCGTCAGCCTCGCCAAGGGCATCGAGGTCGACACCCACCTGCGGATGAGTGAGCTGATCGAGAAGGTCGGTGGAGTCGAGCCCGAACGGTTGGCCATTGTCTCAGGTCCCAACCTGGCCAGGGAGATCGCCGAACGACAGCCGTCGGCCAGCGTGGTGGCAAGTGTCTATGAGCCCACGGCCGAAGCGCTGCAGGCGGCCTGCCACACCTCGACCTTCCGGCCCTACACCAACACCGACGTGATCGGCTGCGAGCTCGGCGGAGCCACCAAGAACGTGATCGCGCTAGCGGTCGGGATGGCCATCGGACTGGGGTTCGGAAACAATGCGACCGCGTCGGTGATCACCCGGGGGCTGGCCGAGATCTCCCGGCTCGGGGTGGCGCTCGGGGCCGACCCCCACACCTTCTCGGGGCTCGCCGGCCTCGGGGACCTCGTCGCCACCTGCTCGTCCCCGCTGTCGCGCAACCGGACGTTCGGCGAACAGCTGGGCCAGGGGCGCAGCGTTGCCGAGATCGCCGCCGCCACCCGGCAGGTCGCCGAGGGCGTGAAGTCGTGCGCTTCGATCCAACAGCTCGCCGCCGAGCACGACATCGAGCTGCCGATCGTCGCCCACGTGGCCGAGGTGATCTCCGGCGAGCTGACCCCGATCGAGGGGATCGCCTCACTGCTGTCCCGAGCCACCGGACGCGAACGCGGTTAGCGGGGTACGCCCGGGAGTTCGTCGGGCGCAGACCCGATGGCCTTCGTCGCGGTCTGGATGGGACGCTACCTGAAGAAGGTGGGCGCCCAGCTTGAGGGCCTCGTCGTGCGTCGACCGGATATGGTCGCTCACACCGCAGATCCTCGCGAAGTGGAGGAAGACGTGGCTGACGTGACAGGCAGCAAGCCAGCCCTGATGCGGTTGGCGACCGACGAGCGTCATGACCTGGCTGACTTTCTGGACACCCTCGGACCCCAGCAGTGGACGGTGCCATCGTGGTGCGAGGGCTGGTCGGTCCTTGACGTGGTCGCGCATGTCGTCAGCTACGAGGAACTCGGCGTCGGTGGGCTCATCGCGCGCCACGTCCAGGGGTGGCGCCACGGCGGGCCGAATGAAGTCGGCCGCGCCGAGTACGCGCAGCGAAGCCCCGCGGAACTCGTCGATTTCCTGCGTGACCACCTGACCCCGCGCGGGCTCACATCATGGTTTGGCGGTGCCATCGGGCTGACCGACGGGCTGATCCACCATCAAGACATCCGACGGGCGCTGTCGCAGCCCCGCACCGTGCCGGCCGAGCGAATACTGCCGGCGCTGGGATTCGCTCTGCGATCGCCGAAACTTCCCAGCCGCAAGGACACCATCGGCCTGCGCCTGGTCGCCACCGACCTGGGTTGGGAGCACGGCTCCGGACCCGAGGTGAGCGGGCCGGCTGAGGCGCTGCTGCTGACCGTCGCCGGACGGGCTCAGGCCCTTGTCGATCTGGACGGCCCTGGGTTGCCCCGACTCGCAGCACGGATGCATGCGCGCCACGAGAAAACCTGGCGGTGACCGTGTCGACCCCGAGACGATGCTCAGGGGATCAGGTACTGGACCAGTCTGCGCAGGCTGTCGCAGACTGCGATCCCGGACCCCGCCGCGGTCAGTCGTGCTGGTCTGCGCCCGACCGGAGGGCCTGGTCCAGGTCGGCCCAGAGGTCCTCGACGTGCTCGATGCCGACCGAGAGGCGGAGCAGGCCCGGCGGCACGCTGGGCAGTTCACCTCCCCAGCGGCGGCGGCGCTCCAGAGTGGACTCGACCCCGCCGAGGCTGGTCGCGTGCACCCACAGCCGCAGCCCGGTGACCACCGCGTCGGCCGTGGCCGCGTCCGGTAGGTCGATCGACAGCAGCGATCCGGTCCCCGGCCAGCGCACCCGGTCGACGGCCGGATGGTAGGCGAGCCTGCCCGCAAGCTCCGCCGCGTTGTGGCTGGCCTGTCGAAGGCGCAGCGGCAACGTCCGCAGTCCGCGGAGCACCAGGTAGGAGTCCATCGGCCCCGGTACGGCGCCCTGAAGCCGCCGCGTGCGCTCCAACGCCGCCCAGCGGTCGTCGTCGTCGGGACGGACCACGGCCAGACCCTGCAGGGCGTCGGAGTGACCGGAGAGGAACTTGGTGGCGGCATGCACCACCACGTCGGCGCCGAGGTCGAGGCCACGCCGGCCCAGCGGCGTGGCGAAGGTGCTGTCCAGCAC
>JBPCRP010000037.1:0-5923 GCA_050996715.1 Propionibacteriaceae bacterium
CGATCGTCGGTCCGACCACCCTGGTGGTGAGCATCAGCCAGTCCGGGGAGACCGCCGACACCCTGATGGCCATCCGGCACGCCCGCGAACAACACGCCCGGGTGCTGGCGATCTGCAACACCAACGGGTCGAACATCCCCCGCGAGTCCGACGCCGTCATCTACACCCACGCCGGTCCCGAGGTGGGGGTGGCCTCGACCAAGGGCTTCTTGACCCAGCTGGTGGCGTGCTACCTGCTCGGGCTCTACCTCGCCCAGGTGCGTGGCACGAAGTTCGGTGACGAGATCGCCACGATCATGGCGGAGCTGGAGACCATGCCGGCGGCGGTGCAGCGGGTACTGGACCACGCGCAGCCCATCCTCGACCTGGCTGCGGAGTTCGCGGCCGAGCCGTCGGTGCTCTTCCTGGGTCGCCACGTCGGCTACCCGGTCGCGCTCGAGGGGGCGCTCAAGCTCAAGGAGCTCGCCTATATCCACGCCGAGGGGTTTGCCGCCGGGGAGCTCAAGCACGGTCCCATCGCGCTGATCGAGGAGGGCCTGCCGGTGTTCGTGGTCGTGCCGCCGCAGGGTCGGGACCTCCTGCACGACAAGGTCGTCTCCAACATCCAGGAGATCCGGGCCCGGGGTGCACGCACCATCGTGCTGGCCGAGGAGGACGACGACGAGGTGAAGCCGTACGCCGACGTGCTCATCCCCCTGCCCAAGGTCTCGACCCTGCTACAGCCCCTGGTCGCCGTCGTCCCCCTGCAGCTCTTCGCCTGCGAGCTGGCCTCCCGCAAGGGCCACGACGTCGACCAGCCCCGCAACCTGGCCAAGTCGGTCACCGTCGAGTGACGACCTCGCCGCCGCCCCCACCTCGTGCGAAAGTGGTCACCAACGACGCGGGACACGCCGTGCAGACCCGCAGAACTGACCACTTACCGGTGAGTAACTGGTGATCGTCGGAGTGGGGATCGACGTCTGTGCGATCGATCGGTTCGCCGCCAGCCTGGAACGTACGCCGGGGTTGCGGGACCGGCTGTTCACCCCGGCTGAGCGGGAGCGCCCGATTGCCTCGTTGGCCGCCCGGTTCGCCGCCAAGGAGGCCCTGGCCAAGGCGCTAGGAGCCCCCAGCGGGATGAGCTGGCAGGACGCTGAGGTGATCACCGACGACCTCGGTCGGCCGTTCTTCGCCCTCAGCGAGACGGTGGCCGACCGCGCCGCCCAGCTGGGCATCGGCAGCGTGCACCTTTCGCTCTCCCACGATGCCGGGATCGCCTCCGCCGTCGTGGTCTGCGAGAGCTGAGCGCGGCCGAGGCTGGGTAGGGTCGCAGAGATGAACGCCTACACGGTCGAGCAGGTGCGTCGCATCGAGGGCGCGGCGATGGCCGGACAACCCGACGGCGTGCTGATGCAGCGCGCCGCCGCCGGCCTGGCGACGGTGCTCCTGCGCGAGCTCCGACACCGGTACGGCAGGGCGTACGGGCGGCGTGTGCTGATCCTGGTCGGACCGGGCAACAACGGCGGGGACGCGCTCTGGGCCGGGGCCCGGCTGGCCACCCGTGGGGTGGCCGTCACCGCCGTCCGCTGTCTGGGTACGCCGCACCCCGCGGGCCTGGCCGCGCTCCGCTCCGCCGGTGCTCGGCTGGTGGAGCTGGCCGACACCGCCCACCTGGGCCGCCCGGACCTGGTCGTCGACGGCATCCTCGGCATCGGTGGTCGACCCGGGCTCCCCAAGGGGGTGAGCGACCTGCTGCACCGGCTCACCGCCGTACCGGTCGTGGCCGTCGACCTGCCCTCGGGGGTGGTCGCCGACACCGGTGCCGTCCCCGAGTCCGCGGTGACCGCCGACGTCACCGTCACCTTCGGGCTCGCAAAAATCTGCCACATCCTCGAGCCCGCCCGGGGCCGGAGCGGTCGACTCGAGCTGGTCGACATCGGACTGGACCCGAGCACGGAGACCCCGGCCCTGGACGCCTGGGACCAGGATCGGGTGCGGGCCGCCTGGCCGTACCCCGCGACGAGCAGCGACAAGTACAGCAAGGGTGTGGTCGGTATCGACTGCGGCTCCGAGCAGTACCCGGGTGCCGGCATCATGGCCACCTTCGGGGCAGTGCACGGGGGGGCGGGGATGGTCCGGTTCCTGGGGCCCGAGTCGGCCCGCACGATGATCGGCACCGATCTGCCGAACGTCGTCTTCGCCGCCGGCCGGGTCCAGGCCCACCTGCTCGGCTCGGGCTGGGGCGACGGGTCCGAGCGCGCCGCCACGGTCGGCGACGCGGTGGGGTCAGGCCTTCCCGGGGTGCTCGACGCCGACGGGCTCAGCTATCGACCCGACCGCATGCCTGCGTCCTGGCTGCTCACTCCACACGCCGGCGAGCTGGCCCGGCTGCTCGGCTGGGACCGGGCCGACGTCGAGGCCGATCCGCTCCGCGCCGTCCGGGCCGGGGTCGCGGCCACCGGGGCCACCGTGCTGCTCAAGGGGGCTACCCAGCTCGTCGCCCGGCCGGGTACCGAGACTGTTGAGGTCGCTGTCGCCGGGCCGGCGTGGACCGGGCAGGCGGGCTCGGGCGACACGCTCGGTGGACTGTGCGCGGCGGTGCTCGCCGCCGGAGTCCCCGCAGAGGTCGCCGCGATCCTCGGCGCTTCCCTGCAGGCGATCACCGCCGCCGCACACCCCGGTCCGCTGCCGCCTCACGTGCTGGCCCGGTACTGTGCCGAGACCCTGGGGGAATGGACGCCGGGGGCGTGGACGCCCTGAGCGCGATCGACCCCGCGACCGCCAGCGTCGTGATCGACCTGGACGCCTTCCGAGCCAACCTGGCCGCCCTCGACGCGCACATCGGGGACAGCGCGCTGATGGTGGTGGTCAAAGCCGACGGATACGGCCACGGGATGCTCGCCTGTGCGCGTGCCGCCCGTAGCTACGGCGCCCCGTGGCTCGGGGTGGCGACACCGACCGAGGCGCTCACCCTCCGTGCCGCCGGCGACCGCGGGTCGCTGCTTGCCTGGCTCTACGGTGTCGACGAAGACCTCGCCCCGGCCGTCGCGGCCGACGTCGACCTGTCGGTGAGCACCACCGAACAGCTGAGCCGTACGGTCGCCGCCGCCGGGGTGACCGAGAAGTCGGCCCGGATCCATCTCAAGATCGACACCGGGCTCTCCCGCAACGGCGCGCGGCCCGAGCTCTGGCCCGAGCTGTGCGCCGCAGCGGCCGAGGCCGAGCAGACCGGGGCGGTCCAGGTGGTCGGCGTGTGGACGCACTTCGCCGCTGCCGACGAGCCCGACCATCCCTCGGTGGCTGTCCAGACCGTCGGGTTCGACGCCGCCGTCGAGGTCGCGCGCCGGGCCGGACTCCGCCCGACGCTGCTGCACCTGGCCAACTCGGCCGCCGCTTTGATCCTGCCCGCGGCGCGGCGCGACCTGGTGCGGGTCGGGATCGCCGCGTACGGCATCGACCCGGGACCCGGGATCGCCGCGAGCGTCGGCGTCACCCTCGCCCCGGTGATGACCCTGCGGGCCCAGCTCGTGCTCACCAAGACCGTGCGGGCCGGCGACGGTGTCTCCTACGGCCACAGCTGGCACGCGAGTGAACCCACGACCCTCGGGCTGGTCCCGCTCGGCTACGCCGACGGCGTACCCCGGCACGCTGGCAACGTCGCCGAGGTCAAGTTCGGCACTGGGCGGGCGCCGGTACGGGGCCGGATCTGCATGGACCAGTTCGTGGTCGAGCTCGGGCCAGCGGCCGCCGCGCGGGCCGGTGACGAGGTCGTGCTGTTCGGACCGGGGACGGCGGGGGAGCCGACCGCGGCCGACTGGGCCGAGGCCTGCGGCACCATCGGGTACGAGATCGTCACGCGCGTGGGGTCTCGGGTTCCCCGTGTGTACCGTGGCGCGGTCGATGAGCTCGAGGAGGGTAGCGATGGCCGGCCGAGGTAGGGGCCCGGGTGGGTTGGGGGCCGGACTCGGTCTGATCGCCGGTGTTGCCGCGCTGGCGGCGGGCGGGGTCGCGATGGGTCTGGAGCTCGAGAAGAGGATCGTCGCGAACCGGCTGGTCACCCACGAGCTCGCCGACACCCAGGAGCCCGAGGCGGCGTTCTTCTCGGTGCGCTCCGAGGGTCCCGACGTCACCACGGTCGACGGGGTCGTGCTGCACACCGAGGTCGACGAGGTCGCCCCCTGGGCCGAGGCCGGGTCGCCGCTGCCGGATGATCTGACGATCGTTTTCGTCCACGGCTACGCCCTCAGCCTCGACTGCTGGCACTTCCAACGGCTGCACTTCCGCGGCCGGGCCAAGATCGTCCTCTACGACCAGCGCAGCCACGGTCGTTCCGGCCGTTCGGCGCCCGAGCACTGCCGGCTCGCCGACCTGGCTGCAGACCTGGTGCAGGTGCTGGACGAGGTCGTCGGGGCCGGCCGGGTCGTGCTGGTCGGGCACTCGATGGGCGGTATGACGATCATGCGGCTGGCCCGGACCCACCCCGAGCTGTTCGGCGAGCGGGTCGTCGGCGTCGCACTGATCTCGACCGCAGGTGGTGAGATGGTCGACTACTCCCCGATCAAGGGGCTGCCGGGCCGCGTGTTCGGCCGGATCGCCCAGCCGCTGATGACCACCCTCAACCGGGTCCCCGAGCTGGTCGAGCGCAGTCGCAAGGCCGGGTCGGACCTCGGGTACGTCGTGACCCAGCGGATGTCCTTCGGCTCCGAGGTGCCCGTCACCTCGGTCGAGTTCATGTCAGAGATGCTCGGCCAGACCCCGCTGCAGGTGGTCTCGGACTTCTACCCCGCCTTCGCCGAGCTCGACGAGAAGGAGGGGTTCGGCGCCCTCACCGGGGTGCCCGTCGAGGTGATCGGCGGCCGCGACGACATGATCACCCCGGTCCGCCATACCGAGAAGCTGATCGAGCTGATGCCCACCGCCGACGGCAACGTCTTGGATCACACCGGCCACATGAGCATGATCGAGCACCCGCACACCGTGAACGCCCTACTCGATCAGCTCGTGGACCGTTCCGTCGCCGAACCCTCTGCCGAACAACCAAGTTAACTTGGTTGTTCCGCACTGTGCACGGGAGATCTGCCGTGCACAGCGACAGGAAACCGTGTCGGGCCGGCGATTAGGGTGCGCAACCGCGGGACGGTAAGGTAGTCGAGATTCCAGTCGCACCGGTGACTGGGCCGTCGAGTGCCTAGCACTCCGGGGATCGTCTCTCGCAGAGTTCGCAGCGCAGATGCTGGCTGAGCCGTTATGTGGACAGACGTTTCCACTTGACCGCTACGACGACCGAGAGAAGTGAGCTTCACCCATGCCAGTCCGGCAGCCCGGCACGCCTTCGCGCGCCCGTACGACCACGTCCTCCGCTAAGAAGTCCGCCCCCAAGAGCCGGGGTCCCAAGAGCCACAAGGCCGACGGCACCCCCAAGAAGCGGTGGACGTCCGCCGAGCGCAGCGAGCGCGGGGTCGCCCCCCGACGTGGCGGCGGCACCCGCAGCAACGACCGAACCATGGCCGACCCAAGCCAGAACTACACCCGAAACGAACGCGGGAACGACCGCGGTTACGAGTCGCGGCCCCGTCCGGAGCGCCGCGACAACGATCGACGAGAGGACCCGCGTTCCGTGCGCAACGACCGCGACGAGACCCAGGTTCGCGCCCCGCGCGACGACCGCCCGGCTCGTACTGACGACACTGCCCGCTCCACCGAGAGCCGCCCGGCCCGGTCCTTCGACCGTGACCGTCCGGCCCGTTCCTACGACAACGACCGCCCGGCCCGTTCCTACGACAACGACCGCCCGGCCCGGTCCTTTGACCGTGACCGCCCGGCCCGTTCCTTCGACAACGACCGCCCGGCCCGGTCCTTTGACCGTGACCGCCCGGCCCGGTCTTACGACAACGACCGCCCGGCCCGGTCTTACGACAACGACCGGCCCGCCCGGTCTTACGAC
>JBPCRP010000070.1:0-18981 GCA_050996715.1 Propionibacteriaceae bacterium
AAGTCTTTGCGGATGAGGGACGCCGACGTGAAGTTGAACCTCGCCCGCCACCTCACTCGCGTTCTCGGCCCCGCCCCCGACCCCGACAAGGGCCGGCAAGCCGCCGAGGACCACGCCGAAGAGATCGAAGAGATCCTCAAGGGTGCCGACATGGTCTTCGTGACCGCAGGCGAGGGTGGTGGCACCGGTACCGGTGGCGCGCCCGTCGTGGCGCGGATCGCGCGGGCCCTGGGGGCGCTGACCATCGGTGTGGTCACCCGGCCGTTC
This sequence comes from Propionibacteriaceae bacterium, assembly GCA_050996715.1. Taxonomy (GTDB): domain Bacteria; phylum Actinomycetota; class Actinomycetes; order Propionibacteriales; family Propionibacteriaceae; genus Microlunatus. The sequence goes on from JBPCRP010000070.1 coordinate 268, forward strand.
GGGTTCGAGGGCAAGCGTCGCTCCACCCAGGCCGACCAGGGCATCACGACCCTGCGCGAAGAGGTCGACACGCTGATCGTCATCCCGAACGACAAGCTGCTGCAGATGACCGACCACCAGGTCGCGATCCTGGACGCCTTCCGACAGGCCGACCAGGTGCTGCTCCAGGGTGTCTCGGGAATCACCGACCTGATCACCACCCCCGGCCTGATCAACCTCGACTTCGCCGACGTCAAGTCGGTGATGTCGAACGCCGGTTCGGCTCTGATGGGCATCGGTTCGGCACGGGGTGAGGACCGGGCTCGGGCAGCCGCCGAACAGGCGGTCAGCTCGCCGCTGCTCGAGGCGAGCATCGACGGGGCCCGCGGGGTGCTGCTGTCGATCGCCGGTGGCTCCGACCTCGGCCTGTTCGAGGTCTCCGCCGCCGCTGACCTGATTCAGTCCGCGGCCCACGAGGACGCGAACATCATCTTCGGCACCGTGATCGACGACGCCCTCGGTGACGAGGTGCGGGTCACCGTGATCGCCGCCGGCTTCGACGGCGGGGAGCCGCCTCGTCGCCAGCAGGGCATCAGCCGGGCCGAGCTCCGGACGGCTCCGCGACCGAGCTCGCCGTTCGGCCCGGCCAACCAGGGTGGGTCCGGGAGCGGCACGTCGCCGGTCAGCAGCCCCCCGCCCGCGGCGGCCGGCTCGGGAGCGTCGGGAACCGGGTCACGGCCCAACGAGAACGCCAGCCCGAGCGCCCCGACTCCGGCCGGACCGACCCGCAACCCGTCCGCCAGCCCCTCCGGCCACCCGTCGGGCTGGCCGCCCGCCAACCGACCGGCGCCGGTCGACGACGACGATCTCGACATCCCGGACTTTCTCAAGTAATCCACCTGACGCCGCACGGGGACGCGGTCGGCCGACGAGACGCCCGACCGGGGCCCGATCCCCGCCGGGCGGTCCCGTCGTACGTGCGTGTCGGGCTTTGGGCTGAAGGGTTTCCCCGGGGGAAACCGGTAGGGTCGACCCCGAACGAACACGACCGGGATCCCGGCCGACGAGTGCTGAGAGGCTGCGACGATGGCGGAGAAATTGAAGCGCGCTGCGGCGTGGCTCGGACTGGTCGCCGACGACCGTTACGCGGAGTACGACGAGGGCGACAACGAGCTGACCGAGGGCGTCGCCCGCGAGGATCTCCTGCGGGAGGAAGCCCAGCAGCGCTCGCGTGACCAGCGCAGCACGGACCCCCGCAGCACGGACCCCCGCAGCACGGACCCGCAGGGCACGGCCTCCAGTGCCGCCAGCGTGACCACCCTCGAGAACCGCCGGCCGGTGGCGTCGGCACCGGCCCCGGTCGTCACCCACCACGCCGCGTCGGCGCCCCAGAAAGCGGACATGTCTCGGATCATCACCGTGCACCCCCGGACCTACAACGAGGCCCGCACCATCGGCGAGCACTTCCGCGACGGTGTGCCCGTCATCATGAACCTCACCGAGATGGAAGACGTGGACGCGAAGCGGCTTGTCGACTTCGCGGCTGGGCTGATCTTTGGTCTTCGTGGCACCATCGAACGCATAACGAGCAAGGTGTTCCTGCTCTCCCCGCAGAACGTGACCGTGGCGGCGGAGGACAAGGAACGCATCGCGGGCGGATTCTTCAACCAAAGTTGACTTATCACCAGAGCTGAGGTCCGCCCGGGACCTAACCCGGAGTGAGAGAGGTCGCAAGAACCGACCATGCAGGCCATCGGAATCGTCATCAACTGGGCCCTGTTGGCCTTTTTGCTCGTCCTGTTCGCCCGGATGATCTTCTCCTGGGTTCCCGTCCTCGTCCGGGAGTGGGAGCCGCACGGGCCGCTGCTGGTGGTCGCCGAGTTCGTCTACTCGGTGACCGACCCGCCGTTGCGGCTGCTCCGAAAGGTGCTCAAGCCGGTCCGGATCGGCAACGTGATGCTCGACCTGGCTTTCCTGGCGCTCTTCATCCTGGTCAGCATCCTCAGGTCGATCAACCTGGCCGTGTTCGGCTGAACCGGGCAAGATCGCGTCCCCGTTCGCCAGACCCGTCAGATGGGATCACGGGACAACTTTGGATACGGTAGGGCAGATGAGTGCCCGCACGGGAACCCGCCGGGACGTCGTTCGTAGAAACCAACCGAGGTGAAGCATGTCGTTGTCGCTAGAGGATGTCCGCAACATCAAGTTCCGGATGGCTAAGCGGTCCGGCTATGAGGTGCTGGACGTCGACGAATTCGTCGACCAGGTCGAAGAGGCGTTTGCCCAGTTGCAGGAGGAGAACAGCAACCTCAAGCGACAGACGGACTCGCTCAAGCGGTCCACCCCCACCGAGGGACAGCAGCCGTCGGAGACGGCATCGGCTCCCGCTGCGACAACGGCGTCGGCTGCCGGCCAGTCGCGCGACGACAGCTCCGCGTCGAAGGCCCCGATCGTCGTGACGACCAGCAAAGAGGCGAGCGCAGCCGTCGTCCGGTTGGTGGAGTTGGCCACCGACCAGGCCGAGCGGCTGATGGCCGAGTCTGAGGCCGAGGCCGACCAGATCCTCGAAGACGCCAACCGCAGCGCTCACCAGGTGACCGCCGACGCCCGCGCCCGGGCCGAGCGGGTCGAGTCCGAAGCTCGGGTCAACGCCGACCGCACCACGAACGACGCTCAGCGGCAGGCCGACCAGCTCAATGCCGAGACCGCCGCGAAGCGGGCCGAGATGTTCGGGGCGCTCGAGACCCAGAGGGGCCAGCTCACCGCCTCGGTCGAGGAGCTGCGCCGCTTCGAGCACGCCTACCGCGACAACCTGACGGCTCACCTGCAGTCGCAGATCGAGACCGTCCGCGGGCTCGACGCGGAGCCGGCCGACGCTCCCGCTGCCGTCGCAGCCACATCTCACGAGGGCTCGAGCGCCTCGTCCGACGGGGACAGCAACGGGTCTGCGGGCGGCGGTTCGGCCACCCCGCGGCTTGACGCCCTTCTGGGCGACCAGCGCTAGCTCCGACGTCCGACGCCGGTCGGCGTTCGATCCACCGGGGACGCGGCATCACGCCGGGACCCCGTCGTCGTTCCGCGGTGCCGTGTTCGTCGCCCGCGCCGTCAGACCCCGTGCTGGTCCGACCGCCGGCGACGCCAGACCATTGATTGCGCGGGTTCCTCGCCCTACTCTCACTGCCACGGGGTGCTCCAGGACGGGGACCGTGGCGATAGGGGAACCCGATGGCGACGAGGACGAGCACGTCTGGTTCGACGACGAGGGGTCCGACGTCGGCTGGGATGCTGCCCCACGCGCCGCTCGTCGTCGCACCGTCGACGGTCGTGACCACGCCCGGAACCACCACGGCTCCAGCTCGGACGCACGTGACGACCACAGTCGCCGCAGCGACCCGATCACGACGAAAGTCCCCCGGAACGTCCGCATCGGTGCGAGGATCGGCGCTCGGTAGCGCGGGGCCCAGCGGAGACCACCGCGACCGCGGCGACGACATCGCCGATCGATCACGACGTACCGGCGAGCACGCCGGTGACCACACCAAGCGAGGTTGACGTGGAAAAGACGACGAGTGCGACCCACGTCGCGGGGAGCATCACCCCCGTGAGTGCCGAATCCCTGACGGTACGCCTGGGCGAGGCGCCCTGGACCGAAGCCGAGCTCGAAGAGGTGCGCCTGGATCTCGTGGCGGACATCCAACGGCTCCAGGACCAGCTCGAGACCTCGGCCCAAGAACTGGTCGGGCTACTGCGGGACGGCAACGACGGCGCCGGCCGTGACCCCGCCGACGTCGGGTCTACCAACTTCGAGCGCGACCACGAGATGTCGCTGGCCAACAACGCCAAGATCATGCTCGACCAGTCCGTGCTCGCGCTGCGGCACATCGCCGTCGGCACCTACGGCCGGTGCGACAACTGCGAGGAGTCGATCGGCAAGGGTCGGTTGCAGGCGTTCCCCCGTGCCACACTGTGCGTGTCATGCAAGCAGCGCGAGGAACGTCGATAGCACCGTCCAGCACCACCACCGACCCCCGGTCCACGCGGGGCCGGGGTCGGATCCTCTTCGCTGGGGTAGCGCTGCTGGGTTTCGTCCTCGATGTGGTGACCAAGGTGCTTGTCGTGGGTTTCCTCCGGCCTGGCCAACCCGTGCCGCTGGTCGGTGACCTCCTTCAGCTCCGACTCATCCGCAACCCGGGCGCGGCGTTCAGCCTGGGGGAGCGCGTCACCCCGGTGTTCGCAGTGCTCGCCTTCCTGGTGCTGATCTTCGTGCTCGTCCGGCTCGTTCCGCGTCTCGGGCACCGCGGCTGGGGGGTGGCGCTGGGGCTGCTGGTGGCGGGAGTTGCCGGCAACCTGGTGGACCGGATCATCCGGCCGCCAGGCTTCTTGCGAGGCCACGTCGTGGACTTCCTGCAACTGCCGCACTGGCCCATCTTCAACGTGGCCGACACGTGCATCACCTCGGCCGCGGTTCTGATCGTCGTGCTGGCGATCGTCAAGAACGTGTCGATCTCGGGTGTTCAGTTTCCCCGCCCCGAGAAGCGCGTCCGCGATCACGCCCGACCGACCCCGGGCACCCGCGACACCGCCGACGACGGCGAGTGAGCGAGCAGCGCACCCTCTTCGTGCCCGAGGGCATGGAGGGTGAACGGGTGGATGCGGGCGTGGCCCGGATGCTCGGCTTGTCCCGCAGCCGGATCGCCGACCTGGTCGCCGACGGGAGAATCAGGGTCGACGGACGGTCGGCCGGCAAGTCGGACCGGCTGACCAGCGGATCGGTGCTCGAGGTCGAGCTGCCCGCCGTCGTCGGGATCCAGGTGCGGCCGGCGACGGTGGCGGGGATCGGAATCGTCTACGACGACGACGACATCGTGGTCGTCGACAAGCCGGTTGGCGTCGCTGCTCATCCGAGCCTGGGCTGGGAGGGTCCGTCGGTGGTCGAACACCTCGCCGGCGCCGGCTTCCGGATCTCGACCTCGGGGGCGCCGGAGCGCAAGGGGATCGTGCAGCGGCTCGACGTCGGCACCTCGGGGCTGATGGTGGTCGCCAAGAGCGAGTTCGCGTACACGGTCCTAAAGCAGGCGTTCCGGTCCCGGTCGGTCGACAAGACCTACCACACCCTCGTCCAGGGGCATCCCGACCCGTTCACGGGCACGATCGACGCCCCGATCGGCCGCCATCCCGGCGCCGACTACAAGATGGCCGTGATGGCCGACGGACGGGCGAGCGTCACCCACTACGACACCCTCGAGGCCCTCGTGGGCATGACCCTGCTGGAGATCCACCTCGAGACCGGCCGCACCCACCAGATCCGGGTGCACATGGCGGCGATCCGGCACCCCTGCGTGGGGGACCCGACCTACGGTGCGAACCCGACCCTGGCGACCCGGTTGGGCCTGGTTCGGCAGTGGCTGCACGCCGTGCGACTGGGGTTCGTGCACCCGCGGACCGGTGATCTGGTCGGCTTCACCTCGACCTACCCCGACGACCTGCGGCACGCCCTGGAGATCGCCCGCGCATCCTGAGCACGGGTCTGGAGCAGACCAGCGGACCACTCAACGGTCTGGTAGCAACCGCGAGGTCGACGGTCTGTAGTGTCGATGCCGTGCGTAGAGCAAAAATCGTCTGCACCCTCGGTCCGGCCAGTTCATCGCTGGAGCGGCTGACCGAGCTGGTGGCCGCAGGCATGGATGTCGCCCGACTCAACATGAGCCACGGTGACTACAGCGATCACAAGGCCAACCTCGAGAACGTCCGCAAGGCCGCTGCCGCGGCCGGCCGACCGGTCGGTGTCCTCGCCGACCTGCAGGGTCCCAAGATCAGGTTGGGCCGCTTCGCGAACGGCAAGGAGCAGCTCGTCGAGGGCGCCACGTTCGCGATCACCGTCGACGACATCTCCGGCGACGAGAACCGCTGCTCGACGACCTTCAAGGGACTGCCCGGTGACGTGTCTCCGGGCGACGCCATCCTGATCGACGACGGGCGGATCCAGCTCGAGGCGACCGAGGTCACCGCGACCGACGTGATCACCAGGGTCGTCGTCGGCGGCCCGGTCAGCAACAACAAGGGCATCAACCTGCCGGGCGTGGCGGTGAGTGTGCCGGCGATGAGCGAGAAGGACACCGACGACCTGCGGTGGGCGCTCCGCGAGGGCGTCGACATGGTGGCGTTGTCCTTCGTGCGGTCGGCGGCCGACGCCGACCTGGTGCGCACGGTGATGGCCGAAGAGGGACGCCGCGTCCCGATCATCGCCAAGATCGAGAAGCCCCAAGCCGTCGAGAACCTCGACGAGATCATCGACGCGTTCGACGCGTTCATGGTGGCTCGCGGCGACCTCGGTGTCGAGCTCCCGCTCGAGGAGGTCCCCTTGGTCCAGAAGCGGATCGTCACGGCCGCTCGCCGCTGGGCCAAGCCGGTGATCGTCGCCACCCAGATGCTGGAGTCGATGATCTCGGCCCCGCGACCCACCCGGGCGGAAGCCTCCGACGTGGCGAACGCGGTCCTCGACGGTGCCGACGCGGTGATGCTGTCCGGCGAGACGAGCGTCGGCGACTACCCCGTGGTCACCGTGCAGACCATGGCCCGGATCGTCGACTACGCCGAGTCCCACGGCCTGGAGCAGATGCAGGACATCGAGTGGGACCCGCACACCACCGCCGGGTTGTTGGCCAAGGCAGCCGCCGAGGTCGCCGACGGGGTCAACGCCAAATACCTGGTGGCGTTCACCAACTCCGGCGACGCGGCGCGCCGACTGGCGCGGCTGCGCTCGCCGATCCCGGTCCTGGCGTTTACCCCCAACGAGTCGACCGCGCAGACGCTGACGCTCTCGTGGGGGGTCGAGACGTTCCTGTGCCCGGTCGTCCAGCACACCGACGAGATGATCCGCCAGGTCGACAAGATCTTGACCGACGCCAAACTGATCAGCACCGACGACCGGGTGGTCATCGTGGCCGGTTCTCCGCCCGGAGTGGCAGGCAAGACCAACATGATCCGGGTGCGCCAGGTCGGTAAGCCGATCTGACCCGCCTCGCGACGTGCGGAAACCAGGTTTACCTGGTTGTCCTACGCTGTGCTCGGCAGATCTGCCGTGTGAGGTGCAGGACAACCAGGTAAATCTGGTTTTTCTGCGTGCTCGATAAGCCGCGGAAGACATCAACGGGTGCCGAGGAGGGGAGTCGAACCCCCATGTCCGTGAGGACAGACGGGTTTGAGCCGTCCGCGTATGCCATTCCGCCACCTCGGCCGACGCCGGCGGGTGCAGGGCCAACCCGACCTCCGGCGTACGAGCGCGCACGATTGTGCCACAGCTGGCTGACTGGACTGCGGCGAGACCACGCGCGACGGCTGGATACAGTGATCCGGTGACCGACAGCACCCCCAGCACCGACGCTCCGGACGACGCCCCCGCCACGATCGCCAGGCCGCGCGCGACGGCCCGCAAGGCCCCCGCACCCGCCGGTGCGCCCCAGGTTGAGCCGACGGCGTCCGGCGCGGTGACCGAGCCCAGCAGCGCGGCTCCGAGGTCCAAGCCCGCGCCGAGCGACCCGCCGGCCGGCACCGGCCCGCGCGTGGTCGTGGCCGAGGATGAGGTGCTCATCCGGCTCGACCTGGTGGAGATGCTCACCGAGGAGGGCTACGAGGTGGTGGGGCAGGCCGGTGACGGCGAGACCGCCGTCCAGCTCGCTACCGATCTCAAGCCGGACCTGGTGATGATGGACGTCAAGATGCCCAAGCTGGACGGCATCTCCGCGGCCGAGCGCATTGCCCAGGCCAGGATCGCCCCGGTCGTCATGCTGACCGCCTTCAGCCAGCGCGAGCTGGTCGACCGGGCCCGTCAGGCGGGCGCGATGGCCTACGTCGTGAAACCGTTCGGCAAGGCCGATCTGGTGCCGGCGATCGAGATCGCGATGGCGCGGTTCGCCGAGATCGCGGCCGTGGAGGCCGAGGTCGCCGACCTGCAGGAGCGGCTGGCCTCGCGCAAGGCCGTCGACCAGGCCAAGGGGCTGCTGCAGGTGGGGCTGGGTCTCACCGAGCCAGAGGCATTCCGGTGGATCCAGAAGACGGCGATGGACCTGCGCAAGTCGATGCGCGAGGTCGCCGAGGGCGTGATCGCCCACGGCGCCACACCCAAGCGCTGATCGGCACCGTCGGACGTGTCGACACATTCTTGCGCTCGATCTGGTCGGAGCGTTGACAACGCCCGCAGGATCGCCTCGGACTTGACGTCCGCGTAACGAACCGACAACACGACCCTCGCGAAGTGCAATCTTCGCGGAGCGCGTCGTAGGGTGCACTTGCTCGCGTGCTCAGCCACGCCAGCACGACCGCCGCGGACGGCGGGATCGTGTCATCCCACAGGAGGAAATGTGCGCAAGACCAGGCTCGTGATCGCAGGGGCCACCCTGCTGGCAGCCACCCTGACCATGTCGGCTTGCGGGACGCGGTCCGCCGACACCGGGACCGGCAGTTCCAGCACCGGCACCAAGTCCGCCACGATCGGCGTGATTTCCCCGCTCACCGGTGACCTCTCGGCTCTAGGGCTGGGCATCCAGCACTCGGTCGAGCTCGCCGTCAAGCAGGCCAACGACAACAACACCGTTCCCGGGTGGAAGTTCGAGGTGGAAGCCGAGGACGACCAGGCCACCCCTGACGTCGGCCGCAACGCCGCCACCAAGCTCGCCGGCAACAAATCCGTGATCGGCGTGGTCGGCACCCTGAACTCCTCGGTCGCCCAAACGGTGCAGCCGGTCCTTGCCGGGGCCAACATCGCCATGGTCAGCCCCGCCAACACGAATCCCTCGCTGACCCAGGGTGCGAACTACCTGACCGCGCCGAAGCGGTCGTACCCGAACTACTTCCGCGTCTGCACCACCGACGCGGTGCAGGGGCCGTTCGCCGCGCAGTACCTGTACCAGAACGCCAAGATCACCCAGGTCGCGACGATCAACGACAAGAAGGCCTACGGCCAAGGTCTGGTGCAGAACTTCAGCACCGAGTTCAAGAAGCTCGGTGGGACGTTGGTCAGCGAGCAGACGATCAATCCCGACGACAAGGACTTCTCGGCGGTCATCTCCAAGGTCAAGGCGACGAACCCCAAGGCCGTGTACTACGGCGGTGAGTATCCGCAGGCCGGGCCGCTCGCCCAGCAGATGAAAGCAGCGGGTCTCAACGTTCCTCTGATGGGTGGCGACGGCATCTTCGACCCGGCCTACATTGAGCTCGCCGGGAAGAAGTCCGACGGCGACCTGGCCACCTCGGTCGGCGCCCCGACCGACAAGCTCGATTCGGCCAAGGCCTTCGTCGACGCCTACACCGCGGGCAACTACCCCGACCCCTACGGCGCCTACGGAGCGCAGGCCTTCGACGCGGCGAACGCGATCATCAACGCCGCCAAGACCTCGCTGGCCAGCGCCACCGACGTCGCCTCGGCACTGACCCCGACCATCGACGCTCTCGGCAAGGTGAGCTTCGACGGAGCGACCGGCAAGGTGGCCTTCGACCAGTACGGCGACACCACCACACGCGTGCTGACGGTCTACAAGGTCACCAACGGCAAGTGGGCCGCCGAGGAGACCAAGGAGTTCCAGTGATCGGTAGGGCAGCAGCCCGCACCGACGACTGAGGTGAATCGCCGTGGGGGCGGACCCCTGGGTCTGCCCCCACTGGCGTGTCCACCGCAGGAACCGCACCACCCTCGTACGGCCAGCCCCCCGCCCCACACCGCCCACCCCGACCGCCGCGAGCGGTCCTCTCGGAGGAGGTTGGATGACCGAGGTCTTCCAACAGCTCGTCAACGGGCTGTCGCTCGGCGCTCTCTACGCGTTGATCGCGGTCGGCTACACCGTGGTCTACGGCATCGTCCAGCTAATCAACTTCGCCCACGGTGAGATCTTCATGATGGGCGCCTTCGGGGCACTGGCCACCTACCTGATCACTCCCGGCCGACCCACCGCCTGGTGGATGCTCCCGGTCATGTTGATCTTCGGCATGGCGGTGGCCATCGGGGTGGCGCTGCTCACCGAGCGGTTCGCCTACCGGCCGCTGCGCAACGCGCCCCGGTTGGCGCCGCTGATCACCGCGATCGGCATCTCGGTCGCGTTGCAAGAGGCCATCCGGCTCTTCTTCGGCCGGATCCCGACCTTCCCCGACTCCAAGCGCGCCATCCCCTTCCCACAGCTGGACGGAGTCACCGGCTCGCCCGTCGTGCTGGGCGGGGTCACCGTCCAGCGGGCGGCGCTGTTCACCTTGATCGCCCTGGGGATCTGCACGATCTTCATGTACTTCTTCGTCAACAAGTCGCGGCTGGGTCGCGCCATGCAGGCCACCGCGCAGGATCCTGACACCGCGCGGCTGATGGGTATCAACGTCGACAAGATCATCATGGTCGCCTTCGCTCTCGGTGCGGCGCTGGCGGCGGTGGCCGGCATGGCCCACGGACTCCGCTACACCAACATCGACTTCAAGATGGGCTTTCTCGCTGGTCTGAAGGCGTTCACCGCGGCCGTGCTGGGCGGCATCGGCAACATCAACGGCGCCGTCGTCGGTGGTTTGGTGCTCGGCGTCGTCGAGGCGATGGCCACCTTCATCCCGGGCCAGTTCGGTGGCTCGGCCTGGAAAGACGTCTGGGCTTTCGTGCTGTTGATCCTGGTGCTGGTCTTCCGACCCGAGGGCTTGCTCGGCGCGCGAGTGGTGGACCGGGCATGAAGCGCGCCCTGGTCGACCCCGCTCTGCAGACCCGGGTGGAGCCGCAGGCCCGGATCCTCGCGCTCGTCGGTGGCGTGGTGCTGATCGTCGCGCCGTTCCTGGCGTGGTCCTACGGCGGTGCGGCGCTGGACAACATGACCTACTACGGGAGCCCCTCGCCGGTGCAGTTCCTGCTGCTGGCGCTCGGCGTGCTGCTGGTCGGTCTGATCGCGGGCCGACGGTTCGTCCTGCCCACCAAACGGCTGCAGGTGGGGTGGTTCAAGGGAGCCAAGCCGCTCGCCATCGGCGCCCTTGCCTTCGTGCTGATCATCGACATCGCGATCTCGGTCGAACTCGGTGGCACGGTCAACGTGGCGATCGGCGGCTGGGTGGCCCTGCTCGGCGCCCTGATTGCCGTCGTGGGCACGCAGCTGTTGCCGGTGGAGTCGACGGTGTCGCTGGAGCGGCTCAAGCTCCCGGCCTGGGGTGAGATCGTGATCATCGCGGCGCTGATGGCGTTGGCGCTGTTCGCCGGTGCATTCGCTTTGAACAACGACGACTCGGGTGTGGTGCTGTCCTTCATCGTCTTCGTCGCCGCGGTCGTGGTCGCTCTGCTGCGGGCCGGCGTCTTCGGGTTCTTGTCACTGGTCTCGGCCCGGCATCGTCCGGTGCTGGTGCTGTCGGCCTTCGTGGTGGCGTTCGCCTTCCCGTTCACCCAGAACGGTTCCGACGCCAACATGTCGATCGCCACCCAGGTCCTGATCTTCGCGGCGACGGCCATGGGCCTAAACATCGTGGTGGGGCTCGCCGGTCTGCTCGACCTCGGCTACATCGCCTTTCTGGGAGCCGGCGCGTTCACGGCCGCGATCTTGTCGGAGTCGGCGTTCTCCACGGTGAACTGGCATCCGCCGTTCATCGTGGTGGTGCTGATCTCCGGGTCGATCTCGGCCACCCTCGGTCTGATCATCGGCTCGCCCACCCTGCGCGTTTCGGGGGACTACCTCGCCATCGTCACCCTGGCGTTCGGGGAGATCTTCCGGATCACCATGAACAACCTCGACGGGAGCGACGGGCCGCTGCTCACCAACGGGTCGAACGGGATCCCCGCCATCCCGAACCTGAACCTCTTCGGATTCGACTTCGGGGCCAAGCACGCGTTGTTCGGCATCCCCCTGGGCCGGTTCAGCAACTACTACTTCCTGCTGCTGCTGGTGATCGGCTTGATCATCCTGGTCTTCGTCCGGCTCAACAACAGTCGGATCGGCCGGGGCTGGGTCGCCATCCGTGAGGACGAGAAGGCCGCTGAGGCCATGGGTGTCAACGTTTTCGGGCTCAAGCTCTTCGCTTTCGCCGGCGGCGCGTTCCTGGCCGGCGTGGCGGGTTCGGTCAAGGCGCACCAGGATGTGTCGGTCACCCCCGACCAGTACGTCTTCCTCGAGTCGGCGTTCCTACTGGCGGCGATCGTGCTGGGTGGCATGGGGACGGTGCTCGGCGTCCTGGTCGGGGCCACCTTGCTCAAGCTGCTGCCCGAGAAGCTCCGTGAGATCAACGACTACCGGCTGCTCGTCTTCGGGGTGCTGTTGGTCTTGATGATGCGTTTCCGTCCCGAGGGTCTGTTCCCGAACCAGCGACGCCAGCTGGAGTTCCACGAAGACGACGAGCTGCTCGCCGAGCGGATCGACGAGGAGATCGCCGAGACCGGAACCGTGAAGGGTGGGGTATGACCACGACCGAGGCGATGTCGTCGACGGCTGGGACCGACGGCCCGTTGCTCGCCGCCGAGAACGTGACCATGCGCTTCGGTGGCCTGCTGGCGGTCGACAGTGTGAGCTTCTCCGCCTCGGCGGGGGAGATCGTCGGGCTGATCGGACCCAACGGCGCGGGCAAGACCACGTTCTTCAACTGTCTGACCGGGCTCTATCAGCCGACGTCGGGCCGGGTGGTGTTCAGCGGTGCCGTGCTGCCGCCCAAGCCGCGCAAGGTCGTGATGGCCGGAATGGCGCGGACCTTCCAGAACATCCGATTGTTCGGCAACATGACGGCCCTGGAGAACGTGATGGTGGGCCGCTACTGCCGGACCACCACCGGCCCGTTCACCTCGATCATCCGCGGGCCGAAGTTCCGGCGCGACGAGAAGGCCACCCGCGAACGATCCCAGGAGCTGCTCGACTTCGTCGGCCTGGGGCACACGAGTGAGAGCTTGGCCCGCAACCTGCCGTACGGCGACCAGCGGCGGCTCGAGATCGCCCGCGCACTGGCGACCGACCCGAAGCTGTTGCTGCTCGACGAGCCGACCGCGGGCATGAATCCGCAGGAGACCCGGCAGGCCGAACGGTTGATCTTCAAGATCAGGGAGCAGGGGCTGGCGGTCGTGGTGATCGAGCACGACATGCGCTTCATCTTCAACCTGTGCGACCGGGTGCTGTGCCTGGTGCAGGGCCGGACGTTGATCGAGGGCACCCCGCAGCAGGTGCAGTCCGACCCGCGGGTGATCGAGGCCTACATCGGGACCGGCCCCGAGGCCGAGGCGGAGCTGGCTGCGACCGAGCACCCCGGGGAGGGCAAGGATGCTTGAGGTCAAGGATCTGCAGGTCGCCTACGGCCGGGTCAAGGCAGTCAAGGGGATCAGCTTTTCCGTCGAGGAGGGCCAGGTCGTCACCCTGGTCGGCACCAACGGCGCCGGCAAGACCACCACGCTCAAGACGATCTCGGGACTGCTCCGCCCGCAGGCGGGCGAGATCTGGTTCGAGGGCCAGCGGATCGACGCCGTCCCCGCTCACGAGGTGCTCACCAGGGGCCTGGCCCACAGCCCCGAGGGACGACGGATCTTCCCGCGGCTGACCGTCGAGGACAACCTGATGCTCGGCGCGTTCGCCCGCAAGGACCGCTCCGGGGTGGCCACGGACCTGAACCGGGTCTTCGAGCTCTTCGACATCCTGAAGGCCCGCCGGTCCCAGCCGGCCGGGACGTTCTCCGGTGGTGAGCAGCAGATGCTGGCCATCGGTCGGGCTATGATGAGCCGGCCGCGGCTGCTGATGCTGGACGAGCCGTCGATGGGGCTGTCACCGCTGATGATGCAGCGGATCATGTCGACCATCGTCGAGCTGCAGTCCGAGGGGGTGACCATCTTGCTGGTGGAGCAGAACGCGCAGGCTGCGCTGTCGCTGGCCGACTACGGGTACGTCCTCGAGGTCGGCAAGATCGTCCTCTCCGACACCGGCAAGAACCTGTTGGTGGACGAGAACGTCCGCAAGGCGTATCTCGGCGAGGACTGACCCGGGTCTTTCGTGGGCCGTGCCGGCCCGGGGACGTCGCCCCCTCGGCAACCATCCGCGCTCGCGGGCTCGCGCTCCCGCCAGGCCCATCCACGCCTCGGTGTCGACGTCCCGCACCCACCCGGCGGTGCGGCGGCCCCGGACCCGCCTTCGCACTCGGGCAGGCCGTCAGGGGGAGCCGAGGATGTCGATCGGGGTCGCGCGCTTGGGGGTGACCTGGCAGGTGACCCGGGCGGTGCAGATGCGGTCACCGGCGTCGTCGACCAGGACGACCTCGTAGGTCGCGACCGTCCGGCCCAGGCGGAGAGCGGTCGCCGTACCCGTGACCCAGCCGGTGGCCGCGGAGCGGTGGTGAGTGGCGTTGATGTCCACACCGAAGGCCAGCCGGTCCGGCAGGGCGTACGCGGCCGCGCCGACCGAGGCCAGGGTCTCGGCCAGTACGCAGGACGCGCCACCGTGCCACAGGCCCATCGGTTGGGTGTTCCCCTCGACCGGCATCCGCCCGACGACCCGGACCGAGGACACCTCCAGCATCTCCAGTCCCATCTTGGTATCGAGAGCCGAGGACATGGCGGCGAACCAGGGTGGGAGCGAGGGCATCGGGCCAGGATAGGCAGCGGCCGACGTCGCAGTCCGGGGTGTGTCGACGTGGTCAACGGGTCACCGAGCTCGACGGCGACCCCGGCCACCTTGTCGGTGGCCGCCGCTAGAGTCACGGTGTGCCTGCCACGACCCCTGTGCCCACCCCGACGGGGACCGAGGCTCCGGCGAGCAGCGAACCGACCGGTGACCGCCCCAAGCTGCTGCTGATCGACGGTCACTCCGTTGCCTACCGGGCGTTCTTCGCCTTGCCGGTGGAGAACTTCAGCACGCAGACCGGGCAGCACACCAACGCCGTATTCGGTTTCACCTCCATGCTCATCAACGTGCTCCGCGACGAGGTCCCGACCCACGTCGGGGTGGCGTTCGACGTCTCCCGCACCACGTTTCGTTCCGAGCTCTACGCCGACTACAAGGCCACCCGTTCCAAGTCGCCCGACGAGTTCGGCGGCCAGGTCGCGCTGATCAAGGAGGTGCTGGACGCCCTCCAGATCGTGCACGTGGAGAAAGACGGTTTCGAGGCCGACGATATCCTCGGCACCCTCGCGACCCACGCCGCCCACGACGGTTTTGACGTGGTCATCTGCTCGGGAGACCGCGATGCCTTCCAGCTGGTGTCGGAGCGGGTGACCATCCTCTACCCGCGGAAGGGTGTCTCCGACCTCGTCCGGATGACGCCGGAGGCGGTCGAGGAGCGCTATCTGGTCACGCCGGGGCGCTATCCCGAGCTGGCCGCCCTGGTCGGGGAAACCAGCGACAACCTGCCGGGCATCGCCGGTGTCGGTCCCAAGACCGCGGCCAAGTGGCTGACGGCCTACGACGGCCTGGAGAACCTGCTCGACCACGCTGCCGACATCAAAGGTAAGGCGGGTGACGGGCTCCGCGACAACCTCGACAACGTGCGCCGCAACCGGATCATCAACGCGCTGGTCCTCGACGTCGAGCTGCCTGTCAAGGTGACCGACCTCGCTCGCCGGGCCTGGTCGCGCGAGCTCGTCCACCAGCTCTTCGACGGGCTGGAGTTCCGGGTGCTGCGGGACCGGTTGCTCGAGACCCTGCCGGCCGAGGACCTCACTCCCGAGGGCGGGTTCGACGTCGAGGGCGGCCGGCTCGAGCCCGGCGAGGTCGCCGGTTGGCTGGCCGAGCACGCCCACGGCACCCGGACCGGAGTGGACGTGATCGGTCGGTGGGGAGCGGGCAGCGGCGACGTCGTCGCGGTGGCCCTCGCGGCGGCCGACGGGGTGGCGGCCTACGTCGACACGGCCGATCTCAGCGTCGAGGACGAGACGGCGCTGCTCGGCTGGCTGACCGACCCCGCGCACGCCAAAGCGCTGCACGACGCCAAGGGTCCGCTACTCGCGCTCTGGGCGCGTGGATGGGACCTGGCTGGGCTCACCTCCGACACCCAGCTGGCCGCCTACCTGACCCGGCCGGACCAGCGGACCTACGACCTCGCCGACTTGACCATGCGCTATCTCAAGCGCAAGCTCAAGGCCGAGGAGCCCGGTGCTCCCAGCGACCAGCTGGCCCTGGACTTCGGCGACGACGACTCCGGGGCCGCCAACGCGATCAACGCCGCAATGGTGCGTGCCCGCGCGGTGATCGACCTGGCCGACGCCCTCGACGCGGAGGTCGACGAGAGGGGCGGCACAGCACTGCTGCGCAACGTCGAGCTGCCGCTGCTGCACACCCTGGCCCGGATGGAGTGCACCGGCATCGCCGTCGACGTGGGTCATCTCGAGGCCCTCGAGCGCGAGTTCGGCGCCACCGTGTCGGCGGCGGCGCAGGCGTGCGACCAGATCCTCGGCAAGCAGATCAACCTCGGTTCGCCCAAGCAGCTGCAGGTCGTGTTGTTCGACGAGCTCGGGATGCCCAAGACCCGCAAGACCAAGTCGGGCTACACGACCGACGCCGACGCCCTGCAGAGCCTCTACGTCAAGACCGAGCACCCGTTCCTGGCTCAGCTGTTGATCCACCGCGACGCCACCCGGCTCCGGCAGACCGTCGAGGGTCTGCTCAAGTCGGTGGCCGATGACGGTCGCATCCACACGACGTACGTGCAGACCATCGCGGCCACCGGTCGGCTCTCCAGCACCGACCCCAACCTGCAGAACATCCCGATCCGCACCGAGGAGGGCCGCCGGATCCGGGAGGCGTTCGTCGTCGGGCCGGGTTACGAGACCCTGCTCACCGCGGACTACAGCCAGATCGAGATGCGGATCATGGCCCACGTCAGCGACGACGCGGCGCTGATCGAGGCCTTCCACACCCACGTCGACTTCCACACGCTGACCGCGGCCCGGGTGTTCGGCGTCGAGCCGGACCGGGTCGAGCTCGGTCAGCGAGCCAAGATCAAGGCGATGAACTACGGCCTGGCCTACGGCCTGAGCGCGTTCGGTCTCAGTCAGCAGCTCAGCATCGACACCTCCGAGGCCAAAGGACTGATGGAGGAGTACTTCGAGCGGTTCGGCGGCGTCCGGGACTACCTGCGCTCGGTGGTCGCCGACGCCCGCCGGACCGACTACACCGAGACTCTGCTCGGCCGCCGGCGCTATCTCCCCGACCTGAGCAGCGACAACCGGCAACGCCGGGAGATGGCCGAGCGGATGGCGCTGAACGCCCCGATCCAAGGATCCGCGGCCGACATCATCAAGGTCGCCATGCTCGACGTGGAGAACGCCCTGGCCCGCGAGGGACTGCAGAGCCGGATGCTGCTGCAGGTCCACGACGAGCTGGTCTTCGAGGTCGCTCCCGGGGAGCGTGCGGCGCTCGAAGCGCTGGTCCGGACCCGGATGGCGGGTGCGGTCGACCTGCAGGTGCCGCTCGACGTCTCGGTCGGCTTCGGCCGGTCCTGGCACGAGGCCGCGCACTGACGTCGCCGCTGCCGGGTCCACTCGACCCCGCGGGGCCGGTCCGCGACGGCGGGCTCCGGAGGCTCAGATCTCGAACGGGCGCCAGGTGACGGCCTCGGCCCACCAACCATCGCCGGTGCACCAGGACCGAAGGAGATCGTAGGCCGCGTCGGTGTTGGGCGCGTCGGCTCGGACGCCACGCCTGAGCTCGGGCTGGTCGACCACCTCCACGACCCAGTGGCGGCCGCTGACGGCGGCCTGGGCGAACGCCCCCGTACCCCGTTCCACGACCACGAACTCGGTGGCGGTGTGCAAGAGCTCGGCCAGCTGGAGCGGCGTGGCCAGCTCGGTGAGGTCGGCGCCGTCCCGCTGGGCCTTCAGCGACGTCATGGGCTCAGTCTTTCCGATGCCCGTGCGGATTGCTCCCCTCGGCGTGTCGGAGTAGTCTTGGCGGTCGTTGTGACTTGCGACCTCAGACGGAGCAGGTCGCGCTCGTACGGTTCGGTCGATCTTGGCTTGCGTGATGTGCTCGCGTTGATCTGTTCGTGGTGTGCGGAACCAGGTCACAGCGATTCCCAACGTACGTCCATCATCGGAGCCCTACTACATGACGTCCTCTCTCGAGGCAGCACCCCAGGTCGCTATCGACGACTTCGCATCAGCCGAGGAGTTCCTCGCCGCGATCGACGCGACTATCAAGTACTTCAACGACGGTGACATCGTCAGCGGAACCGTCGTCAAGGTCGACCGGGACGAGGTCCTCCTCGACATCGGTTACAAGACCGAAGGGGTCATCCCCTCCAAAGAACTCTCCATCAAGCACGACGTTGACCCGTTCGACGTGGTCAGCGTTGGCGATGAGATCGAGGCCTTGGTCCAGCAGAAGGAGGACAAGGAAGGCCGGCTGATCCTGTCCAAGAAGCGGGCTCAGTACGAGCGCGCCTGGGGCACGATCGAGAAGATCAAGGAAGAGGACGGTGTCGTCACCGGTCAGGTGATCGAGGTCGTCAAGGGTGGTCTCATCATCGACATCGGGCTGCGCGGCTTCCTGCCCGCCTCGTTGGTGGAGATGCGCCGGGTCCGTGACCTGCAGCCCTACGTCGGTCAAGAGCTCGAAGCCAAGATCATCGAGCTGGACAAGAACCGCAACAACGTGGTCCTGTCCCGCCGGGCGTGGCTCGAGCAGACCCAGTCCGAGGTCCGCCAGAACTTCCTCACCCAGCTCCAGAAGGGCCAGATCCGCAAGGGTGTCGTGTCCTCGATCGTCAACTTCGGTGCCTTCGTGGACCTCGGTGGCGTCGACGGCCTCGTGCACGTCTCGGAGCTGTCCT
>JBPCRP010000096.1:0-5223 GCA_050996715.1 Propionibacteriaceae bacterium
CACGGTTGCCTCGGCCCTGGCTGCGGGCGGGGGGATCTTCGCGACCGTCGCCGGTGCGCCGGCGGGGTCGATCCTCATCGCACCCGCCGGTACGCCTGGAGTCGCCGCCTTGCTGCGGGTCGCAGTCCACCCTGACTACCAGCGGCACGGCATCGCCTCGGCGATGGTGACGGCGGCGGAGCGGCTGGCCGCCCGGCTCGGCTACCGCCGACTCGAGCTCTTCGCCCGCTCCGAGCTGCCCGAGCTGATCACCTTCTGGCGGCACCGGGGCTTTGTGATCATCCGCGAGGAGGCGCACGGCGTGATCTTGAACCGGCCCCTCGGGGTACTGGTTCAGGTTCCCACCGCGCAGGACATGCAGCGTCTCGGGGTTGAACTGGCCGACCGGCTGGCCGCGGGTGACCTGATCATCGCCAGCGGCGAGCTGGGCGCGGGCAAGACCACCCTCGCCCAAGGACTGGGTGCCGGTCTCGGTAGCGACGGGGTGATCATCTCACCGACCTTCGTGATCTCTCGGGTCCATCGCTCGCGCACCGGCCGCCCCACCCTGATCCACGTCGATGCGTACCGGCTGGGCAGTGCCGCCGAGATTGACGACCTCGACCTCGACGCAACCGCCCCGGATTCGATCACCCTGGTGGAGTGGGGATCCGGGCTGGCCGAGGAGCTGGCCGACCACCGTCTGGAGATCGACATCCGCCGCTCCGCCGACGTCGAGGACGATACCCGCACCGTGCTGATCACCGGGCTCGGCCCGCGCTGGGACGACGTCGACCTGCGCACCTTGACGGGAACGCGGTCATGATCACGTCGGCGACTCCGGGGACGGGGCACTGGACCCTGGGCGTCGACACCGCCACCGATGTGCGCGTCGGGCTGGCTCGCGACGGCGAGGTCGTGGGTCACGCCGAGGTCACCGACCGGATGCAGCACGCCGAGCAGCTCGTGCCGCTGGTCCGCCGGGTCTTGTCCGCGGCCGGCCTGACGCCCTACGACCTGGACCTCATCGTGGTGGGCCTTGGTCCCGGTCCCTTCACCGGGCTCCGGGTGGGCATCGCCACCGCACGGATGCTCGCCGCCGTCGCCGACGTCTCGTTGTGGGGCGTCTGCACGTTGGACGTGTTGGCCCGCCAGGCCCACCAGATCGTGACCGGGCCGTTCCTGGTCGCCACCGACGCCCGCCGCCGCGAGGTCTATTGGGCGCGCTACGACGCCACCGGCGCCCGGACGTACGGTCCGGCGGTCGACCGTCCGGCTGACCTGCCGGAGCTGCCCGTGGTGGGGCCGGCCACGCTGGTCCACCCGGACCTGAACGCCGTTACCGACGGTCCGACCAGGCTGGACGCCGGTGTGCTCGCCGCGATGGGCGCGGCGCTGCCGTCGGCCGGCACCGAGCCGCTGTACCTCCGCCGACCCGACGCGACGCTCCCCGGCGCGGTCAAGTCCGTGCTGGCCCGGGCGGAGCGTCCGTGATCAACCCTGCGGTCAGCATCCTCACCGCGCGGGAAGCGGATCTCCCCGCCCTGCTGGCGCTCGAGGAGACCGGGTTCGCGGCGGGTGAGCGGTGGAGCGAGCGCAGCTGGCTCGGTGAGATCCTCGGCGACGGCCGGCGGACGCTGCTCGCGCGTACGCACCAGGTGGTCGGAGCGATCAGCTTGCAGCTGATGGGCAGCAGCTCGGACTTGCACCGGCTGGTCGTGGCTCCGAGCGCCCGGCGGCAGGGGATCGGTACGGCGCTGGTCCGAGCCGGGCTCGAGGCGACCCGGCACCTCGGCGCCCGTTCGGTGATCTTGGAGGTGCGGATCGACAACGACCCGGCGATCAGGCTCTACCAGGATCTCGGCTTCGAGCAGCTGGCCGCCCGGGAGAACTACTACGGTCCGGGGCAACACGCGTTGATCTTGAAGTTCTGGGACCTGCAGGGACCGCGCGCCGCCGGGTCGGCATGAGCCGCACCCGATCCGGCGGGCCGTTGATCATCGGGATCGAGTCCTCCTGCGACGAGACCGGGGTGGGCATCGTTGCTGGTCACGAGCTGCTGGCCAACGAGGTCGCCTCGAGCGTCGAGCTGCACGTCCGCTACGGCGGCGTGGTGCCCGAGGTCGCCTCCCGCGCCCACCTGGAGGCGCTGGTTCCCACCCTGCAACGGGCCTGCGCGACCGCCGACGTCGACCTGAGCGAGGTCGACGGGATCGCCGTGACGGCCGGGCCGGGACTGATGGGCGCCCTGGTCGTGGGGCTCGCCGGCGCCAAGGCTCTGGCGTACACGCTGGACAAGCCGCTTTACGCCGTCAACCACCTGGCCGGTCACATCGCAGTCGACAGCCTCGAGCACGGCGATCTGCCTCAGCCGTGCGTCGCTTTGCTGGTCTCCGGCGGTCACACCTCCCTGCTGCGCTGCGACCACGTGGCGACCTCGATCACCGAGCTGGGCTCGACGATCGACGACGCGGCCGGGGAGGCGTACGACAAGGTCGCGCGGCTGCTCGGTCTGCCCTATCCCGGCGGGCCGCACATCGACCGCATCGCCGCCGGTGGTGACCCGCGCGCCATGGCGTTCCCGCGCGGGCTGACCGGCGCCAGGGACCAGGAGCGGCACCGGGACGACTTCTCGTTCTCCGGGCTGAAGACCGCCGTGGCCCGCCACGTCGAGCGGCAGCGCCGAGACGGCATCGAGGTCGTGGTGGCCGACGTCGCGGCGAGCTTCCAGGAAGCGGTCTGCGACGTGCTCAGCGCCAAGGCCATCGCCGCCTGCGTGGCGCAGGACGTCGACACCCTGGTGATCGGCGGCGGAGTGGCGGCCAACGGTCGACTCCGTACCCTGCTCACCGAGCGCGGCGCCGCGGCCGGGGTCCGGCTGCGCATCCCGCGACCGGGGCTGTGCACCGACAACGGGGCGATGATCGCCGTGCTCGGCTCCGAGGTGGTCTCCGCCGGCCGTCCGCCCAGTCGACTGGACGTGGGCGCGAACTCCTCGCTCCCGGTCAGCCAGATCGTGCGGTGACCGGTCTCGAGGGACCCGAGCTGACCGCAGCCCTCGAGCGAGCGGCTGCGCTGCCCGACGTAGGCGCCCTCGCCGCGGGGGATCTGCTCCGCTCCGAGTTCGGGCCGGACGTCGCGGCGGCAGCCCTGACCCAGGTCGCACTCAGGCGTACGGCGCGGGACAAGTTCGGCCCGGCTGCCGACCATCTCTTCTTCACCCGGGTCGGGCTCGAGCAGGCCACCCGCCCTGCCGTATCCGCCCAGCGCGCACAGCGATTCCTGACGGCGGGCGTGACCCACGTCGTCGACCTCGGCTGCGGGATCGGCGCCGATGCGCTCGCGCTGCTCGACGCCGGCCTGCGTGTGACGGCGGTCGAGCTCGACCCCGAGACGGCGGCCGTGGCGACGGCCAACCTGCGGCCCTACGGCGACCGGGCCACGGTGGTCGGCGGTGACGCCGTCGATCTGGCCCCGTCGCTGCTCAGGGACCCGACCACCGCAGTCTTCGTCGACCCGGCGCGGCGGACCGCGGCCGGGCGTTCCTGGCGGCCCGAGGACGTCTCCCCGCCCTGGTCGTTCGTCGTCGACCTGGTGACCTCGCGACGCGCGGTCGCGGTCAAGGCCGGTCCTGGCCTGCCCTACCGGTACCTCCCCGGCGGGGTCGACGCCGAGTGGGTCAGCCACCGCGGTGACGTGGTCGAGGTGAGGCTGTGGAGTCGCGGACTGGGCGGGTCGGGTCGTCGGTCCGCGACCCTGCTGCCCGCTGCGGTCACGCTCGACGTCGAGGATCCCGAGCCGGTGCTCCCGACCGCGGAGCCCGACGCGTACGTGTTCGAACCGGACGGGGCCGCCGTTCGGGCGGGTGCGCTCGGCACCCTGGGTGCGCCCCTCGGGCTGGCTCGGCTAGCCCCCCAAATCGCCTACCTGACAGGAAACGAGCCGGTCACCAGTCCCTGGCTGACGGCGTTCGCGGTGCTCGACGTGCTGCCGTACGCCGACAAGACCTTGCGGAGGTGGGTGCGTGATCATCGCGTCGGCACGCTGGAGATCAAGAAGCGCGGAATCGACGTCGATCCCGCCGTGCTCCGCCGTCGGCTCAAGCCTGCCGGCCCGCACTCCGCGACGTTGATCATCAGCCCGACCCCGGCCGGGGCGCGGGTGCTCGTCGTCGCCCGGATCGGCTCGGGGTAGGCCCGAGGCCGGGGAGTCAGCCGGCGTGCTCCTCGACGAGCTGGGCGGCCCAGACGCCCGGTGCGGCTCCGAGGACGCGCCGAAATTCGTGGGTGAAGTGCGCCTGATCGGCGTAGCCGAACTCGGCCGCCACGTCGGCGTAGCCAAGGTCGGCGCGGCCGGCCGCGAGCTGCAGGACCCGCTCGGCCACCGCGGGCGGTCGGCCGCGGCGCAGCACCCAGCCGGGGGAGACGCCCAGGTAGTCAGCGAACATCCGTTGCAGCGTCCGCGGACTGACCTCGAGCCGGTCGGCCACCTGGTGGACCCGGCGGACGGTCGGGTCGCCGACCAGTGCGGTGTGCGCGTTCTGGACCAGTTGGAGGGTGGCGTCGCACCGGGCGCCGGAGGCCCGCAGCCACTGTACGGTCGCGGCCATCCGCTCGTCGTCGTCGACCGCCTGGACCAAAGTGGCCCGGAGGCCGTCGGCCCCGTCGAGTACCCCCGCCGCCGGCTGCCCCGCGCCGGAGAGCGAACCGATGGGCACGGCGGTGAGCAACCGGAACGCACCCGGGGCGAACTTCACCCCGAACGCTCGGTCAGAGCCCCGCAGCGTCCGGCTGAACACCCCCGACGGGACACCCGTGACGACCCGGTCGCCGGACTCCAGCGTCAGGTTGACGGCGGCGTGCGGCAGCACCCGCGCGGTGACCGCCCGGCCCTCCGGCAGTTCCCAGACCGTGACCCAGAAGTTGCTGACGCACCACGTCAGGTCGGCCGGCGGGGCCCATCGCCGCAGGCGGAAGGGCAGCCGACCCGCCACCCCCAGCACTCCGCGCGGGGGATCGATCGGGTGTCGGCCATCTCCACCATTGGTTCCCGGCACGCTGACCACTATGGCTCACAGGCCCGACACATCTGCCGGTCCCGATCAGCTCGACCCTTCACGGCTACCGAACTCCGCCCCGAATGACCGGCCATTTTGCGCACAATGACCCCGTGGAGGTGGCCTCCGGGGGTCCTTGTGTGCAAAATGGCGCAATCGGGGGGGGCGGGGTCGGGTCACGTAGGGTC
>JBPCRP010000138.1:0-3495 GCA_050996715.1 Propionibacteriaceae bacterium
GTTACGTCGAGCAGAGGTACCGGCTGCGGGTTGCGCTGGCCGAAGAGCAGCATGTCGAACGCCCAGTCCTTGGGCAGCACCACCAGGTTGGCCTGCGTGTAGCCGGCCGCCCAGCCGGTCGTGGGCCTCGCAAACCCGCCGCCCTCGAACTGCTCACCACCAGGACCTGACATGCGCGTCCTGATCGCCGACGACGACGCCACCAGCCGGCTCCTACTCAAAGCCATAGCCGCCAAGCTGGGCCATGAATGCCTGACCGCCACAAACGGGTCCAGCGCCTGGGAGCTGCTCTCATCCGGACAGATCGACGTCCTGCTCAGCGACTGGATGATGCCCGGCGTCGACGGACCCGAACTGTGCCGCCGAGTGCGCACCGAACTCAGCGACCGCTACATCTATATCGTACTGATCACCGGCCTCGGCCACCCGGAACGAGTCCTGGAAGGCATGAGCGCCGGCGCCGATGACTACCTCATCAAGCCGGTCGACCCCTTCGTCGTGCAAACCCGGCTCGTGGCAGCCGAACGGGTGACCCTGCTGCACCGCCAAGTGCTCGACTTCCGAACACAACTCGAGCTCGCCAACCTCGAACTGCTCGCACGCTCACTCACCGACCCGCTCACCGGTTTGGGCAACCGCCGCCGGATGGAGGAAGACCTCAGCGCCACCCACACCCGAGCCCAACGAGTCGACCAACCCTACGGAATAGCGCTGTTCGACATCGACCATTTCAAGCTCTTCAACGACCACTACGGACACGTCGCCGGCGACCAGGCCCTCAGCGCCGTCGCGGGCTGCCTGCACCAGAACCTCCGCGCGGGCGAAAGCGCCTACCGCTACGGAGGCGAGGAATTCCTCATCCTGCTCCCCGACTGTAGAGCCGCCCCGACCGTCGCCGAACGGATCCGCCAAGCAGTCGCCCAAGCCGCCCTAACCCACAACACCCGCCCCACCCCGCCACCCCTAGTCACACTCAGCGGCGGAGTGTCCACCTGGACACCAGGCTGTTCCCTATCCGTAGCAGAGCTCATAAACCAGGCTGACCAAGCCCTCTTTCACGCGAAATCCACAGGCCGCAACCGTATTCACATCGCACCATGTGGGGCTCAAGAACTTCGATCGTCCGGGGAAGACCGTGATCACGCCGCATGACGGTATTCGTTGATCAGAGCGCCGAGCACTTCGCCTCGCCGAACCTCGGTTCGTCGGTGTTGGTCAGCAAAGACGGCGGGACTGGCGATCGGCGGTCGTTGATCACGAGCACGGTGCGGGCGATGGCCGTTGTAGTGCGTCTCGTACTCGGCGAGCACTCGCGCGAGTTGTCCTTCACTGAAGATCAGTATTCGGTCGAGGCATTGGCGCCGAATCGTGCCGACCCACCGCTCCGCATAGGCGTTGGCCTTTGGCGCCTGCGGCGGACTAGGCAACACCGTGATGCCCTCGTCGGTGAACACCGTGTCAAAGGCCCCCGGTGAACTTCGTGTCGCGGTCGCGGACGAGGAATCCGAACGGACGGGTCCGCTCCCCGATCGCCATCATGAAGTTGCGGGCTTGCTGGGTCACCCACTCCCCCGTCGGGTGCCGAGTGACGCCGAGGATGTGGACGCGCCGCGTGCCAACCTCGAGGATGAAGAACACCTAGATCCGGCGAAGCCGCACCGTGTCCACGGTGGAGAAATCACAGGCCAACATCGTCTGCGCCTGAGCGACGGATCTGCCGATGAGCGTATGGACCTGTCTAGCGTCGAGCCGTGTTTTCCGCGAGCCAACTTGCCGCCGTCCCGGGGGCCATTCGCGCTTGCCGGGTAGGAGGGCGAATTCTTGACCGCGTCGACCACCTTCGAGGACGGATAGCTGTGTGTCCTTAAGGAGAACGTCACACGCCTGTCAGATGTAGTGCTGCTCGAGCGGGACGCGGTCAACCGCGCAGTCGCACGCCGTAAATCCGGTGACGTCGGTGGTCATCCCCGCGATGATGGCCGACGTGGAAGAGGTCGAGGTCGTCGTTGCCCATGACGAGCGCGCGACGCTGCGCGTCGGCGACGTGTTCCTGAAGATCGACGGTGATCAGACGCGCACCGACGTCGAGGTCGAGGCGATGGCGCTGGCGCCGGTCCCCACCCCGGAGATCCTGTGGCGGAAGCCGCCCGTGCTCGCGCTCGCCGCCCTCCCGGGGACGGCGCCACCTCGGCGAGCCGTCGACCGCGTCGCCGGCGGCGTGGGCCGCGGCGGGTGCCGCCCTCAGGGCACTACATGACGCGCCGCTGCCGCCATGGCCCGGTCGGGGGGTCGAAGCGCTCGCATCGCACCTCGCCGGCGAGTGCGAGTGGCTCGTCGCCAACGACGTCCTTCCCGCCGACGTGGTCACACGCAACCGCCGGCTCGCCGAGACGGCGCTTCTGCCGTGGACGCCGGTGTTCGTCCACGGCGACCTGCAGGTCGACCACGTCTTCGTCGGCGGTGACGAGGTCACCGGCGTCATCGACTGGTCCGAGGCGTCCCAGGGCGACGCGCTCTTCGACCTCGCTACCCTCACGCTCGGACACCAGGAGCACCTCGGCGACGTCCTCGCCGGCTACGGCACCGACGTCGACCGCGACCTCATCCGCCCGTGGTGGTCGTTGCGATGCCTTTCCAACGTCCGCTGGCTGGTCGAGCCCGGCTTCGGCCCGCCCGAGGAGTATCCCGAGGTCACCGTGCTGCGATCCCGGCCGTGAGCCTGCATGCTGCCTACCTGGCGTTCCGGCAGAGCCGCATCGACGAGACCGTGGTCGAGCAGCACCGCGCGATCATCGCCGGGCTCGGCCTGCCGACGCGCGGCGAGTTCAGCCTTGACGCGATGACCCAGGCATGGGTGCGGGACAAGAAATACCGCCACGGCACCCGGTTCGTGGTACTGAACGGGATCGGGCGGCCGCAGGGCGGTGTCACCGCGGACCCGGCGACGCTGGAAGGCGTGCTGCACGACCTGGCACACGGCTAGCCGGTCGGAGCTGACTGCTCGTTGGGGTCTGTTGCGTTGATCGTTCGCGTGGTGCCGGGAGACTGGCCGGATGATCGGCTCAATGTCAGCTTCGTCGTCCGCGCCAGCCGGGTGCCGGTTCCCACGGGATTTGATCGCCGTCGTGGTGCGCTGGTACCTGCGCTATGGACTCTAGTACCGGGATGAACCGCCCCGGGTTCTGTAGACGGTCGGTTATCCCGGATTTCCCGGGCTGGCTCGCTGATTCTGGTCTTGGTCGAGGAGCTCGTCAACGGTGAGGGGTTCCTCGCAGCACGCTGGCGGGTAGCCCGGGGGGGGTTCAGCCCCCGGCTCCCACGGATCCCGGCGTGACAGTCTCCTGTCACCGGGCTCTTGTCATCCTGATCACCAGAATGCGGCCACCCATGCCCAGTGGGCGAACAGCCTCGGTTGCTGGCGGGTGATGCGTAGCCAGCAGGCTTTGGCTTTCTTGAATGGCCGCTGCCGTCGATACTTCCTTCGTAGCCAGCGCA
>JBPCRP010000139.1:0-38421 GCA_050996715.1 Propionibacteriaceae bacterium
GTGTCCGTGCCTCACTTTTCTCTTTGTCCCCCCCCCCCGCCCCTCTCCGTCCCCTCCCCCCCGAGACCCCCGTACCCGCAGCCGTTGCACCCGCAGGAGTGATCACCTCATGACCCGCACCCCGATCGTCGTCACCGGACTCGGCGCGACCACTCCGCTGGGCGGCGACGTCGCCAGCACCTGGGAGGCCATGCTCGCCGGCCGCTCCGGTGTCGCTCCGATCGACCAGCCCTGGGCCGACGAGCTGCCGTGCCGGATCGCGGCCAAGGTCAAGGTCGACCCCTCCGAGGTGCTCGACCGGGTCGAGGCCCGGCGGCTGGACCGGGTCGCCCAGCTGGCCGTGATCGCCGCCACCCAGGCGTGGGCCGACGCCGGCTACGGTCTCGACGCGGACAACCCCGTCGACCACGAGCGGCTGGCCGTGATTGTCGGCACGGGGATCGGCGGCCTGCACACCCTGCTCGGCAACTGGGACGTGCTCAAGGACAAGGGTGTCCGCCGGGTCAGCCCGCTGGCCGTCCCCATGCTGATGGCGAACGCGGCCGCGGCGAACGTCGGGCTGCGGCTGGGTGCCAAGGCCGGCGTGCACACCCCGGTCTCCGCCTGTGCCTCCAGCAACGAGGCGCTCTCCCTGGCCATCGACACCATCCGGCTCGGCCGGGCCGACGTGGTGGCGGTCGGCGGTGCCGAGGGCTGCATCCATCCCATGACCATCGGCTCCTTCGGACAGATGCAAGCGATGAGTCGCCGCAACGACGAGCCGGAGCGCGCGTCGCGCCCCTGGGACGTCGACCGCGACGGTTTCGTGATGGGCGAGGGTTCGGCGATGTTCGTGGTCGAGACCCTTGATCACGCACGGGCCCGCGGCGCCGCGATCTACGGTGAGCTGGCTGGCGCGGGCATCACCGCCGACGCGCACGACATGGTGCAGCCCGAGCCCAGCGGGGCCCCGCAGGCCCGGGCCATGCGCTTCGCGCTGCGCGACGCCGAGCTGCAGGCTCGTGACATCGTGCACGTGAACGCCCACGCCACCTCCACCCCGCAAGGCGACATCACCGAGGCGAGCTCGATCCGGCAGGCGCTGGGTGAGCAGACCGAGGCGATCGTCACCTCGACCAAGTCGATGACCGGCCATCTGCTCGGCGGGGCGGGCGCGCTCGAGTCGCTCGCCACCTTGCTGGCGCTGCGCGACCGCAAGGTGCCGCCGACCATCAACCTCGACAATCCCGAGCCCGACCTCGGAATCGACGTCGCGACCAAGGTCCGCGACCTGCCCGACGGTGAGCTGGCCGGGATCAACAACTCCTTCGGCTTCGGCGGCCACAACGTCGCGGTCGTCTTCACCACCCAGTACGCGACCCGCTGACCACCCGGTCCAGCGCCCGCAGTGATTCCCCAGCCGCCCACGGGCGGCCGACAGGAGCCCGATATGACGGCCACCGCCGTACCGCCCACCACCGCACCTCCCAGCGCGGCACCGGCAGCGCGCCGGCCGGAGGCCAAGAGAGAGAAGCTGCCCCGCGAGATCGACCCGCGGAACCCGAACTTCCGGCTGAGCGCGCTGTTCGACCCGGACACCGTGGAGCTGATCACCCCCGACGACGACTCGGGCATGCTCGCCGCTGTCGGCACGATCAACGGGTGCCGAACCGTCGCCTTCTGCTCCGACGCCACCGTGATGGGTGGCGCGATGGGCATGCAGGGCTGCGAGGTCGTGGTCACGGCGTACGAGCGAGCCATGAACGACCGGGTGCCAATCATCGGCATCTGGCACTCCGGGGGGGCCCGGCTGGCTGAGGGCGTGCTCTCGCTGCACGCGGTGGGCAAGATCTTCCACGCGATGACCCAGGCCTCGGGTCAGATCCCGCAGATCTCGATTGTGCTCGGTTTCGCGGCCGGCGGTGCCGCCTACGGCCCGGCCCTGACCGACATCGTCATCCTGGCGCCGGAGGGCCGGATCTTCGTCACCGGGCCCGACGTCGTCCGCTCGGTCACCGGTGAGGATGTCGACATGCTCCGCCTCGGGGGTCCCGACACCCACGGCCGCCGCTCGGGGGTCGTCCATCTGGTCGCCGACGACGAGGCGCACGCGCTCGCCGAGGGCCGGCGGTTGACCACCCTGCTGGCGAGCCAGGGCCTGGTCGCCGCCGACGTCGCCGACGTCGACCTCGCGTCGCTGTTGCCCGAGTCGCCCAAGCGGGCCTATGACGTCCACCCGCTGATCAACGGCGTGCTGGACCAGGGCTCCACCGTCGAGCTGCACGCCCGCTGGGCGCCCAACGTGACGATCGCGCTGGGCCGGCTGGGTGGCCGTACCGTCGGGGTGATCGCCAACAACCCGCTCCGGCTCGGTGGCTGCCTGGACTCCCTCAGCGCGGAGAAGGCCGCCCGCTTCGTGCGGATGTGCGACACCTTTGGGGTACCGCTGGTCGTGCTGGTCGACGTCCCCGGTTACCTGCCCGGTGTCGGCCAGGAGTGGGACGGGGTGGTTCGCCGCGGCGCCAAGCTGTTGCACGCGTTCGGCGAGGCCGTGGTCCCCCGGGTCACCCTGGTCACCCGCAAGGCGTACGGCGGTGCCTACATCGCGATGAACTCGCGGTCCCTGGGAGCCACCAAGGTGTTTGCCTGGCCCGGTGCCGAGGTGGCCGTGATGGGCCCCGTCGCCGCGGTCCGGATCCTGCACCGCCGCAAGCTCGCCGCCGTCGACGACGACGTCCGGCCCCAGCTCGAGGCCGAGCTCGCCGCCGAGCACGAGCGCATCGCCGGTGGCGTGGAGCGGGCCCAGGAGATCGGGGTGGTGGACGAGATCGTCTCCCCCGCCACAAGTCGGTCGGCGCTGGCCCGGGCCATCGCCGAGGCCGACCGCGGGGTGCGCGGGAAGCACACCAACATCCCCCTCTGACGGTGTTCGAGCGCGCGGTGTTCGAACGTCCAGGGCCGCGGCCGGAGGTGCCGGCCGTGGTCCGGCGGATCGCCGGCGACCGCGCCCCGCTCCAGGTCTGGCACAACCAGCTGGGCGGCCTGACCTACGTGCTGGGGACAGGTGAGCGACGCGAGTTCGTGAAGTGGTGCCCGCTCCACGTCGAGTTCGACCTGGAGCTCGAGGCACGCAAGCTCACCTGGGCCGCGGGCTACGTGTCGGTCCCGCGGGTGCTCGGCACCGATCGTGACGTGGACGGCCAGTGGCTGCACACGGCCGGGCTCCCCGGGGACACGGCGGTCGCGCCGGCGTTCGTGGCCCGGCCGGCGCTGGCCGTGGCGGGGATCGGTAGGGGGTTGCGGCGGCTGCACGACCGGCTGCCCGTGGCCGGCTGCCCCTGGGACTGGTCGCCGGCGACCCGGTCGTCGGTGGCCCGGCTCCGCGAAGCGGGCTCGGCGCAGGCCCGCCAGGCCCTGGGTGAGCCGCCGACGGTCGACCGGCTGGTGGTCTGCCACGGCGACGCGTGCGCGCCCAACACCCTGCTGGACCCCGCCGGCGAGGTCACCGGACACGTCGACCTCGGGTCGTTGGGGACCGCGGACCGCTGGGCCGATCTGGCGGTCGCGTCGTACAGCCTGAGCTGGAACTTCGACGGGGACTGGGAGCCGACGTTCTTCGCCGCGTACGGCGTCGAGCCCGACCCGGTACGTATCGCCTACTACCGCGGGCTCTGGGACGCGACCTGACGCATCCACGGCCGTGGTGCGCACGGAAGCCCCGGACATGGAGCCCGGAGACAAGATCAGCTGGAACACCCCGCAGGGCGAGACCCACGGGAAGATCGTGGAGCAGAGGACGGCCGAGTTCACCTTCGACGGACAGAAGTTCAACGCCTCCTGCGACGAACCGTACGCGATCGTGGAGAGCGACTCGGGCAAGCAGGCGGCGCACAAGGAGTCGTCGCTGACGGCGAGGTAGTACGTCGTCGTGCCGGTCTCGCACACCGGCGGCGGGGTTCAGCGGGCGACGGCGTACCCCTGCATGCCGCGGGCGTTGGCCGCGGCCCGGATGATCCCGGTGGCGGGGTCGTGGGCGGCGGCCGACATCCGGCCCAGGCTCCAGCCGGGTCGCACGGTCACGTCGTGCCCCCGGCCGCGGAGACCCTCGATCGTGGCCGGCGGGTAACGGTCCTCGATCTCGAGCCCGGCCGGGACGTAGGTGCGAGGTTCGAAGGAGCTGACCAGCGCCGTGGTGTCGAAGCTGGGGTGGTCGATGGCCGCCTGCAGGTCACGCCCGCCGAGGGTGTGCAGCAACCAGAAGACTAACGGCCACTGGTCCTGCTGGTCGCCCCCGGGCGTACCGAAGGAGATGGTCTCGTCGTCGGGGCCGATCGCCAGCCCCGGGCTGAGGGTGCTCCGCGGGCGTCGCCCCGGCACCAGGGACGACGCGAAGCCGGGCTCGAGCCAGACCATCTGCAGCCGGGTGCCGAGGCAGAAGCCGAGCCCGGGGACGGTCGGCGAGGACTGCAGCCACCCGCCGCTCGGGGTGGCCGAGACGACGTTGCCCCAGCGGTCGACCACGTCGAGGTGGCAGGTATCGCCGTTGGCGACCCCCTCCCGCTTGACGGTCGGCTCCCCGATCCCCGGGCTGGCGGTGGGCGTCTCTCCCGCCGGGCCCACCGCGTCCGGCAGGCGCGGCTCTCGACCGCCGAGGCGCCCCGGGCGGAGCTCGCGGGAGGCGGTGTCGCCGACCAGGGCGCGCCGGTCCGCCACGTAGCCCGGGTCGAGGAGCCCGGCCAGATCGGGCGCGTAGGGAGCGTCGCCGAACCAGGCGTCCCGGTCGGCGAAGGCGAGCTTCTGGCTCTCCACGATCTGGTGGATCAGGGCTGCGTCGAGCTCGTCGATCCGGTCGGGCAGCGTGTCGAGCAGAGCCAGGCTCGCCAAGAACGCCGGGCCCTGGGTCCAGCCGGCGCACTTGAACACCCGCCGACCGCGCCAGTCCACGCTCATCGGCACGTCGTAGGTCGGGGCCCAGGCGGCCAGGTCAGACCCGGTCACCAACCCGACGTGGTCCGACCCGCTGGAGTCGCGGTACCCCTGGCGAGCGAAGACGTCGACCGCCTCGGCCACGAACCCCTGCGACCAGGCCCGGAGCGCGGCGTCGCACTGGGCCTCCCTCGTCTCCGGCGTCGTGCCCGCGGTCTCGGCCTCGCGCACGAGCCGGCGGTAGGTCGCGGCCAGGATCGGGCTCCGCTGGAGCTGGCCGGCGGCCGGCGCCGGCAGCCAGGTCGCGGCCGACGTAGGCCAGTGCTCGACGAAGAAGTCGGCCATGGTCGCGATCGTCGCGACGACACGCGCCACGACCGGGTGCCCGTGCTCGGCGTACCCGATGGCGAAGCGCAGGACCTGACCCGGCGTCATCGTGCCGTGGTCGCGCAGGAGCGTCAGCCAGGCCGGGACGGCGCCCGGCACGGTGGCCGCCAGGAGCCCCGTTCCGGGGACGACGGCGAGACCCTGGCTCGTCATCGCCTCGATGGTCGCGGCCGCCGGTGCCACACCCTGTCCGCAGAGCACGCCCGGCTCCGCCCCGGCCCGGCGGAAGATCAGCGACAGGTCCCCGCCGGGTCCGTTGAGGTGCGGCTCGACCACGTGCAGCGTGAACGCCGTCGCCACCGCCGCGTCGAACGCATTGCCGCCCTCCTCGAGGACGGCCATCCCCGACTGGCTGGCCAGCCAGTGGGTGGAGGCAACCGCACCGAAGGTGCCGGCCAGCTCGGGACGGGTGGTGAAGGAGTCGCTGCTCACCGGCCCGACCCTACGGCGGTCCCGAGCACGGTGCTGCCGGCCCCCGGTGCCACGCTGGAGACCGACGAAGGAGATCCGATGAGCACCTCGACCCCCACGTGGCCGCCGTCCTACCGCGACGACGCCGATCCGATCAGTCCCGCTCCCGGGTACGCCCGGCTGCGGGCGGAGGCGCCGGTGCTGTCCCTGCCGGGGGACGGGCCCAGCGCGTTCTGGCTGGTCAGCGGGTACACCGAGGTCAAGGAGCTGCTGGCCCAGAAGTCGGTCAGCACCTCGTTCGTCGGGCGGGGCAACGTCTCGGCCCAGCCGGGATTCCTGCTCTCCCTCGATCCGCCGGACCACACCCGGCTGCGGCGGCTGCTGACCCACGAGTTCTCCATGCGGCGGATCACCGGGATGCGGCCGTGGCTGGAGCAGGTGTGCGGCGAGCTGCTGGAGACGATGGCCACCGGCGGGGCCCCGGCCGATCTGATGGCCGCGTTCGCCGTACCGCTGCCGTCGTTGGTCATCTGCGAGCTGCTCGGCGTGCCGTCCGAGGACCGGGTCGACTTCCAGCGCCGCAGCGACACGCTCCTCGACGTCGACGCCACCGCCGACGAGCAGCGCGCCAACTCGGCGGAGATGAACGGCTATATGCGGGCCCTGGTCGCGCGGCACCGCGAGCAGCCGGGTGCGGACATCCTCGGCATGCTGGTCCGCGAGCACAGCGAGAACCTCAGCACCGACGAGCTGGTCGGCATCGGCAACATCCTGCTCATCGCCGGCCACGAGACGACGGCGAACACGATCGGGCTGGGCACACTGCTGCTGCTGCAGCACCCCGATCAGCTCGCCGCGCTGCGCGCCGACCCCGAGCTGATCACTGGTGCCGTGGAGGAGATCCTCCGCTTCACCTCGATCGTGGAGAGCGGCACACCGCGGATCGTCACGGCTGAGGTCAGCGTCGGGGGCACGGTGATCCCCGCCGGCGACGTGGTCGTCGTCGCCCTCCCCTCGGCCAACCGGGACACCGATCTGCTGGCGTCGCCCGACCGGTTCGACCTCCGCCGCCAGCCCGTGCCCCACCTGGCCTTCGGGCACGGCATCCACCAGTGCCTCGGCCAGCAGCTGGCTCGGCTGGAGATGGCCGTGGCGGTCCCGGCGCTATTCGACCGGTTCCCCGATCTGCGACTGGACACCCCGGCGGTGGAGCTGCCCTTCCGGACGAGCTCACCCGTCAACGGGCTCCGCGCCTTCCCCGTCGCCTGGTGAGAGACCCGCGACCGACCACCTGGACGGGCCTGAGGCCGGACGGCCCGATCGTCGCTCAGACGACCTGGTGCAGCCAGCGGACCGGCGTGTCGTCGCCGGCGAACCGGAAGGGCTCGAGCTCGGAGTCCCAGGCGTGACCCAGTAACTCACCGATCGAGCGGTCGAGCGCCTTGCCACCGAGCGAGGCGGCCACCACGGCGGCCTTCAACCGGTCCTCGGGGACCATGATGTCGCCGTGTAGACCGGTGATCGCGTGGAAGACCCCCAGGGCGGGGGTGTAGGAGTAACGCACGCCGTCGTTGCCCGGTGACGGCTCCTCGGTCACCTCGAAGCGGATCCGGTCCCAGCCCTTGAGTGCGCTGGCCAGTTGACCACCGGTCCCGCCGGGGCCGACCCAGGAGTACTCGGTGCGATAGGTCGCTCGCTCGACCGGCTGCGGGATCCACTGCAGTCGGGCAGGCATGCCGAACACACCGCCGACGGCCCACTCCACGTGCGGGCACAACGCCGACGGCGCCGAGTGGATGTACACGACACCACGGGTACTGCTCATCGGTCCTCCTCCGGCACCCGTCTGAGCGAGGGCTGCCTTCCCCGACATCCTCGAGTCGACCGTGCGGTGGAGAACCGTGTGCCGCCATTGTGCACCATCGGTCCCTCCCGTACCAGGAACACGCTTCTAAGGTGAGGGAGTGAACATCGCCTACGGAGCCTGGCCGTCCCCGATCAGCACCGACCTGGTCACCGCTGGTTCGCTGCGACTCGGCGGACCCCTGCTCGACGGCGGATCGATCTACTGGGTGGAAGGGCGCCCGGACGAGGCGGGACGGGTCTCGCTGTGGCGACGGTCATCCGCCGGGGAGACCCGCGAAGTGACCCCACCCGGGACCTACGTGCGCAACGCCGTGCACGAGTACGGCGGGGGCGCCTGGCACGTCCGCGCCGGTGTCGCTGTGTGGACGAGCCATCCCGGCGGGGCGATCTGGCTGCGGGTCGGCGACGATGCCCCACGGCAGCTGAGCGACGAGACACCCCGCTGGCGGTACGGCGATCTGCGGGTGCACCCCGACCGCGGACTGCTGCTCGCTGTCCGGGAGGAACATCGAGAGCAGGGTGAGGCGGTCAACACCATCGTCAGCCTCAGTCTGGACGGGAAGGCCGCCAACGCGGCCGGCGGCACGGTGCTGTGCGCGGGCGCTGACTTCTACTCCGACCCCGAGCTGTCCGCCGACGGTCGGTTGGCCTGGGTGCAGTGGGACCACCCGGCAATGCCCTGGGACGCGACGACCCTCCGGGTGGCTG
Organism: Propionibacteriaceae bacterium; assembly: GCA_050996715.1. Lineage (GTDB taxonomy): Bacteria > Actinomycetota > Actinomycetes > Propionibacteriales > Propionibacteriaceae > Microlunatus. The sequence continues at coordinate 8,278 of JBPCRP010000139.1, forward strand.
CGCTGCGCGAGGGCACCGTGGAGACGGCCACGACCGTCGCGGGCGGACCGGAGGAGTCGGCCCTGCACCCCCGCTGGCTCCCCGACGGTGGGCTGGTCTTCTGCTCCGACCGCAGCGACTGGTGGAACCTGTACGCCTGGCGCAATGGACAGGTGCGGGCCCTGCACCCGCTGGCCGCCGAGTTCTGCGGACCCCCGTGGGTGCTGGGCCAGCAGCCCTACACGACCGACGAGAACGGCCACGTCGTCTGCCGCTGGAGCACGGCCGACGGTGACCGGCTCGGGGTGCTCGACGTGGCGAGCGGGGACCTGGAGGTCCTGGCCGCTCCCGGGATGTCGTACGGCGACGTCTCGGTGGCGGCCGGACAGCTCGCCGTGCTGGTCGGGTCGCCGACCGAACCGACCTCGATCCAACTCAAGACGCTCGGTCTCCGCTCGGCGGGTGGCGGCGACGACTGGGCCACCGTGCGTCGGGCGAGCGACCGGCACCTGCCGGAAGGGATCGTCTCTGGACCCGAGGCGGTGACGTGGCCGGGCCGGGAGGGCGCCGTGCACGGCTGGTTCTACGCCCCCACCAACCCCGAGGTGACCGCCGACGAAGCCGAACGACCGCCGCTGATCGTCACCATCCACGGCGGCCCGACCTCCGCGGCACGGACCGGGCTCGACCTCGACGTGCAGTACTGGACCAGCCGCGGTTTCGCGGTGCTCGGCGTCGACTACAGCGGCAGCACGGGCTACGGTCGCGCCTACCGCACCCGGCTGCGCGGCCGTTGGGGTGAGCTCGACGTCACCGACTGCGCCACCGGGGCGCAGGCGATGGCCGACCAGGGTCGCGTCGACCGAGACCGGATGGCGATCATGGGCGGGAGCGCCGGTGGTTACACGGTGCTGCGGGCCCTGACGATCACCGACGACTTCGCCGCCGGGGTGAGCCTTTACGGCGTTGGTGACCTGATCGCGCTGGCCACCGACACCCACAAGTTCGAGTCTCGCTACCTCGACGGGCTGATCGGGCCGTATCCGGCCGACGCAGCCACCTACCGGGATCGCTCACCGATCAACCACGTCGAGGACCTGTCCAGCCCGATCCTGCTCCTGCAGGGTGGTGAGGACAAGGTCGTGCCGCTCAACCAGGCCGAGGCCTTCGCCGCCGCAGCCCGGGTCAACGGGCTCCCGGTGGCCTTGATCGTCTTCCCCGACGAGGGCCACGGCTTCCGGAAGGCCGCGAACATTGCCGCCACCCTGCAGGCCACGCTCTACTTCCTGGGCCGGGTCTTCGGGTTCGAGCCCGCCGACGAGCTGCCGCCGATCCAGATCGAGAACCTGCCGCGGCCCCGCTGACTCAGCCCCAGTAGTCGTCGGCCTCCAGGCGGGAGCCGAAGATCGCCTGGCCGACGCGGACGGTGGTCGCGCCGTACTGGATGGCGAGCTCGAAGTCTCCCGACATCCCCATGGACAGCTCGTCGCCGATCTCGGTCTCCTGCCGAATGCGGTCGCGGAGCTGCACCATCGTGGCGAAGCACGCCGCGACCTGCTCCTGGTCCGCGGAGAAGACGGCGAGGGTCATCAGGCCGCGGATCCGCATCGTCTGGTGGCGCTCGATCCGGGTGATGAAGGCGATCACGTCGTCGGGGTCGAGGCCGTATTTCTGCTCTTCGCCGGAGGAGTTGACCTGCACGAAGACGTCGAGCGCCCGACTCTCCTGCTGCAGGCGCCGGTCCAGAGCCTCGGCGATCTTGGCCGAGTCGAGGGCGTGGAACTCGCTCGCATACTGCGCGGCGAGCTTGGCCTTGTTGGTCTGCAGGTGCCCGATCGCCGCCCAGCTGAGGTCGGGCGTACCAGCGAGGGCCTCGGCCTTGTCGGTCAGCTCCTGCACCCGGTTCTCCCCGAAAAGCCGAGCGCCCGCGTCGTAGGCGGCCCGCACCAGCGTGGGCGGATGGGTCTTGCTGACGGCCATCAGTCGTACATCAGCGGGGTCGCGGTCGACCTGGGCACAGGCGACGGCGATGCGTTGCTGAACGGCGGCGAGATTGGCGGCAACGTCGATCGGCGCCCCCTCGATGGGCGGGGTGTCGGTCGTCATACCTGCCAGGCTAGTGCCGCCTGGATCGTGTCGATCACCCACTGGGGATCGCCCACCAGCTGGTCCCAGGTGAGGTGGACGATCCGCCAGCCTGCCGCGGTCAGATCGCTCCACTTCCGGCGGTCCCGGTGGAACTGCGCCGGCTTCCCGTGGGTCTGGTATCCGTCGATCTCGATGACGACGCGCTGGGCGGGAAAGGCGATGTCCAGGTAGTAACGGCGGCCCGCGATGGAGACGGGGTAGTTAGGATGCCAGCCCCGGATCCTGGCCTGTCGCAGGAGCATGTGGGCCAGCCGCTCGGCTTCCGACCATGGTTCGTCCCGGCTGTCGTGCAGCATCGCCCGCCGCGCGCCGTTCCCTCGGCGACCAGGGGTCAACCGCAGCGCCTCGTGCATGTCGGCCAACGAGCAGGCCCGCGTCCGCAGGGCTTCGTCGATGCCGGCACCCCCGTGGCCGGCGACCAGGTCGAGCGCGGTCAACGCCGCTCGCGTCATCCTCAACCCCTCCCGCTCGACCACCAGCTGGGGATCGAGCGGATCACCGACCACGCAGAATCCGGCCGGGCTCCTGCGTCCGCGGGACGCGGCAAGCGTCACGGTGGCAAAGCGGACGTCGGGCCAGAACGTCAGACGGGCCGCAGCGGGACCGACGAGCACGGCGTAGGGAATCCACCGAGCGGCGGCCTGGATCCTGATGTCGAGATCGGCGCCACGGTCGTGAGCGACGTAGACCCCCGGGAGCAGCATCCTCAACACCCCGTCCTGCGCCCCCCGTTGCAGCGACCGAGCCAGCTGCGGGTGGTCGCGGACGGCGACCGCACCCTCACGCCGCACGAACGAGTCGACCTCTCCCCAGGTTGTCCGCACCGCAGGAGTCTGCGACGGGGCACACCCCGGAGACCAGACCCCTGTGGACAACCCACTCTTGTCGCGATTTCGTCGTGAGCGCGACACATCGACGCCCGGAGAGCTCATCCGGCGCGCTCACGACAAAATGGCGACAGCGGGCGTTGGACCCGGGTCGAAGGCGCGTGAGGTTCCGGGGGCGATGGGCGCCCGATGACCTCAGGGCCAGCGGGCACCCAGGCTGATCATGCCGACGGCGGCGAGGATGGCGAAGGCGAGACCGAAGCCGGCGTAACGGGTGGTCACCTCCTTGTCGACCTTCTCCTTGCCGACCGAGGACCCGATGTCCTTGTAGACCTCTTTGAGCTGACCGGCGGACTCGGCGGAGTACGCCTCGCCCCCCGACACCTTCGCCACGTTCTCGAGCTCGGCGTGGTCGACGGGGACCGGTTCGCGACGGCCGTCGATCTCGATGTACCCGTTTTCGGTGCCGTAGGCGATGGTGTAGATCGGCACCTTCTGCTGGCGTGCCTGCCGCGCGGCGTCGCTGGCCGAGCGACCGACCTGGGTCTTGCCGTCGGAGAGCAGCACGATCCGCGCCGGGACGACCGCACTCGGGTCGGAAGGGTCGGGCGGAGCCTGGGCGAGCGCGGCCAAGGAGGTGTAGATGCCTTCACCGATCGCGGTCGAGGGCTGCAACTGCAGGGTGGCGATCGAGGCGGTGACCGCACCGTGGTCGAGGGTCGGCGGGACGAGGGTGGTCGCGGTTCCCGCGAACGACACCAGGGCCACGTTGAACTTTGCGGGCAACGAGTCCACGAAGGTGACGGCCGCGGCCTTGGCCGCCTCGAGCCGGGTGGGGGCCACGTCATCGGCCTGCATGGAGAGCGAGACGTCGATGGTGACCACCACCGTGGCCCGCTCGCGTGGCACCTCGACGGTGTCCTTGGGCTTCGCGAAGGCGACGGTCAGCGTCATCAGGCTGAGGATGGACAGGCCAACCGCCGCGTGCCGCCGCCACGCCGACTCGCGCGGGATCACCAGGTCGAGCATGGTCCTCGTCGCCGGGCCGTTGCGCAGCCTCTTGCGTCGGACCATCAGCAGGTAGAGCGTGACCAGGGCGGGGATCAGCAGCAACAGCCAGAGGCGTTGCGGCGCAAGGAACTCCACCATGGGGACGAGCTGGGGGATGATGGTGGGCATCACGGCCACCGCGCCCCGAGGGAGATGGCGCCGAGGGCGGCCAAGACGGCGAGCGCCAGGCCGTAGCCGGCGAACCGCGCGCTCACCTCGCGGTCGGCCTTCTCGTACCCGATGTCGGACCCGATGTTCTGGTACACCTGCTTCAACTCCTCGGCCGACGCGGCGGAGAAGCTCTGCCCGCCGCTCGTCTTCGCGATGTTTTCGAGCTCCTGATGGTCGACCGGGACGGGTTCGCGTTTGCCGTCCAGGTCGACGTAGCCGTTCTCGGTTCCGTAAGCGATCGTGTAGACCGGCACCTTGCGGTCGCGAGCCTCCGCGGCTGCCTGCTGGGGGGCGCGGCCGGTGTTGTTGGTCCCGTCGCTGAGCAGCACGATCGCGCCGGGGGCGGTCTGGTCGGGTTTGTCGGGGTTCTTCGGCGCCGCATCGAGAGACCGGAGCGCGGCGGTGATGCCTTCGCCGATGGCCGTCGAGTCCTGCAGCTTGATGGTGTCGATCGCCCGGATCACGGCCTGGTGATCCAGGGTCGGTGGCACCAGCACCTGGGCGCTGCCCGCCATCGAGACGACCGACACGTTGTACTTGTCGGGCAGCTCGGTCACGAACGCGTCCGCCGCCTGCTTCGCCGCGGCGAACCGGCTCGGCTTCACGTCGATGGCCTCCATCGACAGCGAGGCATCCAGCACCAGCACCACGGTGGCCCGTTCGCGCGGTACATCGACCTGGGCCTTGGGCGTGGCAAACGCCGCCGTCAGGGTGACCAGGCTGAGCAGCGACAACGCCACGGCCAGGTGACGGCGCCACTGCGACTGCTTGGGGACGATCACCGCGAGCATCGAGGTGTTGGTGAACCGCATCCCGCGCCGGTTCTTACGTCGGCTGGCGAAGATGTAGGCCGCCACCAGCAGCGGGATGACGAGCAGGATGTACAGGCGTCCGGGGTTCCCGAACGTGAGCAACGAGACGAGCTGGCCAGTGACGACGTGGTTGATCACTTGGCCACCCCCTGCGGTGGTGCGTGCAGCATGGAGGCCACTCGGCGGTACGCCAGGACGAAGCGGGCGATGTCCTGCACCCAGTCCCGGTCGGTCCGCAGCTGGATGTGGCCGACACCAGCACGACGAAGCGCGATCCGGATTCGTTCCCGCTGGGCGGCGCTGGCGGCGTCCATCCGGGCCCGGGCGTCAGCGTCACCGGTGTTCACGTAACGCTCGAAGTCGGTCTCGGGATCGCGGATCAGCATGTCGCCGACGTTGGGGAACTCGATCTCGCGCCGGTCGACGACCTCGACGGCCAGCACCTGGTTGCGCACCGCGAGGCGGCGCATCGAACGCTCCCACTCCGGCTCGACGGTGGGGTCCAGCTCGTAGTCGCCGGGGGTGAGGAAGTCGCTGACCACCACGCGCAGCCCGCGACGACGCTGGGTCCGCGACAGTTGCTCCACGCCGTGGGCGAGCGATATCGGGCCGGTCGCGTGATCGGCCACGAACGGCTCGTCCAGCATCTTGCGAAGCAGGCCGTACAGCGCCGACCGCCCCGAACGGGCCGGGAGCCGACGCAGCGTCTCGGGCCGCATGATGTAGCCGCCGAACCGGTCCCCCATCTTCTGGCTGAGAAAACCGATGGTGGCGATCGCGGCGATGCCGAGGTCGCGCTTGGTGACGCCCTCGGTGCCCCAGTTCATCGACGGGGTGACGTCGAGCAGGCCCCAGACCTCGAGCTCGCGGTCGGCCATGGTGTCGCGGACGTAGGGCACGGTGGTGCGGGCGGTGACCGCCCAGTCGATCTTGCGGACGTCGTCCTCGCCCTGGCGGTAGAGCCGGGCGTCGTTGGCGTCGGTGCCGGGTCCGGGCAGCAACCCGAGGTGATCACCCTGCAGGAAGCCTTCGAGGCGCCGGACGATGGTCAGCTCGAGCCGCCGGAGCGCCGCCTCGGGCGCGAGCTTGTTGAGCGGGATGGTCGACCGGGTGGGGGCACCCACGACCGAAGCGGCCGCGCCGTAGTTGGCGGGCAGCTCGTCTCGGCCGGGCGGCGGGAAGGACACGTGGGCGCAGACCTCAGTTGTACGACGGCTGCTGCTGGGGCTGCTGCGGACCGGCGTTCCAGACCGGGGTGGGCGGTGGCACCATCGCCACGATCCGCTCGACCACCTGCGCCGGTTCGATGTTGTCGGCCACCGCGTCGAAGCCGAGCACCAGGCGGTGGGCCATCACGTCGCGGGCCACCGACTGCACTTCGGTCGGCAGCACGTAGTCGCGTCCGTGGATCAGGGCGAGCGCGCGCGAGGCGGCGACCAGACCCAGGGTGGCGCGGGGGCTGCAGCCGATCTGGATCACCGAGGTGAGGTCCGGCATGTTGAATTCCGCCGGCGTCCGGGTGGCGAGCACGAGCCGGACGATGTACTCCGCCACCAGATTGTGGACGAAGACCTCAGAAGCCTGCCGCTGCAGCTGGATCACCCGGTCGGGGTTGAGGACCGGCTGCGCCTCGGGCGGGTCGACGCTCATCCGGCGGAGAATCTCGAATTCCTCGTTGCCGCGCGGGTAGGGCACGTCGACCTTGAGCAGGAACCGGTCGCGCTGGGCCTCGGGCAGGGGGTAGACACCCTCGGACTCGACCGGGTTTTGGGTGGCGATGACGATGAACGGCGTCTTGGCCGGGTAGGTGCGGCCACCGATCGAGACCTGCTTCTCGGCCATCAACTCAAGCATCGCCGACTGCACCTTGGCCGGCGCACGGTTGATCTCGTCGGCGAGCACGAAGTTGACGAACACCGGACCCAGCTCGATGTCGAAGCCCTCTTGACTCGCCTTGTAGATGCGGGTGCCGACGATGTCGGAGGGCACCAGGTCGGGCGTGAACTGGATCCGGGCGAAGTCCCCGCCGACCACGGTGGCGAAGCTGCGCACGGCCAGCGTCTTCGCGACGCCGGGGACTCCCTCGAGCAGGATGTGGCCCTTGGCCAGCAGGCCGACCATGAGCTGTTCGACCATGTGCTCCTGGCCGACGATGACCCGCTGGACTTGCGCGATCGCCTCACCGAGCAGCTCGGCGGCCGGCTGATTGGTGGCCGGTCGGCCGTTGGGCTGAGCCTGCGGACTGCTCACTGGGTCTCCTGGTCTGGCGCGGGGCCGGCGACGGACGCTGGCTCTTGGTACGAGGTTCGTCCTGGCTGGTCGTGCTGGATTCGTGGTGGACGGGGGCCTGCGGTGGTGATGTTGTCCGACCGTGGGGAACCGGACGTGCGTACCACCCCATGGTCGGCGCGACCTGGCGTGGTTTCAAACCGCCCACAGGTTCGTCGTCCACCCGTGACCCTCCGAACCGGGTCAATTCTGACAGACGGAAGGGCGCCATCGCGGGTGCGACGGCCCGGTCTCCCGCCGCGCTCGGCGATCTCGGTGCCGGGAGCAGGCACAATGGAGGGCCTGCGGATTTGGTCTCGTGCCGGGTCGACGCCGGCCCACGACCCACCGCAACGCCCCCAGCACGAAGCGAGGACCATGCCGAACACCCCGCCGGAACCCGTCGGGACGCCTCGTCCCCACGGCGCCCACGGTGCGGAACCGGATCGGTCGGACGCGGATCAGCCGGTCGACGCTGCCGAAAGCCCCGACCAGGACTGGGACGGACAGGACTCGGGGTGGTACGCCCAGGTCTTGCCGCTGAACCCCGACGACCCGCCTCGGATCGGCGACTTCTGGCTCGACTTCCGACTTGCTTCGGCGGCCTCCGGGGTGATCTACACCGCTCATGACGACCCACCCGGTGGGACCGGCGGCGAGAGCCGGGCGGCCATGGTGGTGCTGCTGTCGGAGGGGGCCGCCACCGACGCCGCCGCGCGCGCCCGCTTCGCGGGCCTGGTCAACGCGATGCACATCGACACCGTGCTGGCCCGCGGTGGGCAGGGTCAGCAGGACGGCCGGCTCGGCAAGAAGTTCCGCGCTGACGACGATCCGGTCCCGCCTGACGAGCGACAGGCCGCGCCCTGGGCGGCGTTGGTCTACGACGGTTCGCCCGCCGCCCAGGCCGAGGCCGTCCGTATCCTCGACGAGATCCAGCTCGGGAGCCTGCCCTTCCTGGGCCGACCGGCCGGACCCGACTTCCGACTGCACTGGATTGACAGGATCCGCCCGGGGCTGGCGCGGCTCTGGCCGCTGCCGTGGCCGGGTCGGTTCGACCGGGCCGGCTGGCGGACCATCCTGGTGTCCTGGCTGCTGATGCTCCTGCTCGCTGCCCTGGCCGTGCTGATCGCCATCCTCATCTTCCGCAACCAGCCCCCGCAGACTCCGCCGCCGCCGACCGGTGGTTCCGGGAGCCCGCCACCCCAGTCCCAGTCCGGCTCGCCACCGCCGCAGTCGGGCAGCCCCTCGCCACAGTCGGGTTCGCCGTCGACCAGCCCGTCGTCGTCGGGCTCTGGTTCACCGTCACCGTCACCGTCGGGCTCGGATTCCGGCTCGGCGTCGCCGAGCGACTCGGGTTCGCCGAGCCCCAGCGGTACCGAGTCCGGGCCGGGCGAACCGTCCGACTCGGGGGCGCCGCCGACGAGCGAGTCCCCGCGCAGTCGGCTCTGATGAATCCCCCGCTCGATCAGACGAGCCCGACCGAGACGACCGCCGCTGGCCCGCCGCGGCTGGTGGTCACCGACCTCGACGGCACCTTTCTCTCTCCCGACGGGACTGTCAGCGCGACCAACGCCGCGGCTGTCCGGGCGGCCCAGCGGGCCGGCGTGCCCGTGGTGTTCGCCACCGGCCGGCCGATTCGTTGGCTGGACGTCATCGCCGGCCTCCCGGGCGCCCATCCGACGGTGATCGCCAGTAACGGTGCGGTGCTCTATGACCTGGCCGAGCGCCGCGTCCTGGACACGCTGCCGATCGCGGCCGACCTGGTAGCGCGGGCCACGACGGAGATCCGGGCCGCCGTCCCAGACTCCTCCTTCGGGTTCGAGTCGGGCGATCGGTTCGGCTACGAGCAGGGCTATCTGGCCGGCCGCGACGTGCCCTTCAGCGACGCCATGTTCACCGGTTCGCTGGCCGAGCTGATGGCCGCAGGACCCTACGTGAAGATCCTGGTCCGCCACACCGATCTGGACAGCGACAAACTGGCGGCGGCGATCACCGCGGCCCTCGGTGGCCGGTTGACCGTCACCCACTCCTCAGCCGCACTGGGTCTGGTGGAGATCAGCGCTCCCGGGGTCAGCAAGGCCTCAATGCTCGAGCGTTGCTGCCACACGCTGGGCATCGGGGCCGCCGACGTCGCCGCGTTCGGTGACATGCCCAACGACGTGGACATGCTGAGCTGGGTCGGTCGACCGCACGTCGTGGCGAACGCCCACCCGTTGCTGCTCGCGACGGCCGCGACCGTGGTCGGCACCAACGCCGACTCCGGGGTCGGCCGGACGATCCTGGGCTGGTTCGGCGTCGGGATGGACGAGGACCGGGGTGAGGAGGACCCGGGCTACGCGAACGGGGTTGACGAGACCGCGCCGAGGCGGCTCGCGTGAGCACCGAGGCCCGGCGCCCCGCCCCGGGGCTCCCCCCGGCGTCGGGTGCGGCCGGAGCGGCTCGGTCTCCGGTCCGCCGGGTCGGTGCCGGACTGCTCGCGGGGGTGCTGCCGGCCGTGGTCGCGCTCTGGGTGGCCAGCACGACCTTCCCGGGGGGGACGCTCGTGCCCTGGCACCCGGTGATGGTCGACCTCGAGGTCTACCGTCAGGCGGGGGCTGCGGCCCTGCGGGGCGTCGACTTCTACGCGCTGCCGGGGTTGCCGTTCCTCTACCCACCGTTCGCCGCCCTCCTCGCGACCGTGTTGTCGGTGCTGCCGAGCACGGTCGTCCAGGTCGGCTGGGTGCTGGCGAACGTGGCCGCGCTGCTGGCGGTGCTCTCCCGCTTCGGGCTGCGCACCTGGGCCCTGAGCCTGGTTGCGACCGCGTCGATCTACTTCGTCGAGCCCGTCCAGCAGACGCTCGCCTTCGGCCAGGTGGGGATCGTGCTCGTCGCTCTGGTGGTGGTCGACCTGGTGCCGGGGGCCGGTGAGCCGGCCGACCTCGTGGAGTCCCGCCGTCGTGGCGTGCTCACCGGGATCGCCGCTGCCGTCAAGCTGACCCCGGGCCTGTTCGCGGTCTACCTCTTTCTCGCCGGCCGGCGGCGAGCGGCGTTCGTGACGATCGGGTCGTTTGTCGCCGCGGGACTGGTGGCGGCGATCTTCCTTCCCGGTCCATCGCTCGCCTACTGGAACCGCCTGGCCCACGGTGACACCGGCCTCGGTCACAGCGTCATCTACTTCACGAACCAGTCGGTGATGGGCAGTTGGCTACGGATCTTCGGGTTGGGCTCCGCGTCGACCCTCGGCGCCCTCACCGTCTCGGCCCTGGTCGCGGTGCTCGGGGTGGCGGCGGCCGTGCGCTGGCACCGACGCGGCGACGTCCGCATCGCGGTCTGCCTGGGCGGGGTCGCGAGTCTGCTGGCCTCGCCGGTCTCCTGGTCGCACCATTTCGTCTGGGTGGTCCCGTTGGCCGTGTGTCTGTGGTCCACTCCGGGGTTGTCGGCCGTCCTCCGCTGCGTCGGGTTCGTCTTCGTGGGCTGGGTCGTGGCCGCGCCGTACAAGCGGTTGCCGAACGGTGCCGACGTCGAACTCACCTACACCTGGGGGCAGAATCTGCTCGACTCGGTGACCCTGCTCCTCGGGCTCACCCTGCTGCTGGTGGGCCTGGCCGTCGCGGTCCGCCGGCAGTCACCGACGTCCGACGCTGACGGGCTTCAGACCGAGCGCCCGAGGTAGGCCAGCAGCTTGGTCTGCGGGTCGGCGTCAGCGGGCACCGGCAGCTCGGCCTTGGCCACGCCTTCCATCCTGATCATGTCGCCCATTCCGTCGGCCAGCTCGCGGACCAGCGCGAGGTCGGCGGCCGGGATGGTGTCGTCGATCCCGGCGGCATGGGCGATGTCCCAGCGGTGGACCACCAGGTCGAAGCAGTAGAAGGACTTGTAGGTCTCCGCCAGCGTCGTGGTGCCGAACATGCCGGCGTACTCGCGGTCGCCGCGAGCCGGGTCCGCCAGCACCTCGATGACGGCGTTACGGGTCATGTCCCAGGCCGCCACCGGGTCCTCGGCCGTTGATCCTTTCGGTAGCTCCAGGTCGACCTGGGTCGCCTGCCAGGTCGTCGCATCGATCATGTGCTGCAGCACGTCACGGGCCGTCCAGCCCTCGCAGGGCGACGGGTTGTCCCACGCGTCGACCGGTACCGCCGCCACCGTCTCGGCGAGCGTGGCCGCCAGCCGGCGGTAACGTTGCACGGGGGTCTCGTCGTCGGTGATCGGTCCGGCTGCGGTGCCGCTGTGTTCGCTCATGGGATTCATTCTGGCCCCCGCACCCGATCCTCGTCTTGGACGAACGCGACAGTTTGGGAGGATAGCCCGATGACTGCGATCAGCTCCCCGGCCCGCCGCGGACGCCTCGCCCGGATGTCCTGGCTGGCGGTGCTGGTGATCGGAGTCGCCGCCTACCTGCTCGTGCTGCGCACCCTGGTGGCGACCGACAACCCCAACTTCGTTCCGTCGCTCATCCTGCTCGGCTCGATCGTCGTCCCGAGCACCGTGCTGGTCTACGCGGCTACCGGCGGTCGCCGCATCGTGGTGAGCGCCGGTCTGCTGGCGATCACCGCCATCCTCGGGGGGGTCCTCGGCACGGTCGCCGCCGGCACCTTGGAATACGACACCCTGCGCCGCCTCGGAGCTGTCCCGATGATCATGATCGGACTGATCGAGGAGGCCAGCAAGCTGGTCGTCCCGATCATCGTGCTGGTCGTGCTCCGCCGGCGTGACCGCCGGGCCGGCGTGATCATCGGCGTCGCTTCCGGAATGGGCTTCGCCACCCTGGAGACCATGGGGTACGGCTTCACCGCGCTGCTGCGGCAGAGATCTGTGGTCGCGGTCGAGGAGACCCTGCTGCTGCGGGCCTTGCTGTCCCCTGCCGGCCACGTCGCCTGGACCGGGCTCACGGTGGCGGCGCTCTGGGCGATCCCAGGGTCGAGGACGAAGGGCAAGGCGGTGCTCCGCGCCGTCGGCACCTTTGTGGTGGCGGTGCTGCTGCACGCGGCCTGGGACGGCTTCGACAGCCTGACCGTGCACGTGGTGGTGGGCGGCGTCAGCTTCGTCGCCCTGATGATCACGATCCGCCGCTCCCACCGGGACGAGGAACGCCGGAGTCGGCGGTCCCGGCGCCCTCAGGGCGGCAACCCCAGCCGACGGAACCCCAGCCGGACCTGAGCACCGTCAAGAAGAGGGCACCGTCAGGGCGTGAGCACCTGGCTCCACGGCGATGCCGCGTTGCCCGGAAGGTCGTAACCGATCACGCACACCGTGGCCGGCAGTTGGTCGCGGCGGACCTCCGAGGGGATCCGCCGGTAACGCTGGTAGCCGGTCGGGTCGGCGCAGTCGGTGTTGGCCTGCGGGCCGATCTTGACCTGGAAGTCACTCAGCTCCGGCGGGGAGAAGATCGGCTCGACGAGCAAGCCGGAGTCGGTGGGGCGCACCGACAAGGAGGGGGTACGCACCGGCGGGGTGTCATCGACCTGGAAGATCGCTGCGGCGGCCTCCCCCTCCGCACCGCGGACCGCCGCGCAGACGACATAGAAGCCTGGGGTGGCGGGCAGCTCCCACGAGACGGGTTCCCCGGTCGGCGTGGCGGTGGTCTGGATCGTGTAGACGGTCGGGTCGCTGCAGCTGTGTCGATCGGTCAGGGGTGCGATCCCCACCTCGGCCGGGGTGCGACGGCCGGCGCTCAACCCCACCGTGACGGTGCCGCCCTGGGCCTGCACCGCCTTGCTGGTGAACACGGTCTGGCTGAGCCGGTAGGTCAACGCCGGCTTGGGCAGTGGGCACGCCTCGCTCAGTCCGAAGGTGCCGCCCCGGAAGCACCGGTCGAGCCCAGCGGCTGTGACGGCGTAGCTGGTGTCGGGCACCACGGTCACGCCATGGCCGGTCCGCTCGCACGGCGTCCCGAGGTAGCACGCACCTCCGGGCAGCGCGCCGGCCGTGGTGGTGGTGATCATGGCAACGATCTGGTCGGCTCCGTTGAACAGCGGCGAGCCCGAGCTGCCGCCGACGACGCCGGGGCAGTTGGTGGCCTGCATCTGGTCGAAGAGCCAGGCGAACTCCACCAGGTCGGCCCGAGTCCCCATCCGGCAAGCGCCCTGGCGCAGGACGACGTCGGCGGGGTCGATCCCGTCGGCCGGCACCGCGACGTTGGTGACCTCGAACCCGGCCGCCGCCGCGGCGGACACGATCGGGTAGGGCCGCAGGCCCTTGTCGCGCAGGGCACCGAGGGTGGTGTCCAGCCGGAGCACCGAGACGTCGGTGCCCTTCATCGAGCTGTACGCAACGCGGGCCACCGGGACGGCGACGCTCGCCACGCCGTCGATCACCTTGAAGGTCGCGGTCGCGGTCGTCTCCTGGTTGGTCACCACTGCGTTGGCGTCGAGGTCCCGGGCCGGACCGCAGTGGCCCGCCGTCAGCAGGTAGGCCGGCCCCGAGCCCTCCCCGGTGTCGACCAGCGCGCCGGTGCAGCTGGCGTCGCCGGTCAGCCGGGCCACCCCGGACCAGCGGTCGGCGTCGCCGGGGGTCACCGGGGTCGCCGGGGTCGTGGTGCTCACCTGGACCGGCTCGTCGTTGATGGCGGGCAGGATGTGGCTGAACCAGATCACGGCCCCGGCGAAGAGCACGGCGAGGGTCGTGGCCAGGGCACCGATGGTGACCGCGGACGGCAACGGTGACCGACGAGTCATGACAGCACGGTAGCGGCTCGTCGCCGCGATGAGGTCCGAGTTCGACCATCGTTTCGGTTCGAGGAGATGACCGGGCGACGCGTGGGGTCGACGACGGCCGAGAATCGAAGCCTTGCACCGATTCCCGTCCCGGCCGCGGTGCTGAAGCTGGGCGGGGACCACGCCGACGATGGACGTTTTGCACCCTGAGGCTCAGCCCGACACCGCCTCCTCCGGCTGCTCGACCGGTGGTCCGGCCCGGCCCAGCTCGGTCGGTCGCAGCTGCAGCACCCCCCAGAGCAGCAGCAGCTGCGCGCTGAGGTAGCTGACCATGATCAGCGCGCCGGCCTGCGGCACGGACACGCTGCTGACGAACGCGTCGATCCCGATCAACGAGTCCGAGACGACGAAGATCGCGCCACCGATCCCCGCGATCCGGTTCACGCCGGTCGCGAGCACGGCCATCAGGCCGAGCGCACCGCCGTACCCGATGATCGCCGGCACGAGCGAACCCGACTCCCGACCGATCGACGCCGCCAGCGCAGCCACCACCAGCACGTAGACCACCAGCACCCACGGATGCTGAACGATCCGACGCCGGAAGGGCCAGAAGGCCGCGACGTAGCTCAGCTGGGCCAGCAGGAAGAAAGCGATCTTGGCCAGGATCACAAAGCCCAGCACGTCTCCTAGCCACGAGAAGCCGATCGCGATCGCCACCCAGCGGCCCATCCGGGTGCGGTGCCGGCCCGACGCCAGCAGCACCGCGGCCAGCGCAGGCATCGCCAGCACCAGCCCAAGACCCGAGAGCAACCCGATTCTGAACAGCTCCCCGACCACCTGGGCTGCGGCCACGACCAGGTACGCGACCAGCCAGACCCGGGTTCGTCGCGGCAGCTCGGCCATGTCGTCAGCCTAGGTGGACGGTCGCCCCTCTCCGGCCGCCGCTCGACCTCAACTGTCCGAGTCGGGTCGTGGCCGGGCCAGCCCGCCGCTCCGCACCTCGTACGGTGAGCCTGTGACCTCACCCCCGCCTCCAGATCTCGACCCCGTCGATCTCGTGCTGCTCGGGGCCACCGGGTTCGTCGGTCGGCTGACCGCCGCCGATCTGGCCGCGCACGCCCCCGCGGGCACGCGGATCGCCCTGGCCGGCCGGTCGCGCAGCAAGCTGGGCGAGCTGCAGCGTGACCTCGGCTCGGCTGCGGCGCACTGGCCGCTGGTCGAGGTCGACGTCACCGATCCCGCGGGGTTGGACCGGCTCGCCGCGACCACCCGGGTGCTGCTCAGCACCGTCGGGCCGTACGCCCGCCACGGGCTCGCCGTGGTCGAGGCCTGCGTGAACCACGGCATCGACTACGCCGACCTGACCGGGGAGACGCTGTTCGCCCGTCGCAGCATCGACGCCTTCCACGAGCGAGCCCAGCAGACCGGGGCCCGCATCGTGCACTCCTGCGGCTTTGACTCCGTGCCGTCCGACCTCGGAGTGGGCCTCGCGGCAGCTCGAGCCGACGCCGAGGAAGAAGGCACGCTGACCGAGACCGTGCTGCACGTCCGCGAGCTGCGGGGCGGGTTCAGCGGGGGGACGATCGACTCGCTGCGTCAGCAGCTGATCGAGATGGACGGTGATGTCGAGCTGCGCCGGATGGCCGCCGACCCGCGAGCGCTGGCCCCGGCCGACGCCGTTCCCCGCGCCGGCGGTCGGAAGCACTCCGGTTCGCCGCTGCGCCGGGACCGCCGGACCGGGCGCTGGCAGGCGCCGTTCGCGATGGGCGGCTACAACCGCCAGGTCGTGCTGCGCAGTGACGCCCTGCACAACCACCGGTACGGTGACGACTTCACCTACCGCGAGGCGGTCGATACCGGACGCGGTCCGCTTGGTGCCGTGGCCGCCGCCGCCGTGCTGGCCGGGACGACAGTGCTCTTTGCGGGAATGTCCACGGCTCCGACCCGGAAGCTGTTGCATCAGATCCTGCCCGCACCCGGTGAAGGTCCGAGCGAACGCACCCTGGCCGCCGGCCGGTTCGCGGTCGAGGTGGACGCCACGACCACCACCGGCGCGCGCTACCGAACCACGTTCAGTGCGCCGCACGACCCGGGGTACGGCGGCACCGCGGTGATGCTCGCGGAGTCCGGCTTGGCGTTGCTCGACGACGACCGACCCGACCGCGCGGCCGGCGTACTGACCCCGATGACGGCGCTCGGCGAGACGCTCGCCCGTCGTCTCCGGGAGCGGGGTTTCGTTGTTCACACCGAGCGACTGCCGTGAGCTCGTCCCCCGCCGACGGTCCCACCGGCGACGTGCCCGCGGGCAACGTCCCTCCCGGTCCCCTGTCGCCGCGGACGATCGGCCGAGAACCGAGTCGGCTCGACCCGATCGCCCCCGACTGGCTGGTCCGGATCCTCGCCCCCCGGAGGGCCGCCGTGCCGTGGCTGGACATGGTCCGCACCTCGGCCGCGGTGACGCTGCCGCTCGCCATCGGCGTCGTGGTGGGGCAACCCGGACTCGGAGTGTTCGCCGCGATGGGCGGGCTGGTCGGCGCCTTCGGGGACCGCGGTGGGACGTTTACCCAGCGAGCGATCCGGACCGCCTGCGGGGGGTCGGCCGGACTGCTCGGACTCGTCGTCGGCCGGGTCACCGCCGACCAGGGCGCAGTCGCCGTGCTCATCGTGGCGGCGCTCGCCGTGGTCTCGGCCCTCATCAGCGAGATCAGCGCCAACTTGTCGTTCGCAGGCTTGCAGTTGCTCGTCTACGTCGCCGTGGCGGGTGGGTTGCCCGCCGGAGCCCCCCTCGACACCATCGTGCTGGTCTTCCTGGCCGGGGTGGGGTGGGCACTGTGCCTGTCGTTCGGGCAGACCCGGATCGACCCGCCCACCGACGAGGCGCGGCGGGGCGTGGTGGGTGTGGTCCGTTCCCTGGCTCGGCTGCTGCGGACCCCTGCCGACGGTTTGGCCACTCAGCAGCAAGCGGTCACCCGCAGCCTGAGCGCGGCCTACGACGTGCTCGCCTCGACCAGGGCGGTGTCCTCGGGCCGGCGGAGCGACCTGCGTCGGCTGTCGGCGGTGCTGACTGCGGCGTCCGGCCTGGCCGGCGTGGCGCTCGACTACGCGAGCAGCTCGACCCCGGTGGAGCAACGCAACCGGGTCGCGGCCGTGCTCGACGGGGTGGCCGACGCCGTGGCGCACCTCAACGGACGACTCGCCTTCGCCGCCGTCGCCGGGCTCGCGCCCGGTACGCCCCCGCCGCTAGCCACCGCGTTCACCAAGCTCGCTCGCTCCGTGGGTGCACCCACCGGCGGGGGACGTGATTCCGGCAGTCCCGGATACCGCCACGGTGAGCGTGGGGGGTCGAGCCAGTTCCTTGTCGGCCGCAAGGGCTGGGTCTTCGCCGCCCGGCTCGGCCTGACGCTGGCGGTGGCCGAGATCGTGAGCCAGCTGGTGCCGCTGGAGAAGCCGTACTGGATCCTGCTCACCGCCGCCCTGGTGCTCAAGCCAGACCTCGGCTCGGTGTTCGCCCGTGGGGTCCAGCGCACCCTGGGCACCCTGGTCGGCGTGGGCCTCGGGATCGCCATCGTCGAGCTCGTGCCCCCGGGTCCGTGGCTGCTCGTCCCGATCCTCGTGCTGGCCTTCGGGTTCCCGCTCGGAGCGAGCCGGAACTACGGCATGCTCGCAACCTTCATCACGCCCCTGGTGCTGCTGCTGCTCGACTTCGGGAACGCCGTCAGCGCTCAGATCGCCCTCGACCGGTTGATCGACACCACGATCGGGGCCGCCGTCGTGCTGGTCGTGGGCTACCTCGCCTGGCCGAGCACCTGGCGACCGCGGCTGGGCGACCACATCGCCACCGCGGTGGACGCACTGGCCGGTTACGTCCGGGTGGCGTTCGACTCCGCGCCGGCCGCCACCGGCACGGCTCGACGCCGGACGTACCGGTCCCTGTCCGACGTCAGGTCCGAGCTGCAGAGCACGTTGGCCGAGCCGCCGCCGCTGTCGCGACAGGCGGCCGCCTGGTGGCCGCTGATCGTGCAGCTCGAGCGGGCCACCGACGACCTCCGACACGCATCGATCGTCGGTCGACAGGTGGGGCCGCTACCCCCGGAATCCTCGGTCGAGCGCCTGGCCGTCGCCGTGGACGACTTAGCGGAGTCGCTGCGGGCTCATCGGCCGCCCAGCAAGCTCGACCTGCCCGACGACGACCAGCTGGCCGACGTCGCCTCCGACATCGAAGGTGCCCGGCGGATCGCCGCCGGTCCCGACCACGGCCGCGACAGACCCCAGCCGGCCGCGACCTGAGTTCGTCGTCCGGACGTGCGTGCCTGGACCGCGGACCATCGGCCCGCCCTGAGCCTGTGGCCCCAGCGCAGCACGACCTTGATGTCCTTCGCCCGACATGCGGGCGCCCGACCGGTCCTACGTCGGCGACGGGCACGCCCACCCGCTGCGTACCCCAACGGCCCGCCACGCTCACGCACCCCTCCGCGCGCTCACGCACCCCTCCGATACCCACGCACCTGTAGGAACCGGTGCGTCAGTGCCTCAAGGGTGCGTCGCTTCCAGGAAACGCGAGCGCCCGGACCGCTGTCGTCCGCCGCGCGTACTCATGCACAGCCCCCACGCACCCCTCCGTGCGCTCACGCAGCACACAGTCATGAGTGCCGCGCGGCCAGAAGCAAACGCTGGGCGCGCTGTCCCCCTCGCGGACGGCGGGCCCCCGTACGCGATCGCTGGAGGACGCTCACGCACCCCGCCGGTACTCACGCACCTCTAGAAACCGATGCGTGAGCGCGCGGGCGGTGCGTGAGCGCGCGGGGGGGGGGGGTGCGTGCGCGCGCGAAGGGATGGGCGATCGGGCCGGATCAGACCCTTCTGCGCCACGTCGGAGGCCGACGCCTCACCCTGGACAGCCGGGGCGTCGAGCCTCGGCGCATCGGGCACCGTGGGGTGAGAGGGGTCGACGAGCAGCCGATCCTCGGCCGGGAACCCGGGGGTTCGTGCCGCCTCGAGATCGGGCGGACCGTCATGGCTCGGCCGTCCCCAGCACCTCGTCGGACAGCTGCTCCAACACGACGCCGGCGTACCCGAGCCACAGCCGCCCGACCAGCGGGACCAGAAGTCGGGCGACGGCCGACTTTGCGACGAGGTTCCACTCCCAGGTGGCATCGGTCCCGGTGCCGACCGGCCGGAAGCTCCACGACTCATCCACCGTCGCCACCAGCGAGGTGAACGGACCCTTGAGCACGGTCAGCCGGTTCCTGAACCGGTGCGGCCGGTCGATGGACAGCAGCTCCTCCCGCATGCGGCCGCCGTCGGCGAGGACGATGACTCGGGTCTGGCCCGGGGTCTCCCACGCGCCGAGCTGATCTTGCACCTCGACGATCGGCGGCATCGGACCGTAGCGGCGGCGGTAGAGCTGGGGCAGCGGCACCGACAGTGCCGCCTCGAACACGGAGTCGACGGGCGCCGCGATGAGACGAGACCGGCGGACCGTCGTCGTGGGTGTGGCCATGGGCCGATCGTAGGACTCAGCTCCGACGAGATCACATCCCCAGGCCGCCGAGGTTGGCCCCCGAGGCTCCCGCGGCACCGGCACCGGGGATGGCCTGGGGCCGGTCGCGGTAGGCATCGCAGCGCAGGCAGATCTCGTAGAGCTCCTGGGTCTGGGGGTTCTGTCGCTCGTCCCAGTCGTGACGACCGAAGCGACACTTCGTGATCGGCGTGTCCATCTCGTCAGTATGGCGCGCCGACCTCGCCCTACCCGAGGATCGCCACGAGTTCGGCGAAGACCGCCGGGGGACCGGCCGCGATCTTGTTGCCCGTGAGCAGTGCGTCGCCGTCGAGGAAGTCGGTGACCTGGCAGCCGGCCGCCTCCAGCACACCGACCGCGCCCAAGCAGTCCCAGGAATTGATGTGCGGCTCGATGTAACCGACGAGTCGGCCGCAGGCGACGTCGCACAGCCCCAGGGCCCCGGACCCGTTACGGACATACATCCCGCCGGCCCGCAGCAGCCGGTCGAGGATCGGGACGACCTGGGCGGCTCCCACCCGGGGCGAGGCACCCAGGTAGACCAGCCCGTCGGTCACCGCTTGCCCGGGGTGGGGAGCGATCGGGTGGTCGTTGAGCGTCGCGGGCCGGTCGAGCCCGCCGGCGAAGATCTCCCCCTGGGACGGGTTGTTGACCAGGCCGAACTGGACCCGTCCGTCCCGGACGTAGGCGATGGACACGCACCAGGTCCGCAGCCCGCTGACGAACGGCTGGGTGCCGTCGATCGGGTCGACCACCCAGATCCCTGTGCTGTCAGGGAAGTCGGCGTGTCCGGTCTCCTCGCCGAGGAAGGCATCGGTGGGGTAAGCCCCGCTCAACCGCTCTTTGATCAGCTTCTCCACGTTCACGTCCGCCTCAGTGACGACGTCCTGAACACCTTTGCTGTTCACGGTCAGGGTGGAGACCCGGTCGAAGTAGTCCATCGCGACCCGGCCGGCGTCGGTGATCAGCTCGACGGCGAAGGTGAAGCGCTCGTGCCGGTCGGCGTGCGGGTCGGGGTGGGCCGCAGAGTCAGGGTCGGTGGTCACGAAGCCCATCCTCGTCGGTCCGGTCGATCCAGAGCCAGGCGGCCCCGCGGACGCCGCTGGAGTCGCCGTGTCGCGCGGAGACGATCGGTGTGTAGAAGCAGGGCGAGAAAGTGTAGCTCGCCAGCCGGTCGGGGAGGTCGGTGTAGAGCTCAGGGACGTTGGACATCCCGCCGCCCAGCACGAACACGTCGGGGTCGAGGCTGTTGACCACGACCGACAGCCCGCGGGCCACCCGGTCGACGTAGCGGTCGAAGACCAGCCGCGCCAACCGGTCGCCAGACCGCGCCTTGTCCATGATCGTCGCCGGCGTCGCCTCGACGGTGTCGACCAGGTCGACCTGCGCGTGCCGGCGGTAGTCAGCGACGAACGCCGGGCCGGACACCCAACGCTCCAGGCAGCCGTGCTTGCCGCAGTAGCAGACCGGGCCGGGGATCTCGGTGACGTCGGGGATCGGCAGCGGGTTGTGACCCCACTCCCCCGCACTGTGGTTCGGACCGTGGTGCGCCGTACCGTCGACGGCGATGCCGGCCCCCGCACCGGAACCCAGGATGACCGCGAACACGACCCGGTGACCGACCCCGGCGCCGTCGGTCGCCTCGGAGGCGGCGAAGCAGTCGGCGTCGTTGGCCGTGCGTACGTCGCGGGCCAGGACGACACGCAGGTCCTCCTCGGCGCGTCGACCGTTCAGCCACGTCGAGCTCGCGCCCTTGGCCACCCCGGTGCGCGGGTCGAGTGATCCGGGCAACCCGACGCCGACCGTCCCCCGCTGACCGCAGTGCGTCTCGACCCGGTCGACCAGGTCCGCGATCGCCCGCAGGCACCCGTCGTAGTCCGAGCGCGGGGTGGTGACCCGGAGCCGGGCCAGCTCGGAACCGTCGGGGCTCAACCCGATCGCCTCGATCTTGGTACCACCCCAGTCGACCCCGATCAGCAACTCACCGACGGGCCGGGTCACAGCGACGTCATCCCCCCGTCGACCCGGAAGATCGCTCCCGTGGCGTAGCTGGACTCGTCGCTGGCCAGGTAGACCATGATCCCCTCGACGTCGTCGGCGCGACCGGGGCGGCCCAGCGGGATCCGTGCGACGATCGCGGCCCGGTCGGCGGGGTCACCGGAGATCGCAGCCACCAGCGGCGTCTCGGTGTACCCCGGGACGACGGTGTTCACCCGAATGCCGCGGTCGGCGTACGCGGCGGCGACCGCCCGCGCCATCCCGTGCGTCCCGGCCTTCGAGCTGCTGTACGCGGTGAAGGCCTGGCCCTCCCCGTTCAACCCGGTCGGCGACCCCGTCACGATCACCGAGCCTCCTCGACCCGAGGCGAGCATCGCCCGCACCGCGTGCTTGATCGTGAGGAACGTGCCGGTCAGGTTCACCGCGATCGTCCGCTGCCACACGTCAAGGTCGAGGTCGGCGATCGGGGCGTCGGCCCCGAAGAGCTGCACCCCGGCGTTGGCCACGACCACGTCGATCACCAGTCCCGCCGCGGCCGCCTGGGCGAAGCCGGCCGCCACGCTGGGCTCGTCGGACACGTCGAGCTCGACCGGCCACGCGCGGGGATGATCACCGGCCGCGTCGGTAGCTGCGGCATGATCACGATCGGTGATCACCACCCGTGCCCCCTCGGCGAGGAAGCGGGTGGCCACCTGTCGTCCGATCCCGGACCCGGCCCCGGTGACCAGGATCGTCCTGTCGTCCAGCCGCCCCATGGTCAGCGCTCGATCGCGTCGAGGTGCAGCATCTGGGTGAGCACGTGGTCGAGCTCGTCGTCGGCGAAGATCGACTTCCAGTTCTCTTTGATGATCTTGTCGCGGCCGTAGTCCATGGCGATCAGACACGCGTCGGAGAACGGGTTGTCCCCGCGGAGCCCGTTGGCCAGCGCGACCTGGACGTGGCCCATCAGCATCGCCCGAGCCGCGGGCTCGGGTACCCCGACGGTGTGGATCGTCTCGTGCAGGGCTTCGTTGAGCAGCGAGCCGACCATGCAGGCCACGACCTCGACCAGGGTCGGCTCGAGGTAGGCCAGCTGCTTGACCGTCACCCAGTGCACGTCGACCACCGGGGCGTACATCTGCCGGATCACCTGCTCGGCGACGGCCTGGACCGCCGGGTCGCCCGACTCCAGCGCCGCGACCACCTCCTGCGGCGCGGCGATCCCGCCGAAGGTGTCGGCGAGCTCTTCGGGGGTCTTTCGCTGCAGGAACACCGACGGGTGGCAGGGGTGCGCCACCGCATACTCCACGTCGTCGCGCCGGAACAGCAGGTTCGCGTACGCCGCGGCCGGATCGAGCGTCAGCACGACGGTCCCCGGGCGGAGCTGCGGAACGATCTCGGTCGAGACGGGCGCCAGGGCGACGTCGGGGACGGCGAGGATGACGACGTCGGCCTGAGCCACGGCCGTGGCCGTGTCGGTGAGCGTCCGGCCGGCGTCGGTCGTGCGCTGCTGCCCGGCCGGGGAGTTCTCGCTGTAGAGAACGGTGTGGTCACTGCGGTGCAGGTTGGCGGAGACCCGCATCCCCATCTTGCCGCCGGCGCCGACGACGGCGATGGTGAGCGGGGTGGTGGTGGTGGTGCTCATGTCGTGCTCCTGAGGTGGTTGAGGCTGTGCAGGGTCCAGGCGTCTTCGGTGGCGATGGTGGTGGCGCTGTCACCCTGCCAGGGCAGCCAGTGCTCGATGATCATGCTGATGCCGCGCTCGCTCGGCCGGACGACCCGGAGCAGCTCGGCGTACGGCAGCAGGCCGGTGCCGAGCGGACAGCCGGCCAGGGTGAAACCCACCCAGCCGTCCTGGCGGCTGAAGGTGAAGTCCTTGACGTGCAGGTTGACGACGAGGTCGGCGGTGCGGGCGATGGTGTCGCTCGGGTGCTCCAGGGCGGCCACGGAGTTGGCCGGGTCGAGGCACACCCCGAGATGACGCGACCCGACGGTCGCCACGATCTCGACCACCGTCGGAGTGGGCACCTGCTCGTAGGTCTCCAGGGCCAGGGTCACGCCCGCTTTTTCGTACGCCGGCAGGGCGTCCCGGAGCCAGGCCACCGCGTCGGCGGGCGACGGCCGCTGGTCGCCGCTGGTGATCATGCTGCGGACCAGGGTGACGTCGAGTCGCTCGGCGATCCGCAGGTACCGAGCAAGGTCGTCGGGGTGCACTCCCCGGGTACCGAGCTCGAGGGTGATCCCCCGGCGCTCGGCCTGGCCGCGGAGCGCAGCGAGCTGTCCCTGGTCGTACCCCTGGATGCTCGGGTCGTCGCAGATCTGGAACCGGTCGACGCCCCAGTCTGCGGTCTTGTCGATCATGGCCGGGAGGTCGAGCGGTCGCTCGGCGGCCGTCGGGCCCTGGGTTCGACCCTGCCAGAAGAACGCGTACGTGCTCAGCCCGATGCTCATCTGCCCACCTCCGCGATCAGTGTCCGACGGGTAGGTCGGTACCCGGCGTCGGGGTCACCCGGTCGCGCCGGCCCAGGACCACCATCAGGATCGCCGACAGGAGCATGAACCCGCCGACCACGAACATCGGCACCTGGTATCCACCGGTCCAGTCGTGCAGGTAACCGGTGAGGTACGGCGCCGAGAACCCGGCAACGTTCCCCATCGTGTTGATCAACGCGATACCGGCCGCCGCAGCCACCCCGGTGAGGAGTTGGGTGGGGACTGTCCAGAAGTTCGGCAGCGCGGAGAAGATCGCGCAGGCCGTCACCGTGATCACCGCGATGGTGAGGACCGGTGAACCGGCGTAGAGGGCCAGCGGAATGCTGACCGCCCCGATCACGGCCGGGATCGCGATGTGCCCTGTCTGCACGCCGTGCTTGGTGGCGTGCCGGCTGGTCAGGAACAGGGCTACCGCGGCCGGCAGGTAGGGGATGGCGGTGATCAGACCCTTGTCCACGTAGGTGTAGGTGGCCCCCGACGCGGTCTGAAAGCCGGAGATGATCGTGGGCAGGAAGAAGGCCAGGGTGTAGAGGCCGTAGATGAAACCGAAGTAGATCAGCCCCAGCACCCACACGCGGCCGTTGCCGAAGGCCGAGCGGAGGCCCCGGTGACGGCCACCCTGGTCGACCTTGGCCGCGTGCTCGGTCTCCAGCTCGGCGGTCAGCCAGGTCTTCTCGGCCGGCGTGAGCCAACGGGCCTTGGCCGGGGAGTCGACGAGGTAGAACCAGGCGATCACCCCGATGACGATTGCGGGCACGCCGACGCCGAGAAACATCAGTCGCCAGCCGTCGAGTCCGAAGATCTTGCCACCGTGGCTGATCAGCCAGCCGGCGAACGGGGCGCCGACGACGGTGGTCAGCGGCTGGGCTAGATAGAAGAGCCCGAGCACGCGGCTACGGTAGCGCGCCGGAACCCAAAGGCTGAGGAACAAGATCGCGCCGGGAAAGAAGCCGGCTTCGGTCACGCCGAGCAGGAAGCGCAGGATGCTCAGCTGGGCGAAGGACTGCACCCAGGTGAAGAGCACGGCGACGATACCCCAGGTGATCATGATCCGGGCCAGCCACCGCCGGGCTCCGAACCGGTGCAGGGCCAGGTTGCTCGGCACCTCCAGCAGGATGTAGCCGATGAAGAAGACCCCGGAGGCGAAGCCGAACTGGGCTGCCGAAAGGCCGAGGCTCTTGTTCATGCCGTTTGGGGCGGCGAACCCGATTGCGGTGCGATCGAGGAAGTTGATGAAGAACATCAGCGCCACGAACGGCACCAGTCGGAGAACCACCTTGCGGACGGCCGACTGCTCGACGCTGCGGGTCTGGCTCGGTGCTGCGGACGTGGTCACTTCAACTCCTGGACGGCGATGTTCTGGTCCGGCCGAGCTGGGCTCGATCAGTGTGTCAGCATGCCGAGTTCTTCAGTACCTGTCAACCGGTTGACCAATTTGGAGGCGGATTCTCTCGGACCTCCCCGACCTGGGTAGGTGGGCCCCGTACGATCGGGCCCGTGCCGAGCTACCCGTCCGCCGACGCCGCCGCCCTCAGCGTCGCGCTGGGCGGAAGCGTGCAGACCACGACCGCGGTGGCCGAGGTCACCCGCCGACTGCTGGACTACTTCACCGGCGGCACCGTCGAGCCCGGTACCCGCCTGCCCGCCGAACGCCAGCTCGCGCAGACGATGGGGGTCGGCCGGTCGGCGATCCGGGAGGCGCTCGCGGCCCTGGAGGTGCTCGGGGTGGTGGACGTCCGGCCCGGGTCGGGCACCTACCTGCGCGGCGGCACCTCCGAGCTCCTCCCCCAGACCCTGTCCTGGGGCATGCTGCTCGGCCAGCCCAAGACCCGGGAACTGGTCGAGGTGCGGCACGGGCTGGAGGTGCAGGTGGCTCGGCTGGCGGCCAGCGCGATCACCGACGAGCAGCTCGCCGAGCTCTCCGCCCAGCTCACGATCATGCGGGTCAGCGGTTCGGACTTCGAGGCCTTCGTGGCCGCGGACATGATCTTTCACCAGGTGCTGACCGCCGGGGCCGCCAACGGGCTGCTCGAGCAGATCCTGCAGAGCGTCCGCTCGCTGCTGCGGGTGTGGGTCGAGCGAGCGCTCAACGATGCCGAACACGCCCGGGTCACCTGCCGCGAGCACGCCGCAATCGTGGCGGCGCTGCGGCACCGTGACCCGGAGGCTGCGGCCGTAGCGATGAGCGAGCACATGGACAGCGCCGGCGCCCGGCTGCTCGCCGCGGTCGACGAGGCCTGACCGGTGTCCGACCCGGTGCTGGCGCGCTCCGGCGGCGAACCGGTCGCGATCCGGCACGGCCGCTGGAGCGCCGAGGTTCACGGTGACGAGGTGGCGGAGATCCGCGTCGACGGCGTCCGGCTGCTGCGGGCCATCCGACCGGTGGTCCGCGACGCGGACTGGAACACCGTCGAGGTACGGGTGGTGGACCAGCGGCGGCAGCCCGGAGCGGGGCTCACCCTGGTGACCGAGCTGATCTTCGAGGCGCCCGGGATCACTTACCAGGCAACGATCCGGCTGGTCGTCGAGGACGACCAGCTGACCGTCGAGCTGGCGGGACGAGCCCTCGCCCCCTTCGTCCGTAACCGGATCGGACTCGTCGTGCTGCACCCCGCCGACGACGCAGGTCGGCCGGTCCAGGTGCACCACAGCAATCAGACCAGCGACGTCGGTCACTGGCCGGTGGAGATCAGCCCCCACCAGCCGTTCCGCGACGTCAGCGGATTCGCCTGGAGTCGGGACGGGGTGAGCGCTGTCCTGGCGTTCGACGGCGAGGTGTTCGAGACCGAGGACCAGCGCAACTGGACCGATGCGTCCTTCAAGACCTACAGCACCCCCCTGGACCGGCCGTTCCCCGTGGCCGTCGAGCTGGGCGAGGAGTGCCGCCAGCAGATCCGGCTGACCGCCCGGGGTCGGCGGACGACGCCCGCGCCGGTGGGGCAGGACGCACTCGTGATCGGTACGGCCGTGGTCGGCGTCGTGCCGCCGGTGAGCCTGGGTGCGGCGCTCTACCCAGCACCGACGGACCTGAGCGGACTGTCCGCCCGAGCCGGGGCGTACGACGCGGTGCTGGTCGAGCTCACCGGTCCGCCGGCCCGCTGGCCGGAGCTGCTGGCCGCCGCGGCGGCGCAGGCGGACGCGCTCGACGCACCCCTGGACGTCCGGCTGGTCACCGGTCACCCCGAGGTCGTCCGGCACACGGTGCGTGGGTTGGTCGGGTTCCGGGTCGCTCGGCTGGCCGCGTACTCCCCGGACACCCACCTGACCACCGCCCCGCTCTGGCAGACGCTGCGGGAGGCGGCCCGGCGGCACGTCCCCACCGCCGAGCTGGTGGGGGGTACGCGGGCGCACTTCACCGAGCTGAACCGGCAGCAGGGCCGCGTCCCTGTCGAGGTCGCGACCCTCACCTTCAGCCTGACCCCGCAGATGCACGCGACCGAGGTACCCCACCTCGTCGACAGCCTCACCACCCAGCGGACCGTGATCGACAACGCGCTGCGGATCGCGGCCGGACGGCCGGTCCACGTCGGCCCGATCACCCTGCGTCGTCGCTTCAACGCCGTCGCCACCACCGACCCGCCCGACCCGGCCGACGAGGCGACCGCCGGGACCGATCCGTTGCTGGGTACGGGTTTCGCGGCCGCCTGGACCCTGGGCAGCGTGGCGGCGCTGGCCGTACCCGGAGTGGCCGGTCTGAGCTACTTCGAGACCGCGGGGCCCCGGGGGATCCTCGCCGACCAGGCCGAGCCGCGACCCGTCTCCCTGGTGCTCGACACCGTGGCGCGTTGGCGCGGGCGATCGTTGCTCAGGGTGAGCTGCCCGCCGGGGACCACCGCGCTGGCGACCACGGGCGACGACGCGGCGGTCGAGGTCCTGGTCGCGAACCTGACCGGACACGAGCGGACCCTGCCACTGCGCCTTGCCGCCGACGACGCCGACGACGCCGACGAGGCGATCACGCTGGCGCCGTGGTCGGTGACGGCGTGGAGCAGCAGGACGACCGGCCGATGGTGAGTCAGGTCGGTCCGCGGCTGCTGCTGGTCGAGGACGACGAGGTGATCGGCGAGGCGACCAAGCTCAACCTCGAGCGCTACGACTACGACGTGACCTGGGCGACCGACGGTCTGCAGGCCTGGCACCTCTACGCCGCCAACCCGCCCGGTCACGAGCTCGGAGGCTTCGACGTCGTCCTCAGCGACGTGATGCTCCCCGGCATCGACGGGGTGACCCTCTGCCGCCGGGTCCGGGAGGTCGCCACCACCCCGTTCGTGCTGATCTCCGCTCGCACCGACGCGATCGACGTCGTCGGCGGGCTGGAAGCCGGTGCCGATGACTACCTCACCAAGCCGTTCGACATCCAGGTGCTGCTTGCCCGACTGCGGAGCGTAGCCCGCCGCGCCGAGCGTCCCGAGGTGACCCCGCACGCCGCGGCCGGCCCCATCGAGAGGTTCGGTGACCTCGAGCTCGACCGCCAGGCCCTGGAGCTGCGCCGCGACGGGATGCCGATCACGCTCACCCCGACCGAGATGCGGCTCTTCCTCGAGCTGGCCGACGCCCCGGGGGTCGTCTTGTCGCGCACCACCCTGCTGGCCAAGGTGTGGGACTACGGCGAGTGGGACGAGGACACCCACCTGGTCAACGTGAACATCCAGCGTCTGCGGACCAAGATCGGCGCCGACCGGATCGAGACGGTGCGGGGCTTCGGCTACAAGCTGCGGCGCTGATGGCCCCGACGCCGTCGAGGAGCAGCAAGGACGGTGTACGTACCGGGCTGCGGCTCCGGATCGCCGCCACCATCGCCACGATCGTGGTCGTCGCCGTCACCGGTCTCGGTCTCGCCGTCCACGTCCTGATCATCGAGAACCGGGTCCACGAGGCCCGGACGGCCGCGGACGAACGACTGCACGCTGCGGTGGAAATCTACGACTCCACCGGCCTGCTCAGCTTCGACGCCCAGGTCGACGACCCCGATGTGCCGCGCGAGCTGCGCGACAGTCTGCGCGAGGACGGGGCTCGGGGCACCTACATCACCGGCGGCAGCACCCGGGAGCTGTGGGCCGCCGGCCGGACCGGAGACACGATCCTCAGCACCCACCTCACCTTCCGACCGCTTGACGCGTCGGTCCGCGACGTCGACCGAGCCTTGGTCGCTGCCGGTGCCGTGACCGTGCTGGTCGCCACCTCGGTCGGTGCGTTGTCCGCCAGTCGACTGTCCCGACGGCTGCGGTTCGCCGCCCGGACTGCCCGCGCCGTGGCCGGTGAGGATCGTCCGCATTCCCTGCGATCTGCGGTCGGCCCCGGCCGGGACGAGGTCGGCGACCTGGCCGACGCGGTCGACGCGATGGCCGCACGGCTGGCCGACCGGCTGCACTCCGAACAGCGCTTCACCACCGACGTCGCGCACGACCTGCGAACCCCCGTGACCGGACTGGTCACCGCGGCGGCTCTGCTCGACGACTCCCGGCCGGCCGAGCTCGTCCGGGACCGGGCCGCCACGCTGACGATCTTGGTCGAGGAGCTGCTCGAGGTGGCCCGGCTCGATTCCGGGGTCGAGACCGCCGAGCTGGAACTGGTGCGGATCCACGAGGTGGTGGACCGCGCCGTACGTCGCGGGGTGGCCAAGGGCGAGTACCCGGCCGACGACGTCGTGCTCCACGCCGAGGGCGAGATGATCACTGTGCTGACCGACCCCCGGCGGCTGGAACGGGTGCTGAGCAACCTGATCCGCAACGCCTTGCACCACGGTCGACCGCCGGTGGAGATCACGACCGAGGGCCGACGGATCAGGATCGTCGATCATGGTGCCGGGTTCGATCCCGACCTGCTCGCCGGCGGGCCGCAGCGCTTTCGCTCCTCGCGCCCCCGCGGTCAGGGACACGGTCTCGGGCTGGTGATCGCGAGCGGGCAGGCCGCGGTGCTCGGCGCCGACCTCACGTTCGCCAACGCAGCCGACGGCGGCGCCCAGGTGAGCGTCGTCCTGCCCGCCGGCGTACCGCGGGGCGAGGAGATCGCCAGCGCCTGAGCGCGGGTGCCTGGGAGAACTGAGACCTGGCTGTGACGCCATGGTGCCCGCAGCGCGACCTGGCGGTTCTACCGTCGGGGCCATGAGCAGCTTCCTCCGCCAGTACCACCTCCCCCTGATCGCGGTGGGCATGATCGTTGCCACCGTCACCGCCGGCTGCAGCAACGGCCTGGTCACCTCGAGCCCCGGGGCAGATCCGTCGGTCACCTCCCCCTCCGCGGTGAGCCCATCGGTCGGCGCGGTCACC
>JBPCRP010000097.1:0-14163 GCA_050996715.1 Propionibacteriaceae bacterium
AGTGTCGGCCGCGTCACACGGACCGCCGCTCCGAAGTCGAGCGAACCTCTTCACCCGAACCTTTCCCTCGGGACCGTTTCGGGGTGACGCAGGTCACTTCCTGGCTCGGGATACTTACCGCGGAGCCGGCCCCAGCGTGTCCCGCAGCACCAGCCGGGAGCCGAAGTCGGTCTGCCGGTAGGGAGCGCCGGGACCTTGGGCGAGCCGGTCGACCATCAGTCCCACGGCGGCCCGGGCCATCGCGTTCAGGTCGTAGGCCACCGTGGTCAACCGAACCAGCGGCCACCCGGCGACCGGCAGGTCGTCGAAGCCGACCACCGACAGCTCGGCGGGCACCTGGATGCCCCGTTCGCGGGCGGCGTTCAGGGCGCCGAACGCCATCACGTCGTTGGCGCACACCAGCACGGTCGGCCGGGTCCGGCCGGCCAGCAGCACGCGGACCGCCTCCACCCCGGTCTCGAAGGCGAACTGGCCCTTGAACCCCAGGCCGGGATCGAAGGGGACCCCCGCCGCGGCCAGTGCCGCCCGCAGCCCTTCGCCGCGGCGACGACCCGTACTGGTGTTTTCCGGACCGAAAATCGCCCCGACCCGCTCGTGACCGAGCGCGATGATCTGGTGGACCGCCTCCCCGATTCCCTGGTCCGATCGCACGACCACCGCGTCAGCCGGAACCAGGTCGGAGGTCCGGTTGAAGTAGACGAAGGGCATCCCCCGATCCCGTAGCCGGACCGGCAACACCGAATCCACGGTGGTGGTGGCCAGGATCACCGCGTCCAGCCCGCTGGCCGGCAGCCGATCGACCACCTGATCCACGGACTCGGTGACCAGGACGAGCTGGTAGCCCAAGGAGTCCAGCTCGTCGTGCATCGGGGCGATCAGGTACTGGTAGAACTGATTGGCCAGGTCGGTGACCAGCAGCCCGATTCGGTGCGTGCGACCGCTGGCCAGGGCCCGGCCCGCATCACTGGGGACGTAGCCCAAGGCCTCCGCCGCCGCACGCACCTTCAGCTTGGTCTGGGCCGAGACCTTGGGGCTGTCGCGCAGGGCCCGGGAAACCGTCGGCTGCGACACCCCCGCCAACTTCGCCACCTGATGACTCGTGACCATGTGGACCCCTTTACCTGGACCCCATCACTGGGTGCGACCGACGTCGGGTAGCCTGGCGACAGCATACGTATGTAACGGTGGGTTGGCGACGCCGAAATGCCCTTCCTGAGGCGTACGTCCACCGTATTCGATGAGAAGGTGACAGCCTTGCAGATCGTCAAGTCCGGGAAGTCGAAGTCCTTTGCCGATACCGGTGCTGACGACGTCCGGGAACGCGTGCGGACCATCATCGCCGACATCCGCGAGCGGGGTGAGGCGGCCGTCGCCGAGTACGCGGCCACCTTCGACCGGGTGGAGCGAGAGTCCTTCCGGTTGTCTGAGGCCGAGATCTCCGACATCGTGGCGGGCCTGCCGCGTCAGGTCGTCGACGACATCGCCTTCGTCCAGGACCAGGTGCGCCACTTCGCCCAGGTGCAGCGCGACTCCCTGGTCGACCTGGAGACCGAGACCCTGCCCGGGGTTTTCCTGGGGCAGCGCCACATCCCGGTCCAGGCCAGTGGCGCGTACGTGCCCGGTGGCCGCTATCCGCTGACGGCCTCGGCGCACATGACGATCATCACCGCCAAGGTCGCCGGCGTACCTCGAGTGGTGGCCTGTACCCCACCGATCCGCGGGGAGATCCCCGCCGCCACCATCGCGGCCATGTCCATGGCCGGGGCCGACGAGATCTATCTGCTGGGTGGCATCCAGGCGGTGGCCTCGATGGCGATCGGGACGGAGTCGATGGACCGCGTCGACCTGATCGCCGGCCCGGGCAACGCCTTCGTCGCCGAGGCCAAGCGCCAGCTCTACGGGGAGGTCGGGATCGACCTGTTCGCCGGACCCACCGAGATCCTGATCATCGCCGACGACGCCGCCGACCCGTTCCTGATCGCGGTCGACCTGCTGTCCCAGGCCGAGCACGGACCCGACTCGCCAGCGGTCCTGGTCACCACCAGCGAGGCCCAGGCGGGAGAGGTGATCCGGCTGGTGGAGACACTGCTGCCCACCATGGCGACCAAGGACATGGCCCGGCCCGCCTGGCGCGACTACGGCCGGGTGATCGTCGCCGACTCGCTGGCCGAGGCCTTCGCGGTGGGCGACGCCCTGGCGTTCGAGCACGTCCAGGTGTTCACCCGGGAGCCGCGGCAGGCGTTGGACGCCATGCGCAACTACGGCGCGCTGTTCCTCGGCGAGAACACGTGCGTCTCCTACGGGGACAAGGTGATCGGCACCAACCACGTGCTGCCCACCCTCGGCGCCGCGCACTACACCGGCGGCTTGTGGGTCGGTAAGTTCCTCAAGACCGTCACCTACCAGCAGGTGCGCAACGAGGTCACCAGCGGTGAGCTCGGACGGGTCTGTGGCCGGGCCGCGCGGGTCGAGCTCTTCGAGGGCCACGCCCGGTCCGGCGACGCCCGCGCCTGGCGACACCTCGGTGACCAGCACGACTGGATCGACCAGCTGACCGCGGCCGAGGCCAGCGCGTGATCTTCTCCGGACGGACCGCCCTGGTCACCGGCGGGGGCAGTGGTCTGGGTGCCACGATCGCCCGCCGGTTGCACGCCGAGGGAGCCAGCGTGGTGCTGGTCGGCCGCCGACCGGAGCCGCTGCGGCAGCTGGCGGCCGACCTGGGCGAGGGCCGGGCCGACTGGCGGGTGTGTGACGTCGCCGAGGTGGCTGCGGTCGCGGAGCTGGCGGCGTCGCTGACGGCCACCGAGATCTCCATCCTGATCAACAACGCGGGGGTCGGTGGGCCGGTGGCCGAGCTGGTCGACGTCGACCCCACGGCCTGGGACGACGTCTTCGCCGTCAACGTCCGGGGAGTGTTCCTGCTCTGCCGAGCCTTCCTGCCGGCCATGATCGCGGCGGGCCGCGGAGACGTGATCAACCTGGCGTCGGTGTCGGGTAAGCGCCCGCTGATCCGAAGGACGCCGTACTGCGCCTCCAAGATGGCGGTGATCGGGCTGACGTCCACCCTGGCCTTCGAGGTCGGGCCGTCCGGGGTCAACGTCAACTCCTTGTCCCCCGGACCGGTCTCCGGGGACCGGATGCACCGCAACTTCACCCTGGAGTCGGCCCGCACCGGAGTCAGCTACGAAGCCGCGCAGCAGGCGTTCGTCTCCCGAGCGGCCCTGGGCCGGATGGTCGAAGCCGACGAGGTCGCCCAGGCCGTGGTGGCGATGCTGCAGATGCCCGGTCTCTGCGGCGCCGACGTCGACCTCTCCGCCGGGATGGTGGCCTGATGCCGGCGTCGGAGCGAGCCTTCCGGTTCAGCCGGCTCGACCTCAAGGCCCGGCTGGCGGCGGGAGAGGCGCTGCTCGGTGTGTTGGTGCGCCTGTCCGGGGACGATCTGGTGGAGATGTGCGGCTGGACCGGCTTCGACTTCGTGGTGATCGACTGCGAACACGGCCCGGCCGACGTGGCGCTGCTCCGCCAGCACATCATCGCCGCGGAGCTGCACGGCATGCCGGCGGTGGTCCGACTCGGTTCCGCCGAGCCCGCGCTGGCGCTGCGGGCGATGGACCAGGGTGCCGCCGGCGTCCTGGCTCCACATCTGGATACGGTGGCCGACGCCGAGGCGCTGGTGGCCTCGGTGCACTACCCGCCGCTGGGGCAGCGCGGTTTTGCCGCTTACACCCGGGCTGGCGACTTCGGCACCGCCGATCCCACCGAACTCCGCCAGGCCTACCTGGAACGGACCCTGGTGCTCGGCATGATCGAGTCCCCGACGGCCGTGGCCAACGCCCACGACATCATCGCCACCCCCGGGTTGGATGGCATCATGATCGGTCCGGCCGATCTGCGTGCGGCCTCGGGCCCAGACGACCCGCCTCCGTCGGACTCGATGGCCGCGGTCAACGCCGAGCTGCGGGCTCAGGGGGCTTGTCGGATGGACATCGTGGCCCATCCGGGGGCCGCAAGGGCGGCGTTCGAGGACGGGGCGAACCTGGTGGTCTACAACCTCATGCACGCCATGGTCGCCATGCTGGCCGACCTCAACATCGCCCGGCCGGAGCGGCCCCCACCCGACGCGGGCTGAGGGCCACGATTGCCACAGGGTGGCGATGAAGTCCGGCCGTTCCAGCGGCGACAGGTGGCCGCAGCGTTCGAGCACCACCAACCGAGAATCGGGGATGAGCCGGTGCAGCTCCTCGTGCCTGGACACGCTGCACAACGCGTCGTCGCGGGCGGCGACGATCAGGGTCGGGCAGCGGATCCGGTGGAGCGACGCGCGCAGGTCGACCCGGGTGGCCTGGAGCTGGAGCTGACGGTTTAACCGGGCTTCGCCGACGTCGTCAGCCATCTCCAGGGTGGTCTGCACCAGCTGACGGTCGGCCTGGGCCGGCGGCGAGAGCAGCACGGGCACGAGTTCCGCTTGGATGTCGCGGGCCAGCCGCCCGGCGGAGAGCTGGTCACGCAAACTCGACCACCCGGTCCGCTGGGCGTCGGTGGGGCCGTGCGGGTTGGTCGACAGCAGGCCCAGGGCACTGACCCGCTCCGGCGCGCGGTCCACCAGGGCCATGGCCACGATCGCGCCCAGCGACAGACCGGCCAACCCGAAACGGTCCGGCAGCAGCGCCAGCAGCCGGTCGACCTCGGCGTCGACGCTGCACTCCTCCAGCTGCGGGGTCACGCTCCCCGTCGGGGCCAGGGTCGCCCACAGCCGGGCCGAGCAGTTCATCCCCGGCAGCAGCACCAGCGGGTCGGCGGCGACGGCCACCGCTCAGGGTGCGCCGACGGTGACCGGTGGGGCGGTCGGGACCGCCGGCGTCCCGCCGGACTGGGCGCGGATGATCTGGCTCAGCAACGCGATCTCGTCGTAGACCCGCCACTCGCGAACGATCTTCTCCCCGCGCATCAGGAACTGCGAGCAGCCCAGGATGTCCACGGGTGCGTAGGTCACCGGTCCGTAGAGCGGGACGCCGGAGTAGCTGCCCCGCAGCTTCCACAGCACCGAGACCCGGGTGCCGTAGAACGGGTCGGTGTTCAGCGCGATGTCGTACGGCGCGATCTGCGCGTCGGGGAAGGGGCCGAACAGGTGATCGAGCTCGTCCTTGTAGCCGTCCCAGCGCGCCAGCGTCCGGTGCCGGGTGGACTCGATCACCACGTTGCGGTCGAAATAGTCCGGCACCTCGTGACCCAGATGCCCGTTCCAGACCCGGTCGATCATGGTGGCCACCACCTGGTCCTCGGCCCCGTCGTGGTCAGGCCGTGGACCCGACACCCCGTGACGGAGGGGGTCCGCCGGTGCCTCGCCGATCAGCGACGCCCCGCCGAGCAGTTCGGGCGACGGACCGAACGCGATCGAGGCCGCGACCTGCTGCACGTCGTGTCCTGACTGCTCGACCACCGCCCACTCGTCGCGGACCACCCACTCCTCGGCGATCCAGCCGTCGTCGACCAGGCACACAGCCACGTTGCGCGAGACGGAGTCCCGGAAGGTCGGTGGCCCGTAGTGCCAAAAGCCCTCCTGACGGCCGCAGTTGATGATGCGGTGGGCACTGACGAAACTGTTGTCGTTGCGAATCTCCCAGACGACGTCCTCACCGGTGAAGGCCCGCCGCGGATAGGCGGCGTTCTTCTGCAGACAGGCGCGGATGATGGGCTCGGAGCCGACGACGGTGCCGTAGGCTCCGTGCACCTTGATGTCGGGACGGTAGTGGTCGCGGATCTGGCCCATTCCCCGCGGCTCCCAGATCTGATCCGTGCAGGACATGATGTAGTCCTCGGGATCGGCGTACGGCGCGTAGGCCGAGGGTTTGAGTTTCATCGCGTCAGTCGTCCTCGACCGAGCGCGACACCAGCGACCACGGCGCCAGATAGCCGTTGGCGTCATGCGCCAGGTCCAGATCCCGGGCGCTGCGAACGACGTCATCGGACCACTCCAGGTGGACCCGGCCGTCGCTGCCGTTGATCACGACCAGCTCGGCCTCGGTGTCGCCGACGTTGGTGAACCGGCGCCACGCTCCCGGTGGGACCGACAGCGTGTCGTTCTCCTGCAGGGTGACCTTTTGCGGGTCCTCGGTGTTGAGCGTGATCTCCCAGGCCCCCCTGCGGGCGATCAGCACCTGGGTCTCCTGGTGCCGGTGGGTCAGCAGGCCCTCGCCGGGGGCGGCCTTCAACCAGGCGACGTTGAAGCCGTGTGGGTTGTAGACCGGTGGTTCCTGGGAGCGGTGCTCGGTCATCCCGAACCCGATCACCAGGGCCAGCTGAGCTCGTCCACCCGGCAGTACGGTGCAGAGCAGGGCCCGGTCGTAGAACTCGCGGTCGGCCTCGGTCACGACCCGGCGGCGGAGCTGCTCGGGGCTGTAGTGCTGCAGGGCGGCGATCTGGTCGTCGGGCATCGGGGTGATCTGCTCGACGCCGTCGGGGACCTGCTGCCCGGCAGCGGTGTCGACCAGCTTGTTCTCGGCGGTCAGCAGCAACCCGTGACCCTCGGCCTCCCGGAGCACGCTGGGACCCCAGATGATGCCGCCGGTGTCATTGCGGCCGAGCACGGTGAACATGAAGTTCTCGTCCGGGCCGACGTTGGTGAAGCCGCGGAAGATCCAGGTCGGGATCGACAAGATGTCTCCCGCGTGCCCGATGAACTCCCCGTCACCGCCATCGACCCCCCAGCGAAACTTGTACTCCCCGGCCACCACCAGGAACACCTCGGCGGTGAAGTGCAGGTGCAGCGAGTTGGTGACGCCGTTGGGCATCGCCGCCCCACCGACGTTGAAGCCGTGGGGGACCTCGAGGTTGATGACCTGCTCGGAACTCTGGGAGACCCCGGAGCCGATCAGGGCGTAGTTCTCCTTGCGATCCGAGCCCGGCGTCCGGCAGTCGATGAACGCCTGGTTGCACGACACCAGCGCCTCGCGCCGAATGGTCCGCCGTTGCACTTCGCTGGCGCTCACCGTCGACTCGCTGGTGGTGCGATCCTGCAGGCCGGCACTCATGAACAGGTCTCCTTCTCCGGGCGACTAGATGGACCCTAGAATTACATACGTATGTCGGCGGGTCAACGTGGCTAGTGCTCCCGGCAGCCCGGCCTCGCACGAAAAGCGTCGGATCCCCGTTCCGGGCGGGAGTTCCGGGAGGTTGCGGGTGCGTTGCGGTCGATCCGAACCCCTTGACAGGAGGCGGAAAACCGTGACATACGTATGTGCTGTCACCTATCCCTTGGGAGTTCCCTGATGCAAAGATCTCGATCACTCGTCCGTACGGCCGCGGTGGCCTGCGTCATCGGCGGGCTGATGCTCACCGGGGCCTGCGGCGCCGGGTCGAAGACCGCCGAGAA
Source organism: Propionibacteriaceae bacterium (assembly GCA_050996715.1). Classification (GTDB taxonomy): domain Bacteria; phylum Actinomycetota; class Actinomycetes; order Propionibacteriales; family Propionibacteriaceae; genus Microlunatus. The sequence goes on from JBPCRP010000097.1 coordinate 7,373, forward strand.
AACCGCCACCAAAGTCGGCTGCGACATCGACAAGCCGGCCCAGGCGACCACGGTCAACATCCTCGCCTACAACTCGTCGGCAATCGACCCCTACACGAACACCATGATCGCCAGCTGCACGGGCGACAACCTCACCCTCAAACATGACCCGATCGACTTCGGCGGGCAGGTGCAGAAGACGGCGGCGACGCTCGCCGGGGACACCGGCACCTACGACCTGATCGAGGAGTACTCGGCCGGCATCCCGCAGTACGCGAAGGAGGGCAAGCTGCTCCCCCTGGACGACCTGTTCGCCAAGTACAAAGACAAGTACTCCCTGGGTGATTTGGATCAGACGATGCTGAAGGGCATGAGCTACGACGGCAAGCTGTACGGCCTGCCGACCCAGGCGAACATCAGCATCTGGACCTATCGCAAGGACGTCTTCGACGAGATGGGCCTGTCCTTCCCGAAGGACTTCGACGAGCTGAAGCAGACCGTGGCCAAGATCCAGAAGGCGGGAAAGTACAAGTACCCGTTGGCCATGCCGCTGCTGTCCAGCGGCGACATCACAACCCGTTACAACATGGGTATGTACAGCCAGGGCAAGGATCTGGCGGACGGCGAGAAGTCGAACTTCAACACCCCGCAGAGCAAGAACTTCCTGGACAAGCTGCACGGCCTGGCACCGTACATGGACCCGCAGGTCACCACGTTCGACCAGCCGAAGGTGCAGCAGCAGCTGTTCAACGGCAACGCCGTCATCGCCGAGATGTACTCCGGGCGCATGGTGGACCTGATCAACGCCAAGAACACCAAGTTCTCTGACAAATTCGGCTTCGCCATGGGCCCGACGGTCGAACCCGGTGGTGATCCCTACTCGACCGTGTCGGTGGACGGCTGGTCGATCCCGAAGAACGCCGGCGCCGATCCGGACCTGTTGTTCCAGCTGATGGCGGCCTCGGTCGCGCCCAAAGCCGCCGAGGAGTCCATCCCCGCGGCCTACCCCTCCCGGGGGGGAGTCGCCAACGCCCAGAACGTCCCATGGTTCGACGCCATCGACAGCTCGATCAAGGGAGGCGCACCCACCCCGCCGATGAAGGCCTGGTACAGCGAGTACTCGATCGCAGTCCGCCCGTTCATCTCACAGGCGGTGCAGGGACAACTGAGCGTCGACGACGCCGCCGCCAAGGCGGCCAAGGCTCACAACGACGTACTCGCCAAGTACGCCGGCAAGTAGCCCTATCCCGCACGAGCTTGGGGTGCGGTCGCACCGGTGACCGCACCCCAGTCCTATCCCTGCCCAACTTCGTCCGTCACGCTCACCCGGGAGGCCGCATGCGGCGCAAAGAGTTCTTCGCCATGGTCGGACCGAGCGCGCTCGTGATGACGGTGCTACTGATCGTGCCGCTGATCCAGACGTTCCGCTGGAGTCTGCAGCGGGTCACCTACGGCACCCCCGGCACGTGGATCGGGCTGCGGAACTACATCGACGTGATCGGCGACCCCCGGTTCCGCGCCAGCATCATCTTCACCGTCGGCCTCACCATCGTGGGAACCGCACTCAAGATCGTGGTGGGCTTCTTCCTGGCCCTGCTGCTGAACGCGTCGGGTAAGGCGAGGCCCGTTTTCCTGGGACTGCTGCTGGTCTCCTACATCGTCCCCACCGTAATCGGCGCCACCGCCTTCTCCTGGCTGTTCGACTCCAACTTCGGTGGCCTGGTCAACTTCCTGCTCGACAAGGTGGGCATCGAGGGACCCCTGTGGTTCACCGACAAGTGGCCCAACCGGATGATGCTGCTCGGCCAGGTGATCTGGCACGAGGTCCCGTTCGCGATCTTGATCCTGCTGGCCGGTCTGCAAGGCGTGTCCACCGAGTCCCTGGAGGCCGCCGACATCGACGGGGCCAGCTGGTGGCAGAAGCAACGCTTCATCGTCATCCCGTCGCTGTACCGCTTGCTCGGTTTCATCGCGCTGGTGTCGATCATGGACGAGCTACGGGTCTTCGACGCCTTGATCCCGCTGGCGCCCAACGCGGTCACGCTGGGATCGGAATCGGTGATGCTCTACGTCTTCAACGTCGCTTTTGCCGCCGGTCAGCAGAACCTCGGCCTGGGCAGCGCGGTGAGCGTGCTGACCCTGATCGTGATCTTGATCTTGCTGATCCCGTTCATCCGCCAGACCTACAAGGACGTGGTGCGGGTATGACCGGCCTGATCGACCGACCCCGAGCCCGCTCAGCCCCGAAGGACGTCTGATGACTGCCGTGGAGACCCCCGTCGCCCTGGAAGGCCAGCGGGTCGCCAAGCGACTGTCTCGCCGAGCCAACGAACGGCGCCGCAGCCGGATCGTGGTCTACCTGGTGCTGGCCGCCATCTCTTTCGTCATGATCACGCCGTTCGTCTGGACGGCCATGGCAGCGACCAAGCAGACCATCATCGCCTTCGCCGACCCACCGCAGTTCGTCTACGTCCCCACGTTCAGTGCGGTCGTGGACCTGTGGCAGGGCACGTTCTTCGCCCAGTACCTGCTGAACACGACCCTGGTGGCGATCGGCAGCGTGATCGTGTCCACCGCACTGGCCGCTCCCGCCGCCTACGCCCTGTCGCGGTACAAGGGGTCGATCAGCGCCATCCTGTTGATCTTGGCCCTGATCTTCCGGGCCCTGCCCCGGTTCGCCGTGGCGCTGCCGTTCTACGAGTTCGCCCACGCCCTGGGCATCTACGACACCAAGATCGCGTTGATGATCGCCCTGGTGGCCCTGAACCAGCCGTTCTCCATCTGGCTGCTGCGCAACTTCTTCGCCGAGATCCCCGACAGCCTCGACGAGGCGGCGATGGTCGACGGCTGCTCGCGCTTCCAGACCTTCCGCAAGATCATCTTGCCCCTGATGGGTCCGGGACTGATCACGTCGGGGATCTTCGCGTTCTTGTTCGCGTTCCAGGAGTACCTGGTGGCGGTTGTGCTCACCGACGTGAACTCCAAGACGGTCCCGGTCTTCATCGCCGCGCAGATCGGACAGAACCTGCCGCTGCTGCAGCAGGCCTCGGCCGCCACCGTGCTGGTGGCCCTGCCCATCCTCGCCCTGGCGATGATCGTCCAGCGCTACCTGGTGGCCGGTCTGACTTCGGGCTCGGTCAAGGGCTGAGCGCCGGCCGCCGCGACCGCCGCGTCGATCCAGGGCCGCAGGACCGCTCGCTGGGTCTCGTCCAGCGTCAACCGGGACGCGGCCCAGCAACTGTCCAGCTGGGTCGGCGTGCCCGGGCCGACCACCGCGCTGGTCGGGAACGGCAGCAACGCCACGGCGGCCAGCGCCACCTCGGTGGGGCTGGCCCCTAGCTCGCCGCCGAGCCGGGCCAGCGCGGTCGCCAGCGTCCGGGTGGCGCCATGGTCGTAGACCGGGTCGTGGGCACTGGGTTCGCCCCGCGCCGCCCGCTCCAACCACCCTTTGGCCTGCGCGGAGTAGGCCACCAGCGGCAGCTGCGTCTGCTCGTGCAGCACAGCCAGACCGGCGTCCAGAACGACCAGGTCGTCGGCCAGGACGCCAGGGGCGGGCGGGGCCAGCGCGAAGCAGACACTGCTCGCCAGCGGGCCGTCGACCCCCGCGGCCGCAGCGGCGGCGCGGAGCTCGGCCAGGCGCCCAGCGGTCCAGTTCGCCACGCCCCAGGCTGCCAGCAGGCCCGCCGAGCGGAGATCCTCGACCGCGTGCAGGATGTCGGCGACCGGCCGCCGCGGGTCGTCCCGGTGCAGCCACCACAGGGGCAGGCACCCCAGTCCGAGGTGGTCCAGGCTGGCCGACACATCGCGGCGCAACGAGGCGGGGTCCAGCCGCGGGGGCGGTCGACGACCCGCGGTCCCGGTCGCGGAGACTTCGGGATGACCACCCTTGGTCGCCACCACCACCGTGTCCGCCACGCCGCGGCTGGCCAGCCAGCGGCCGAGCAGGCGCTCACTGCAGGCGCGCTCCACGTCGGGTAGCCAGTCGGCGTAGACCAGGGCGGTGTCGACCATGGTGCCGCCCTGCTCCAGGTGCCGGTCGAGCAGCGCGTAGGAGGCGTCGACGTCCAGCGACGAACCGAAACGGTTGCCCCCGAGAACGATCGGCCCGAACGCGACGGGGGGCACCGGCCCGCGCCGGTCCGTCGGCGACGGGCCCGTCACCGGGGGCCGCCGGCCAGGGCCTCGAACGCCTGCAGAATGCTCCAGATGTCCCGTTTCCCCCCACCGCGGGCCTGCTGATAGGCCATCACCTGCCGTACCGCTGCCGTGATCGGCATCGGCACCGCCAGCTCCCGAGCCGCGTCCAGCACCAGGTCGACGTCCTTGGCGGCCGTGTCGACGTCGGACGGCGGATCGTCGAAATCGCGACTCACGACCATCGGGGCCTTCAGGCTGAGCTGGGTAGAGCCCAGCGGACCCTGTTCGAGCACCGTGACCATCTCGGTGAGGTCCAGCCCGCCACGTTCGCCGAAAGCCAAGGCCTCACCCAGCATCGCGGAGTAGACCGCCACCAGGGTGCTGTGGACCAGTTTGAGGTAGACCGCTTCCTGACCCGTACCGACCGCTCGGATCGAGCCGGCCAACGGCTGCAGCACCGGACGCAACGCCTCCACCTCGGCCGGGGACCCGGATACGAAGACCGTCAAGGTGCCGTCCCGGGCCGGTTGCACACTGCCCGCCACCGCCCCTGCGACGAACGAGACACCCGCCGTCCGGGCCGCGTCGGCGACTTCGCGGGTCACCGCCGGCGACACCGTGCTCAGATCGCACAGCAGGTGGCCCGCGCGGGCGCCGGCCAGGACCCCGTCGGGCCCGAGCACGACCGTGCGGAGTACCGCATCGCTCATCAGCATGGTGAGGGTGATCGAGCTCCGCTGGGCGACCTCGGCCGCGCTGCCGGCTGCCTCGGCTCCCGCCGCGACCAGGCCGGCGACACGGTCGGCCGCGACATCGTGCACCACCACCGCGTGTCCGGCGGCCAGCAGGTTCCGCACCATCGGGTCACCCATCCGGCCCAGACCGATGAAGCCCACCGGGCCGACGGCGCTCGCCGGGTCGGCCGAGGTGGTGGTGGCGTCCGGGTTCGGTTCGGGAGCAGCGTCCATGACGTTAGGGTATACGTATACATACCTGTGGAAGGAACCCTCATGCCCCTGTCACCCTCGGCCTATGCACCATTCGACAGCCCCGAGGACTACATCGTCGGTTGGACCGACCTGATCTGGGACGATTTCGGTCTGGGCCGGCTGGGTGAGCACTACGCGCCGGAGATGGTCGTGCACGGGGCGTACGGGCCCATCCGCGGGATGGAGACCGTGCTGCGCGGGTCGCTGGTAAAGAAGGCCGCCTTCCCCAACCGGATCGGGACGGCGGAAGACGTGATCTGTGAGGAACGCGGCGACGACGCGTTCGTCAGTCATCACCGGGTGTTCCACTCCGGGAAGCAAGAGGGAATCTGGAACTACGGGCCACCCAGCGTGTCCGAGTCGGAAGCGCGGCACCTGGCTGTCTGTCTCGTCCGAGACTCTCTGGTGGTAGAGGAATGGGTGGTGCGCGACGAGTACCGAGCCGTGACCACGCTCGGACACGACCCGTTCGAGATCGCCCGTCAGACCGCCTTCACCTCCGAGGCAGGCGGCCTGTTCGGCGCCGAAACGCCGACCGACGTGCTCCGCCGCGGCGAGTCCGGTGCGCGCCCGACCACCCACCAGGCCGAGGCAACCCTGGTCAAGGAGTTCATCGAGCAGGTCTGGCAGGGTCGCCACCTGGAGCGGCTGGCGGAATTCACCCACCCGCACCTGTTCCTGGACACCACCCGGGCCCGCACGCTCACCCGCCACCGCAACTACCAGATCGACCTGATCCAGATGCTGGCCCCGTTCCCCGACGCCACCGTCGAGGTGCGCGACATCGCGGTCAGCACCGAGCCCGAGCTCGGCACCCGGGCCAGTGTGCTGTGGCGACTGACCGGCACCTACGACGGCGCTCCGCTCTATGGCCCCCTCACCCATTCACCCGTGGAGATCCTGGGCGCCTCCCAGTTCCTGTTCCGCCGGGGTCAGGTCGTGCACGAGTGGCGGGTGTTCGACGAGATCGCGGTGATGGCCCAGATCGCCCGGGCCCGCGGCGACGAGCCGCAGCGCGACACGGTCTCGCTACCGGTTGCGGTGGAGGGGTGAGCGAGGTCGACGCCGACGTCATCGTGATCGGCGCGGGCCTGGCCGGCAGCGCCGCGGCCTGGGCCCTGGCCCGCCGTGGGGTGAGCGCGCAGGTTCTTGAACGCCATCAGATCGGACACCACGCGGGCAGTTCCCACGGTTCGTCGCGGATCTTCCGCCGGGCCTACCCGGTAGCGGAGTACGTCACCCTGACCGGCCGGGCCGAACGGCTGTGGGACGAGCTGGGGGCGGAACACGGTCAGCCCCTGCTGCGGCGCACGGGAGGCGTCGACCACGGCCCGGGCCGAGGCGTGGACCAGATCAAGCGCGTCTTCGACGACCTCGGCGTGGCCGCTGAGCTGCTGGACGCGGAACAAGCGCAGACGCGCTGGCCAGGCATGAGCTTCGACGGACCCGTCCTGTTCACCCCCGAGTCGGGGGTCATCGACGCCGACACCGCGGTCCGGGCCCTGGTGGCCGGGGCCACCGCTCGGGGGGTCGAGGTGAGCGAACAGGCACCCGTCGAACGGGTGGAGCAACGCGGTGACACGGTGCTCGTCCACCGGGGCGAGGGCGCGCTGCGGGCCCGCCGGGTGGTGGTCGCCGCTGGGGCGTGGGTGCCCGACGTCCTGCCCAGCTCGATCTCGGCCCGGC
>JBPCRP010000060.1:0-63519 GCA_050996715.1 Propionibacteriaceae bacterium
TACACGCCGGCAGAGATGGCCGGAAAGGCGACCGTCTCGGCACCCAGATCCGCTGCCACCCGGAGCGACTCGCGATAGCAACTGGCCAGCACGTCCGAGCGATCCTCCTCCGGCGACCAGATCGGTCCGGCGGTGTGCACCACCCAGCGCGCGGGCAGCCGGCCGCCCGTTGTGGCCACCGCCTGCCCGCGCGGCAGCTGCCCGCCGGGAAGCTCGCGCTTGCGCTCCTGGCACTCGGCCAGGATCTCCGGCCCGCCCGCCGCGTGGATCGCGCCGTCGACGCCGCCGCCGCCGAGCAGTCCGGGGTTCGCCGCGTTGACGATGACGTCGACCACTTCGGTGGTGATGTCGCCGAGCTTCAGCTTCAGTCCGAACGCGTTGGTCACTGCAGCCGCACCCGCAGCCGCCGGTTCGCCTTGCCCTTGTTCTCCACCTTCACCACGTCTATGTCACCGATCTGGCTCGTCGAGGCGACGTGCGTTCCCCCGTCGGCTTGTACGTCGAGCCCGACGATGTCCACGATGCGCACCACCTCGAGGTTGGGCGGGAGCAGGTCGGTGGCTGTCCTGATGATGTCCGGGATCGCGAACGCATCGGCCCGGGAAAGGTTGTCCACCCGAATCGCCCGGTCGGCGGCGACCTCGACCGCGCACGCGGCGGCGATCCGGTCCTTGAAGTCGGTTGGGATCTCGGGCAGGTCGAAGTCCATCCGGGCGGTCAACGGCTCCATGTTGCCGCCAGTCACCAGAGCGCCGAAGTCACGAAACACGACGCCGGCCAGCAGGTGCAGCCCCGAGTGCGTACGCATCAAAGCCGTCCGCCGGTCGTCCTCGATCGCCCCACGTACCGCTGTCCCCGCCGGGGGCAGCGGGTCGCCATCGGCCGGGATCAGCCCGGGATCCTCGCCTCGGCGTACACCGACGATCCGCGTCTGTACGCCGCCCCAGAGCAGTACGCCGTGGTCCGGCGGCTGCCCGCCGCCGCCGGGATAGAACGCCGACCGGTCCAGCACGATGCCCTCGTCCGTGTCAGCGGAGAGCACTGTGGCGTCCCACTCGCGCAGCGTCGCATCGGCCAGATCCAGCCGCTCGGTGCGCCCATGCTGATGCATCCGCGAAGCCTAACCAGCGTCCTGGAAGGACTGTCATGCGAACATGTCGGCCAGCCGCGCCGACCACGCGGCGCTGCGGTGGCGGGTCCGATGCTTGGGATCTGGGCCGCAGCAGTGCACCGAAAAGTGCCACAAACAGCCGAATGTGGCATCTTTCGGTCCACTGCATCCGGCCGGCCGCCGGGCAAAGGACCAAACAGTGCCACCGCGGGGAACACCGGGCTTCGGCCGAAAAGTGCCACAGACGACGCCCTCGACTGCGCCGTCGCCGAGGACGGCGTGCTCGAGGGTCTCGGCTGAAGTGTCGAACAGCCGGGTCGGCAGCGGTGCTACCAGGGGTTGCCCCGCTGGACCTGCTTCAACGCCGGTCGCACGTCGACCAGATAGACGATCGAGGCGACGAGGGCGACCAGGCCGAACAGGCCCAGCGTGTCGGTCAGCAGGGACACCGCGAGCGCGCCGCCGGTGATACCGAGCCATGCGGGCTTGGTGAGCTTGTCCGCGGCGGTGTACAGCGGCGTCGGCCGCATGGCGGCGTCGACGAAGGCCCAGATTGCCAGCGCAAGCGATCCCAGCTCGATCCCGTTCAACAGCATGCCGAGGAGGATGTCCACGAGGCGAGCGTACGCCGAGGGCAGCCCAATTCGTCGTGATGATCATGGGATTCAGCCGGTGCCAGCCGGCCAAAGCCCATGATCATCAGGTGCGGACTGCTCAGGCCTTGCTGGTCGTCGCCTTGTTGGTCGCCGCCTTGCTGGTCGCCGCCTTGCCGGTCGCCGCCTTGCCGGTCGCCGCCTTGCCGGTCGTCGCCTTGCGCGCCGGTGGCTTGCGGATGGAGGACTTGCGGGCGCTGGTGTTGCGGGCCGCGGTCTTGCGGATCGTCGCCCGGGTCTTGTCCGCGCCGTCGGCGACGGCGTCCTTCGCGTCCGAAACCCCGGAATCGGCACCGGAGGCCACCTCGACGAGCAGATCCTCGACGGTGTCGACCGCCCGCTCGGCGCGGAAGATCACCCGCTGCAACCGCGGGTCCTTCCGGAACTCGTGCACTACCTCCTCGCCGCGCTTGCTGAGTTGGACGTAGAAGTTCACCGCCTGCTCCCCGGCGGTCTGCAGGTAGCCCCCAACCACCTTGCGCACGTCGGTCGGTGCTACCCGGCCGGTGGCGATGTCCTGGGTGCGGGTGGCCAGCTGCTTGCCCTGCGCGGCCGCACGGGTGACGACGACGTCACTTGCGCCCACTGCCGCCAGGACGGTTTGGCGGACGCCAGCCAGGGCGAGCTTGCCCTGCTCCGCCGCGATCTCGCCGTACTGCTTGAACTCGGTGCTGATGCTCATGACTCCTCTTTCTGGTGGGCATTCTCGTTGCAGAAGGACTGGTAGATGTCCAGCAGCACCTGCTTCTGCCGTTCGTGCAGGTGCGGGTCGGTCAAGATGGCGTTCCGGACATCCGGGTCACCCTCGCGCTCGGTGAGGATGCCGGCGTGCATGTACAGCGTCTCCGCGGAGACCCGCAGCCCTTTGGCGATCTGCTGCAGGATCTCCGCGCTCGGCTTGCGCAGCCCCCGCTCGATCTGACTGAGATACGGGTTGCTCACTCCGGTGGCCTGCGCCAACTGCCGCAGTGAGACCTGCGCCGCGGTGCGTTGCTCGCGGATGTACTGCCCGATGCCGGACAGGGCCTGCATGCACTCACCTCCGGTCACGCTCGTCTCCCACGGTAGGCTCGGGTGCTAGCTGTTGCAAGCGGCTCTGCTAGCGACGTGGGTGAGGTATGTCACGGCGGGGCCTTTACATTCGCACCGCCATGGCCATCCATCCGATCCGGATCGTCGGAGACCCCGTCCTGCATCACCCGGCCGCGGCTGTCACGGCGTACGACGAATCGCTGGGCACGCTGATCGCGGACATGCTGGAGACCAACATGGCCGCAAACGGCGCCGGGCTGGCCGCCCCACAGATCGGCGTACCGCTGCGGGTCTTCGTGTACAGCTGCGCCGACGGAACCGGCCGGCTGCAGCGTGGGCACGTGGTCAATCCGGTGCTTCAGGCCGGTCCCATCCCGGGCGGTCTGCCGGACAGCGAGAACGACATCGAAGGTTGCCTGTCCGTGCCAGGCGAGCACTTTCCCACCAGCCGGGCCGCGGCTGCGACGGTCACCGGCTTCGACCAGTTCGGCGAGCCAGTCACCGTCGTCGGCACCGGGATCCTCGCGGTGGCGCTGCAACACGAGGTCGACCATCTCGACGGCCTGCTGTACCTCGACCGCCTCGTCGGGCGGTACAAGCGGGAGGCCCGGCGGGTGGTCCGGGATCGCGGCTGGCGCGACGGCGAGCTGCACTCATGGCTGCCCGGCACAGTGCCTGACCCGTTCGGTCATTGACTGCCGGCCCCCTGGCGCAACGTCCGTACAGCTGGCCGGTATGGCGCGCAGACCTACGGACGCAACGGCGGGGGAAACGCGCCTGGCCGCAGCCGCACGACACCGACGGCGCTCTCGCCGCCGAGCACCGCCGAGCTGGCCTGCCGGTCGAGCTCGGATGCGTCGCAACCGAGGAGACGCAACGCCGCGACCATCACCGGCATCCTCGCCCGGATGCCTCCGTCGTCGATCTTGAGCGTGATCGCCGACCCGTCGGCGAGCGCAGCCGCATGCACGCCCTCGGCGCCACCCTTCATCAGCAAGCCAGGTACCGACTGCATGAGCAGGGTGTCCTCACGACGGCTGCCGGCGACCATCACCGGATGCGCGCGCATGGCGTCGGCGACCCGGCGCTCCGGCGTACCGGTTTCCGCCGCGACGAGACGGGCGAAACAGCGGGCCAGGCCGGCGAGGGTGATGGCGAACAGCGGCGCGCCGCAGCCGTCAACGCCGGTCACCGTGACCGGCTCGTCGGCCAGCTCCGCGACGACCCGCCGCACCTCCTGTTGCAGCGGGTGCGTCGGCGCCAAGTAGTCCGCGATCGGCCAGTCGGCGGCGCGGCAGGTCAGCAGCATGGCGGCATGCTTGCCTGAGCAGTTCATCAGGACTCGCGACGGGCCGCCCCCACCGGCCAGTACGGCGTGGGCCGCCACCTCGTCGATCGGCAACTGCGGCGGGCACTGCAGGTCCTCCTCGACGTACCCGCCGGCCGCGAGCATCTTGCCCACCCGCTCCACGTGAACCGGTTCGCCGGAGTGGGACCCGGTGGCGAGGGCCAGGTCGATGTCGGCCAGCTCGGCATCGGACCCGAGGCCGCAGCGCAGCATCGCCAACGCCTGCATCGGCTTGTTCGCGGACCGGGGAAACACCAGATCGGTCGGCGTACCGGCGGACAGCACCGGCGTACCGGCGGAGTCGGCCACGAAGACCGAGCCGCGGTGGACGGACTCCACCCGATCGTTGCGGACCACCTCGACCAGGATCGGGTTCATGCAGTCGCCGTACGCCGCTCGCGAACGCCCAGCATCGACCGGGCGTCCTCGATCGGCATCGGGGGGCGCTGGGCGATCTTGGCCAGACCCGCTGCTCGCGCCACGAGTTGGGCGTTGCCTGTCACGGCGTTGCCCGGTGCGTACGTGAGGGTGTCCTCCATGCCGACCCGGAGGTGACCGCCGGCCGACAGCGCGGCAAGCATGACCGGCAGTGTCGTCCGGCCCACCCCGGTGGCCGCGAACGTGGCACCGGCCGGCAGCATCCCGGCGGCGGCAACCAGGGCCGCGGCCGTTCCCGGCATCCCGCCGGGCACGCCCATCACGAGATCGGCATGCACATGTTCGCCGTACGGCGGGCCGTGCTTGTCCAGCAGCCGCTGCAGGGTCGAGAGTTGACCCAGATCGAAGATCTCGTACTCGGGGACGATCTCCCGATCGCGCATCGCGGTGTGCAATTCGACGATGAAGTCCCAGCGGTTGAAAAAGACGTCGCGGCCGAAGTTGACGGTGCCCATCGAGCAGCTGGCCGCGTCCGGCTCCGCGTCCAGGACGGCGAGGCGGTCGGCTTCGGAATCGGTGACCGCGCCACCGGTGGACAGCTGCACGATCAGATCGGTCTCGGCCCGCAGCGCCTGGACGGTCTCCCGCAGCCTGCCCTGGTCCAGCGTTGCCCGCGCGTGCTGGTCGCGGATATGTACGTGGATGACTCCGACACCGAGCGCCTGGCACTCCCTGGCCGTCGCGACGAGTTCGTCCAGGGTCACCGGAAGGGCCGGTACGTCGGACTTGCTGGACTCCGCACCGGTCGGCGCTACCGTGATCAACGTGGTGTTCATGAGCCCGGCTCCGTCCGGGGAGCACACAACCGGAGCGGACTGGACGGAGACGGGCGGGGTCACAGTCATGCGCTGATGGTCTCAGACGCCAGGCATGAGCTATCGTGTAGCACATGGAGAGCATCGGGGTTCGCGAGTTGCGCCAGTACGCCAGCCGCTATCTGGCGCGGGTTGCCGCCGGGGAGTCGCTGCAGATCACCGATCGTGGCCGGCCAGTGGCTCGGCTGGTGCCTCCGGCGGCGGACACCTGGGAGGAGATGATCGCCACCGGGCAGATAATCCCGCCAGAACTACCGGGTGACCTGCTCGACGAGCCGCCGATCGATTACGGAATCAACGCCTCAGAGACACTGGCTCGGATGCGTAAGGACGAAAGGTGAGGCTGTACCTGGATTCTTCGGCGATCGTCAAGCTGGTGCAGACCGAAGCCGAATCAGAAGAGCTGACGCGATTCCTGCGCGGCCGGCGTACTGACAGGCAGGTGAGTTCAGCTCTGGCGCGGGTCGAGGTTGTGCGCGCAGTGCAGCGTGGAGGAGCCGCTGCGGTAGCCAGCGCACGCCGACAGCTCGGACGGATGACCCTGTTTCCGATGCACCGCAACCTGCTCGACGATGCCGCGGATCTGGGCAATGGCGGATTGCGCAGCCTTGACGCCGTGCACCTTGCCTCGGCCCGACGGCTCGGCAACGAGCTTCGGGCGGTCGTCACCTACGACCTGCGGATGCAGGCCGCCGCCGAGGCGCTCGGGCTTCCAACGGCCGCACCCCGTTAGGCGTCGATCGCCGCGGCGACGTCGCCGACGTGCAGCTCAGCGTCGTCGGCGGTGTTGCGCTTGACCAGGGCCAGGGCGACCGTGCCGAGTTCGTAGTGCCGGACTGCGGTGGTGACGAAGCCGACCTGCCGCCCGTCCGAGGTGACCGGGTCGCCGGTCGCCGGCAGCGTCTCGACCGAACCGTCGAGATGGAGCAGGACGAGCCGGCGCGGCGGGCGGCCCAGGTTGTGCACCCGGGCCACCGTCTCCTGGCCGCGGTAACAGCCCTTGTCGAGGTGGACAGCGGAGCCCAGCACGCCCACTTCGTTGGGGATGGTCCGCTCGTCGGTGTCCAGTCCGAAGCGGGGTACGCCGGCGGCGATCCGCACCGCTTCGTACGCCCAGGTACCGGCTCGGTCGGGCACGTCGAGGTGAGCGGCGAGCCGGTTTCGGGGGACGACGACCTCGAACCCGCCGAGAGAGTCCTCTCCGGAGCGGACCAGCAGGTCGGTGGACCGGTTGCGTCCGGCGTGCCAGACGACGCCGTACGCCTCGGTGCGGTCGGCGACCTCGACCCGGAGCATGAACCGCATCCGGTCCAGGAACGCCACCACAGCCCCGACTCGGCCCGGCTCGGTGTGCGCCCAGAAGGTCTCGCCGTCGTCCACGCCGTAGAGCGCGTGCTCCACGTGGCCCTGCGGCGACAGGATCAACGTGGTGACCCCGACGCCTGGGGCGAGCGGATCGAGGGCCTGGGAGGTGAGGGAGTGCAACCAGCTCAGGCGGTCCGGGCCGCTGACGGTGAGCACGCCGCGGTGAGAGAGATCGACCACGCCGCGTCCGGCCTCGATGCCCCGCTGCTCGCGCAACGGGTCCCCGAAGTGCCACGCCACCGCAGCATCGGGGCCTTCCTCGGCCAGAACCTCGTTCGCCATGCCGTCCACGCTAGTCGGAGCGCCACAGGGACCAGACTTCTTCCCGACGGCGATTTGCCTCCGGCTGCCGGCGGACCACGACGCCGCGGGCGCGAGCGGAGGGCGGACTGGCATCGACGGACTGTCGTCATTTTGTCGTCGGCAAAGAAAGCATCGGCCACAGGGGCTGATGCGGTGCGCTCACGACGAAATGGCGACAACCTGCCCGAGGTGGGAGCCCGCGGGGATCGGACGCGTGGCACCCCGGCACATTCGGGTGCGGCTGACGACGTGGCGCGCGACGTCTCTTCCGCGAGACGCCACTGCTGTCTGAGGGCCGAGCACAGCCGGCAGCCAGTGGCTGGGGGGACGGAGCTCAGGTGCGGCGGAGCCGACCCCAGAGGTGGTTCTGCAGGGGCTGGCCGTCGGACGCCTTGTCGAACGTCCACAGCAGGTCACCGTCGACGTTGCCGTAGAGGCGCTGGCCGGCGACGTAGTCCGGGGCGGTCACAGTACGAACCACCGCGTCGGTGCTGAGCTCGATCTTGGCGCCGTTGATCTTGCCGTACCAGACCTCCGACACCCCGTCGGGATGGCACATCACGACCTCGATCGAGCCGTCGCGCTGCGGTCGCCAGAACCCGGTCTCCATGGTCCTGGGCTTGGTGGCCCGACCCTCTGCGTCCATCTCGAACGTCTGGGAGAGGTAGTGCAGGTAGTTGCCGCCGTTGTGGCTGAAATCGATCTGCTGACCGAAGTCGAACTCCTCGATGCCGGGGTAGGCACCCTTGCCGGTGCCCTCCCAGCGCCCGACCATCCAGGCCAGCGCGACGAGGTCGGGGTGCAGGTCGTGCGGGATCTCGTACGGCACGGGTCAGGCGGTCCGACGCAGGCCGGCGAGCAGCAAGACGACCCCGGCGAGTGCGGCCACCCCGAGGGCAGCGGCGCCGGCGGCCAAGAGCACGGCAAAGACGGTGACGGACATAGGTCGAGTCTAGGGGCCTCGGCCCTGGACAACGGACCGCTCCGACCGACGACCCAGGCCAAGGGCTGACTACGGTGGGTCGACGTGACGCGTTACATCATCGTGGGGGCCGGGGCAGTCGGCGGCGGGATCGCCGGGCTGCTGGCCGAGTCGGGAGCCTCCGTGGTCGCGGTCGCGCGCGGGGAACACGCGGAGGTGATCAGCCGCGACGGGCTGACGATCCGGACCCCCGAGCGGGCCTTCACCGTACGGCTGCCCTGCGTCACCGATCCGGCACAGCTCACGCTGGCCCCAACCGACGTCCTGGTCCTCGCCACGAAGACGCACCAGGCCGAGGTGGCCCTGCGGCAGTGGGCCGATGTCTGGGTCCACGACGGTGACGCGCGGGTCGCTCGGGCCGGCGAGCGGCTGCCGATCATGACCGCCCTGAACGGGGTCAGCGCCGAGGACATGGCGCTGCGGTACTTCGCCCGGGTGCTGGGGGTCTGCGTGTGGATGCCTGCGGTGCACCTGGAGCCGGGCGAGGTGATCGTCCGCGGTACGCCGACCCGGGGCATGTTCCACGTCGGCCCCTACCCCGCCAGGGACTCCGTCGACGATCACGTGGGCGGTCACGAGCGGGAGGTGCTCGACGCGGTCGACCGCGACTGGACCACCGCCGGGTTCGTGATCTCCCGGCCCCAGGACGTGATGCCGTGGAAGTACCGCAAGCTGATCAGCAACATCGGTAACGCCTTCGACGCGCTGGTCGGCGACAACGGTCGACCGGGGCCGATGATCAAGCTCGCCCAGGCCGAAGCGCGGGTGGTGCTCGCTGCTGCGAAGATCGCCGTGATCGACGAGGCGACCGAGTCCGCAGCCCGCGCCGGCAGCTTCGACGTCGCCTCGGTACCCGGCGAGCCCACGCGACTCGGCGGGTCGTCGTGGCAGTCACTGACCCGGAGCACCGGCACGATCGAGACCGACTACCTCAACGGCGAGATCGCCCGGATCGCCCACCTGGTGGGGATCTCGGCGCCGGTGAACACCACGATCGCCGCACTGGCCCGAGAGGCCGCGGCCGCCGGACGACAGCCCGGAGACCTCAGCGCGACCGACGTCGCCGAACGGCTCGGCCTCGACCCGGACGTGCTCGGTGCGGACGGGTCAACATAGCCTCAGGCAGCTGACCGGTAGCGACCACGATCCTGCTGACCGCAGTGCCCACCACCACCTCGACGGGCGCGGCGCCGACCAGCCAGTTCCTGTCCAACACGCCGCAGAAAGCCGGGAAAAGCTGGCTGGTCGGCGTCAGTAGACGAGGGCTTGGACGTCGGGCCGGAGGGCCGCCTCGACGAAGGAGGCCGCTCCGGCGATCGAAGCTCCGGCGAGCAGGTCGGGCGCGGTGAGCTCGCGGCGGGCGGCGCACTGGCTGCAGACCCGGATCTCCCCACCGGCCAGAACCGCGTCGACGAGCTCGGCTGCCGGGGTGGCGTACGGCAGGGCCAGGTCGGGCTGCCGACCAGCAACGGCGAAGAACACAGCGTCCCCGGTCAGCCAGAGCATGACCGCCGACCCGCTCGCCACCGCGAGCGAGGCGACGGTCAGGGCCTGGTTGGCCCGTTCCGGCGCCTCGGCCCCACAGGTGATCTTGACGACGAGCGGACGGAGCGACGTGGACATGATCACCACCCTGGCAGGTGGGCCCGCTCAGCGGTCGATGCGGGTGATCGAGAACTCCGTGGTCGGCAACTGGGGCGAGGTGAAGCGCGCGTTGGGCAGGTAGAGGCTGCCCCGGTATGCCGCCACCGTCGAGGGGACGTCGAAGTTCGGGCTGGTCAGGGTGTCGACCAGCCTGCCCGGGTGCCCGGTCCGCAGGTCGGCGGCGTAGATGTCGCCGTCGGCGCGGGATCC
Organism: Propionibacteriaceae bacterium; assembly: GCA_050996715.1. Taxonomy (GTDB): domain Bacteria; phylum Actinomycetota; class Actinomycetes; order Propionibacteriales; family Propionibacteriaceae; genus Microlunatus. Next base: position 9,902 of record JBPCRP010000060.1, read on the forward strand.
GAGGTAGGCGACGGGCGAGTTCCCGATGGCGATCCCCTCGGGCAGGAAACCGTCGGGCAACGCGATCTGGTCCGGATAGCAGCCGGGGCGGCGGCCGCCGTGACTTGGTCCCCCGTGGGCCTGAGCCGGAGCCACCAGCGTCACGGCGAGCGTGGCGTTGAGCAGGGTGGCGGCCAGCAGCCGGAGCGGGTTGGGGTGCACGATGATGCCTCTGGTGGGTGGGTGCGGAGACCCCATCCGAACAGGTCGGAGCCAATGAGGGAAGCACCGATAGCCGACCGATTACCCTCTCGAGCATGCGCTGCGTGCTGCAACGGGTCAGCTCGGCCGCCGTGGTGGTTGACGGCGAGACGGTCGGCGCCATCGACGGTCCGGGTCTGCTGGTGCTGGTCGGGGTCACCCACACCGATACCGAGACCGACGCCCGCGCCCTGGCCGAGAAGACGTACCGGCTGCGGATCTTGACGGAGGAGAAGTCGGCCGCCGACCTGGGGGCACCGCTGCTGGTCGTCAGTCAGTTCACGCTCTACGCCGACACCCGCAAGGGCCGTCGGCCGTCGTGGAACGCCGCCGCCCCGCGGCCGGTGAGTGAGCCGTTGGTGGCCGCCTACGTCGAGGCGCTGCGGACGCTCGGAGCCGAGGTGGCGACAGGTCGGTTCGGCGCCCACATGGAGGTCGGTTCGATTAACGACGGTCCGGTGACCGTGATCCTCGACTCCTGACTGCACCCCGGACCGGCAGTCAGCTGGTGAGGATCGCGTCCCGGGCCTCGGCGACGGCCTGCGAGTTGCCCGCGATCTGCCAGCGGTGACCGGCATGCGGCACCAGTACCGCGCGCCCCCCGGCGGCCACTACCAGGGCAGCTCCCGGCACCCAGTCCCAGTCGTGCAGGTCGGCCTGCAGGAACAGCCCCAACCGACCGGCAGCCACCCCGGACAGGTCGATCGAGGCCGACCCCAGCATCCGTACGGTGGCGGCTCGACGGATCACCGCCGTCCAGGCCTGCTCCTGCGGCCCGACCCCCATCCGCGCCGGATGGACGTAGGAGGCGACGCTGATCTCGGCCAGGGGCTGGTCGCGCAGCGCGGGTAGCGGTGAGCCGTTCCGCGTCGTCGGTCGGTCCCGACCCCCGACCCAGAGCTCGTCGACCGCCGGGTGGTAGACCGCGCCGAGAAGCGGCCCGTCGGCGTCGGTCAGACCCACTGCAGAGCACCAATAGGGCAGACCGGACAGGAAGTTGTAGGTCCCGTCCACCGGGTCCACGAACCAGGTCCGTTCGCCGGCACCCGCGCTCCGGGAACCCTCCTCCCCCACCAGGCCGTCCTCGGGGCGTTCGGTACGCAGTCGCCCGACGACCCACTCCTCAGCGGCGTGGTCGGCGGCACTCACCACGTCGGAGACCGACGACTTGTAGTGCGTCTCCAACCCCTCGCTCAGCATCCGCGCGGCGAGAACGCCGGCCCGGTGGACCAGGTCGGCGGCGAGCTCGAGATCATCCACATGCTGACCTTAGGCCTTGTCTCAGGCGGGCGAGCCCACCATCACCTCGGAGATCAGCACGGCGTCGCGGGTGGCGGCCTTGGAGCCGGGGGTGGTTGACTTGTCGATGGTCAGCACCAGCTGATTGGCGGCAGTCGGCGGGATCCGGATGGACTGCATCTTTTCATCGGTGCCGGAGAGGGTCTGGGGGATGCGGCGATCGCCGACGGTCCAGGTCACGTCGAGGATCCGGCGGTACTCCCGGTAGCGGTCCTTGGCGCTGGTCGGATCGACCTTCGTGTAGCCGTTGACCAACCCCAGCTCGGCTACCGTCGTCCCCGCGGGCAGGTGGATGGTGACCTGCTCACCGATACCGGCGCCGTCGCACCGCCAGGCCGTCGTGGCGTCGCCGTCGATCACCCGCCCCGCGGTGTAGCTGACCTTCTTGCCGCCGTCGTCGGTCGCGTCGGGCGCGGTGCAGTCGGCGGTCGCTGCGGTCGGCTGTACCGCCGTCACGGCCCCGGCGTAGGCCTTGCTCGCGGACCCGGACGGTGGCGTGCTGCTCGTCGCCGTCGGTCCGCGGCCGCTCGCCGTGGTCTGCGGCGAGGCGACGGACCGGCCGGCAGCCCCCATTTCACCCCACACCAACCAGGCGCCGCCCGCAACGAGCAGCACGACCAGCAGCAGGAGCAGCGCGACGAGCAGGCCGCGGCGGCGTCCGGGCTCCCGGTCGGTCGGCTCGCGCGCGGCCCTCGCGGGGCTGCGCAGGGTCACCACAGCGGGCGGACGGTCCTCGAGCGGGGTCTCGTAGGGCTCGTAGAACTGGTCCGCGGAACCCGCCGGGGTCTCGGCCGGAACCGACGCCTCCGGCCTTACCCGGGTTCGGGTGTCCTCCTCGACGGCCGAGTGCGCGGGGACGTGGTCCCCGAGCTCGCCGGTCCCGGACCCCGCGCCGGCGACGTCGGGACGAGTCGGCTCCTCGGCCCGGAAGAGCCAGGCGTACCGGTCGCCCTCAGGCGAGTCCGCGGGGTCGTGGTGGATACCCGAGTGCCGAGCCCAGCCGGGGTCGGTCCGCTCCGGTGGGGTGGGGTTGCCGTGGCGGTAGAGCGACTCGTAGGGACGAGAGTCCGGGCCGACCCCGCTGTCTTCTCGCTGGCTCACGACCCGACCTTAACCGCTGGTTCCCCTCGCCCGGACACCCGAAAGGGACGCCCGGGACACCGGACGTCCCCCTGGTGGTGGTCCGAACGGACCGAAACCGGTAGCGAGGGGCAACCGGTCAGGCCGCCTCGAGTTCCACGTCGACCTCGGCCACGTTGCCGCGCCGAGCCACGACCGTACGGTCGGTCTTGGCTCCCGGGGCGAGCGTGCGAAGCGTCCAGCTGCCGTCGTTCGCGAAGAATCGGAAGTGCCCGGTCGCGGAGGTCGGGACCTCGGCGGTGAACTCACCCCCCGAGTCGAGCAGCCGCACGTAGGCGCCCGCGACCGGGTCACCGCCGCGCAGCACCCGACCCTGGATCACGGCCTCCTTGGTGACGTCGATTCCGGCGACCGCGAGTCCGCCCTGAGTTGCTCCGCACATGTCGTTCTCCTTGTTTCGAGGGGCTGGGATGAGCTGAAATGGTGCAGGTCAGGCGCTCGGGATCGGGGGCGTGGTCACGGCGTTCCGGGCTCGTCGCCCACGGCCACCGGAACGCCCACGAGCGAGCCGTACTCCGTCCAGGACCCGTCGTAGTTCTTCACGTTGGGGTTGCCCAGGATCTCGTGCAGCACGAACCAGGTGTGCGCGCTGCGCTCGCCGATCCGGCAATAGGCGATGGTCTCGGAGTCGACGTCGAGACCCGCATCGCCGTAGAGGGTGCGCAGCTCCTCGTCGGAGCGGAAGGTGCCGTCGTCGTTGGCCGCCTTACTCCACGGCACGTTGATCGCGGTGGGGATGTGCCCACCGCGCTGCGCCTGCTCCTGCGGCAGGTGCGCCGGGGCGAGCAGTCGGCTGGCGAACTCGTCGGGGCTGCGGACGTCGACCAGACCCAGCGTGCCGATGGCCGCCACGACCTCGTCGCGGAACGCCCGGATCGTGGTGTCGGGCTCGGCGGCGGTGTAACTGGTCGCCGGTCGGGTCACGGTCTCGGTGCTCAGCTCGCGGGCGTCGAGCTCCCACTTCTTGCGACCGCCGTCCAGCAGCAGCGCCGAGTCGTGTCCGTAGAGCTTGAAGTACCAGTAGGCGTACGCCGCGAACCAGTTGTTGTTGCCGCCGTAGAGGACGACGGTGTCGTCGTTACCGATCCCGCGCTCGGAGAGCAGCTTCTCGAACTGCTGCTTGTTGACGAAGTCACGACGGACGGGGTCCTGCAGGTCGTCCTTCCAGTCGATCTTGACCGCACCCTTGATGTGGCCGCCGGCGTAGGCGCTGGTGTCCTCGTCGACCTCGACCAGCACCACGCTGGAGTCGTCAAGGTGGGCGCTGACCCAGTCGGCGTCGACGAGTACTTCTTGCCTGCTCATGATTGCGTTGGTCTCCTGGTCATCGGGGATCGTCGGGTGATTGCTGGTCGTTACGCAGGTGGGGCGGGGGTCGACGGCGAGCTGCGAGGCAGCCCAGAGGTGGACCCGTCCAGGGTGACGCGAGCGCATGGTCACCCGGAGGTGACGTCAGGCGGGACGCGTCAGATCATTCGACCCCGGACGTTCGGACACAGCGACGAGCGCATTCGGCCGTGGTCCACGGCCAGGCGGCGAGTGAGCATCGAGGCCCACCGGCACGTCGCGGTCATGGTGCCCAGATTACGAGACCGACCTCCGCGCGCCCAAGATCGTCTCGCTTTTTGAGACGAGCGACCACATGACGGACGGGATTCTGCTCAACCTCCCCCGGCGAACGGGGGCAGGACCTCGACATCGCGATCAGCAGTCAGAAAGGTGTCCAGATCGTGAGCGCTTTGGGTCAGCCCGTCGACGAGGAACGCGCAGGCGCCCAAGACCGCCACCAGACCAGGTCGGTCGCTCACCTCCCCCGCTTGGGCGACGGCGTCGGCCACGCTGGACGCTTCGTACTGCTCGTACTCGACCCCCGCAGCCGCTTTGGCCCCAGCCCAGTAGTGCAGAACGACAGTCGCCATACCGGTAGTGTTCACCTCACCAACGGCGTCGGCGAAGGCAACCAGCCGACGATGTGCTTCGGGTCGAAGCGGTGCTGCTGTCCCGAGACGACCACCCGCTCATGCTCTCCGAGGAGGCACTCGTGGCCACCCTGTTGTTGCTGACCAACGACATGGCGTCCTCGGCTGAGGTCCTGCCGGCGCTGGAGCTCCTCTCCCACCACGTCCGGATCACCCTGGCCGAACCCACCGCGTTGCTCGATGCCCCCAACGCGGACGCCATCCTGCTGGACGCGCGTCGTGACCTGGTCGGCGCGCGCGCGCTCTGCCGGCTGATCGAGACCACCGGAAAGCTGGCGCCGCTGCTGGTCGTCGTCACTGAAGGCGGCCTGGCCGCGCTCTCCTCCGACTGGGGCTTCGACGACCTGCTGCTGACCAGCGCCGGCCCGGCCGAGCTCGACATCCGGCTTCGGCTCGCCATGACCCCGGCCGCGTCTCCGCACGCCGACCAGCTCATCCAGACCGGTAACATCGTGATCGACGAGGCGGGCTACTTCGCCAAGCTCAACGGGGATCAGCTGGATCTGACCTACACCGAGTTCGAGCTGCTGAAATACCTCGCGCAGCATCCGGGCCGGGTCTTCAGCCGACAGCAGTTGTTGAGCGACGTCTGGGGCTACGACTATTACGGCGGTACGCGGACGGTCGACGTCCACGTCCGCCGGCTCCGGGCCAAGCTCGGGCCGGAGTACGAGTCGGTCATCGGCACGGTCCGCAACGTGGGCTACCGTTTCGTGACCCCGACCGAAGAGCCCAGCACGGGCGTCTCCAGCCGCAGCTGAGCTCACCGCCCTCGGACCGCAAGACCGAGACCTGCAGTGCCGGCGCTCACCGTGCCGGTGATGCCCTTCCCCGGCGGGGAGGACCGCTGTCGTGGCCCGGTCGATCAGTCGCTGGCCAGGTCCAGCCACGCCACCTGCTCAGGGCTGAGGCCGACGGTGAGTCCGGCCATCGAGGAGCGGCACTCGGTGATCGTCCGCGGTCCGAAGAGCGGGAACGTCGGGAACGGCTGGCCCAGCACGTAGGCCAGCGCGATCGCGGTAGCGTCAACGCCGTACTCCGCACCGAGCTTTTCGGCTCGACGCAGCCGCTCGAAGTTGTCGTCGCTGTAGTAGCAGCGCACGAGCTCCGCGTCGGACCGGTCCTCGGGTCGGGCCCGACCGGTGAAGAAGCCGCGAGCCTGCGATGACCAGGGCAGCAACGAAATCTGGCGCTCCGCGAGCCAGCGCTTGGACGCCGGGTCGGTGGCGTGCACGCACCCGGCCCACGGCACGTCGTACGCCTGGGCCAGGCCGAAGTGGTTGCTCAGCACGGTGAACGGCTGACGACCGTTCGCGGCCGCGTAGGCGTTGGCCGCGTCGACCCGTGCCGGCGTCCAGTTCGACCCCCCGTAGACGTGGATCCGGCCGGCCCGGAAGTGCTCGTCGAGCACGTCGACGAACTCACCGACCGGCACGTCTGGATCGTCGCGGTGCATCATGTAGATGTCGGCGTAGTCCGTGCCCTGCCGCTCCAGGCTCTCCAGCAGCTGACGAGTGATCGACTCCGGGTCGCAGTGCGGGGTATGGGCGCCCTTGGTGATCACCACCACGTCCTCGCGGATGCCCCGGTTGGCGATCCACCGTCCGAGCCGGCCTTCGAGCACGCCGCCGCCGTAGACGTAGCCGGTGTCGAAGGCGTTCCCACCTTGGGTGACGAAGTGGTCGAAGATCGCCGAGGCATGCGCCAGGTCAGGCTGGTTGTCCACCCCCATCACCACGCGGGAGACCGGCTTGCCCACCCCGCGAATCTCTCCGTAGCGCATCGGGTTCCGGGGGTCGACGCTGAGCGGGTCTCCTGACACCGTGGGGATGTCGGCGCCCTCGGCCTCGAACGGGTAGCGCAGGCCGATCGCCGCCCGCCACTGGTCGAGCACCAGGGCGTTGCCGAGCGAATCCTCCAGGCTCATCGCCGGGGCCTCACCCACCCCGACGCTGTCGGCCACCGCGTCGGCCTCGAGGGCGTAGGCCAACGCGCCCGCGAACCGATGCTCCTGCGGCTCCTGCCCGACCACGGTCAGGGTGAGCACCGGGTCGGCGCCGAGTGTCCACGGGTCGTCGAGCTGGATGGTGCCGGCGGAGCCGTAGATCGTCACGGTGTTCGTGTCCTGCAGCCGGACGCCGGTACGCACCGACGCGGTGACGCTGCCCGCGAAGGCCAGCTGCGCCACGGTCCACTCGTCTACCCCGCTCGACCCGATCGTCCCCGTGGCGGTCAACGAGGTCGGCTCGACGAACGCGCGGCCGAGCGACGCGCCGACCACGGCCCTGGCCAGCGAGACCGGGTAGCCGCCGACGTCGAGGATGCCTCCGCCGGCGAGGTCGACGTCGTACAACCGGCCCGTGATGCTGCCGGTGCGGAACGCGAACGAGGCGTCGATGTGGGTGAGCTCGCCGATGGTCTGGTCGGCGACCAGCTCGAGCAGCTTCGCCGTCTGCGGGTGGAAGCGGTACATGTACGCCTCCACCAGCGACGCGCCACCGGTGCGGGCGGCGTCGACCATCGCCATCACCGTGCCCCGGTTGGGCGCCAACGGCTTCTCGCAGAGCACGTGCTTCCCGGCCGCCAGGGCCTGCAGGGTCAGGTGGGCGTGGCCGGTGTGCACGGTGGACACGTAGACCCCGTCGACGGCCGGGTCGGCCAGCACGTCGGCGTAACTGCCGGTCCGGACGTCGGGGACGCCGTTCTCCTGGGCGAAGCTCGCGGCCCGCGCGGGGTCGGAGCTGCCGACCGCGACCAGCACGCCCCGCGTCGAGGCGGGCAGCTGGGAGACGAAGCGGCGAGCGATGCTGCCGGGGCCGAGGACCGCCCAGCCGAAGGACCCTGCGTCGTGGTTGGTCGTGGCCTGGTTGGTCATCGAGGTGGACTCCCGTTCGGGTGGGCAGTGGGGCGACTCGTGTCGGGTTCGGTCGGACACCACCCTCCCGGCTGGTGCGGACGCTACCCCTTGGGGGTCTGATGCGGCTGAGCGACGCGACATCTGGTCGGGATGTCGCCGGGTCGAGCTACCAGGTCTCGCTCGCCGGAACGCCGTCGTGGCGACGGACTCGGTTCACTGGGCCAGGTTGCTCGGGCTCTGGGGCTGGACAGCGCCTCGCACCATGGCGATCAGGTTGCCGATCAGCGGGGGTAGCTCGCCCCGGGCCGGCGACTGGGTCACCAGCCAGATGTCCATCGCCTGGCCCATGCCGACCACCACAGCGATCAGCAGCGAGGCCGGAAGGTCGCTACGGATCGCCCCGATGCGCTGACCTGCGGCGAGGGCTTGCTGCATCCACGGCAGCACCGCGAGCTCGCTGTCCTGCTGCGCCTTCTGCAGCGCCGGGTTGTCCGACGCGGCGACCCAGCCGCGGACCAACGCGGCCAGCTGAGGCGAGTCGGCGAGCGCCGTCATCAGCCGGAGGTAGTAGTCCTCCAGCGTCGACCAGAAATCGTCCACATCGGCGCCACTCGGCACCGGGAACGGCCCCAGCCCGACGAACAGCTGATCAAGCCCGGTCTGCGTGAGGTAGGCGTACAGGTCTTCCTTGCCGTCGAAGTAGTAGTACATCGACCCCTTGGAGATGCCCGCGGCCTCGATCACCCGGTTGAGCGAGGCAGCGTGAAATCCGTGGGCAGCGAACTCGTCCAGCGCGGCTTGCAGGATCTCCTGCTGCTGCGCCGGGGGGAGCTTGACGAATCGGGGTCGGACCACGGGCTCAGCCGGGCAGCTCAGGCGGCCACGAAGTCAGGCAGCTCGACGGCATCGTGGAAACTCCTGCCCATCGCGAGATCCGCAACCCCCGGCACCCCCATCAGTCTCAGCACTGTGTTCCGGATGAGGAGCTGCAGCCTACTTCGCGGGGCGAAAGCCAACCCCAGGCCCACCGCGGCGTTCTGCTTAGAGCGGAGGAACGGGGCGAGCCGCGCCTCGTAGCGGGCGAACGCTTCGCGGTGATCGGTGCTGCGGGACAGTTCCGCGGCCAGGGTGTAGGACTCGACCATCGCGAGCGCTGACCCCTGGCCCGCCAGGAACGAGGGGCCCGCGCCGGCATCACCCACCAAGGCCGTGCGGCCACGCGTCCACGACGGCATCCGGATCTGGCTCACCGCGTCGAAGTAGAACGCCTCCGCCTGCGGCATCAGGTCCAGCATCGCCGGAGTCTCCCAACCGGCGCCGGCGAGTTTGGTCGCCAACAACGCTTCCTGCGCGGGCCGATCGGCTGTCGGCACCGGACCGTCGTGCCGAACCGAGAACAGGAACAGGGTCAGGTCGTCGCGCAGCGAGAGTCGCAGGGCCTGGAAACCCACCTCGGCATGCATCATGGCGACGAGCTCGTCGCGGGGGCGGTACCCCACGGCCTCGAAGGCGGCGAACACCATGCCGAGGTACTTCTCGTACGACTCGTCCGGACCGAAGGCCAGCCTCCGTACGCGTGAATGCAGGCCGTCGGCCCCCACGACCAGGTCGAAGTCGCGGGTTGTCCCACTCTCGAACCGCACCCGAACCCGATCCCCATCGTCCGCGAGCGATCCCACCGTGTCGTCCAAGATCAGCTCAGCCGCGCCGCCCAGCGCCTCGTAGATCACCGCGGACAGGTCGGACCGGACGATGCTGATGTAACGCTCCGTGGATCCCATCATCGCCGAGGGCTCGAACGACGCGAACCGGCGCCCGGCACGGTCGACCGCCCGCGCCTCGGTGAACAGGTAGCCGCGCTGCCGCAGCTCATCAACGATGCCCATCCGCTCGGCCACGTCGAAGCCGGCGCCCCAGAAATCCACCAGGTAGCCCCCGCGCCGGAGCTCCGGGGCCCGCTCGACCAGCGTCACGTCGTGGCCTGCCCGGAGCAGCCAGTACGCCAGCGTCGGCCCGGCGATTCCCGCACCCACGATCAACACCTTCATGCCGTCCTCCTTAGACCGCCGGTCAGACTCATAGTATGGACCGATGGTCTAGAAAGGTCCAGAGGTGCATCGGTCGAGCGGCCGGCGAAAACTGAGAGCGGCGCCGGGCCACCGGCCCGAGGGCGAGCGCCGCCATCGATAACCTGTGTGGTGTGTCTGTCGACCTCCACGTCAAGCCGTCCCTGGACGACGTCGAGGCCGCCCAGGTCGACGCCGTGGTCGACCGCGTCGAGATCGTCGACGGGGTGTCCCCGCTCAACGACGACGCCCGACTGGCGCTGCGCCACCACCGACCAGCCACCCTGCACCTGCTGGCCCGGGTCGATCACCGACTCGTGGGCTACGCCCAGCTGGAGCGTTGTGACGACGCCCCGACCGTGGTGCTCGGTGTCGACCCGGACCACCGGCGGCAGGGGGTCGGTACGGCCCTGGTCGCCGCGGCCCGCGCCGCGACTCCCCGTCCGGTCGGGTTCTGGGCCTTCCACGACCTGGCGCCCGCCCGCGCTCTCGCCCAGCGCAGCGGGCTCGTCGGCGTCCGAGAGCTGCTCTTGATGGGCACCAAGCTGGACGCCGACGTCACGACGCCGGCCGAGATCCCTGGGATCTCGATCCGACCCTTCGTCGTCGGGGCCGACGAGCAATCCTGGCTGACGGTCAACGCCCGGGCCTTCGCCGACCACCCCGAGCAGGGCCGGACGACGCTGGCCGAGCTCCAGGAACGGATGGCCGAGGACTGGTTCGCCGCCGACGACTTCCTGCTGGCCGTGCGCACGGGACACCAGCGGTCAGCCGACGACGGCGCCGAGGTGGTCGGCTTCCACTGGACCAAGCGGCACTCCCCCACTCGGGGTGAGGTCTACGTGCTGGGCGTCGACCCGACCGTCGAGAGCCGGGGGTTGGGGACCGCGCTGTTGCTCAGTGGGCTGCACCACCTGCACGACGTCGGCGTCACCGAGGTCATCCTGTACGTCGAGGCCGAGCACGAGCGCGCCGTCAGGCTCTACGCCGGACGTGGTTTCGCCGTCTGGGCACGTGATGTGATGTATGCACCACCGAGCGGGTCGCCACCCTCCCCGGGCGACGCGGAGGAGAAGTGATGGAGACGACCGAGTTCGAGCTGCTGCGTCCACCTGGACCGAGCATCCGACCGTCCCACGGGTCGGGCGGTAACGGCTTCGCCGGCGACTGGGCCCCCGACGAGGACAACGCCGAGCGCGGGTCCGAGTCGGAGGTCGAACTGCCCCCGGACCGCTTCTTCGACCGCGAGCTCTCCTGGCTGGCGTTCAACAACCGCGTCCTGGACCTCGCCCGGGACGCCGACCGGATCCCCCTGCTCGAGCGGGCCAGGTTCCTGGCGATCTTCGCGAGCAACCTGGACGAGTTCTTCATGGTCCGGGTCGCCGGGCTGAAGCGCCGGATCGCGGCCGGGGTCGCCGTACCGACGGTCACCGGGGCGCTGCCTCGAGACGTGCACGACGCGATCCTCAACCGCACCCGCGAGCTGGTCACCGAACAGGCCCGGGTGTTCGCCGAGGACATCCGGCCAGGCCTGGCCGAGCACGGGATCGAGATCCTGCGCTGGGCCGAGTTGACCGTGCCCGAGAAGGACCGGATGCGCGAGCTCTTCGCGGAGCGGATCTTTCCGGTGCTCACTCCGCTGGCCGTGGACCCGAGTCACCCGTTCCCCTACATCTCGGGGCTCTCGATCAACCTGGCCGTGCTGGTGAAGAACCCCGACACCGGCGTCCGGCAGTTCGCCCGGGTCAAGGTACCGACGGTGCTGCCGCGTTTCCTCCGGCTGGCCGAGGGCCGCTACGTGCCGCTGGAGGATGTGATCGCCCGCCATCTCGACCAGCTGTTCGGCGGCATGCAGGTCGTCCAGCACCACGTCTTCCGGGTGACCCGTAACGAGGACCTGGAGGTCGAGGAGGACGACGCCGAGAACCTGCTGGTCGCGCTGGAGAAGGAGCTGTTGCGCCGCAAGATCGGCCGCCCGCCCGTTCGCCTGGAGGTCGAAGACGACATCGACCCCAAGATGCTCGAACTTCTCGTCACCCAGCTCGACATCAATGAGAAGGAGGTCTTCCACGTTCGCGGCCCCCTGGACCTGCGGGGGCTGTTCAGCCTGGCCGACCTCGACCGGGCCGACCTCAAGTACCCGGCGTTCCTGCCCAAGACCCACCCGCACCTGTCCGAGGTCGAGACGGCCAAGCCGGCGGACATGTTCGCCGCGATCAAGCAGCGCGACGTGTTGCTGCACCATCCCTACGACAGCTTCGCGACCAGCGTGCAGCGGTTCATCGAGCAGGCCGCCGACGACCCGCAGGTGCTGGCGATCAAGCAGACGCTCTATCGGACCTCGGGGGACTCGCCCATCATCGACGCGTTGATCGACGCCGCCGAAGCCGGCAAGCAGGTGCTGGCCCTGGTGGAGATCAAGGCCCGTTTCGACGAGCAGGCAAACATCGCCTGGGCCCGCCGACTGGAGCAGCACGGTTGCCACGTGGTGTACGGCCTGCTGGGACTCAAGACCCACTGCAAGCTGTCGATGGTCGTGCGCGACGAGCCGGAGGGCCTGCGTCGCTACGCCCACATCGGCACCGGCAACTACAACCCCAAGACGGCTCGCATGTATGAGGACATGGGGCTGCTGACGGCCAACCCGATCATCACCGAGGACATCGGGCGGCTCTTCAACCACCTGTCGGGGATGAGTCAGGAGACGCAGTACCGACGGCTGCTGGTCGCCCCGCACGGTATCCGCACCGGTCTGGTCGACCGGATCAACAACGAGATCGCCAACAAGGAGGACGGCCTTCCCGCCGGGATCAAGATCAAGGTCAACTCGATGGTCGACGAAGCCGTCAGTGACGCTCTCTACCGAGCTTCGCAGGCCGGCGTCGCGGTGGACCTGTGGGTGCGCGGCATCTGCACGATCCGGCCGGGGGTGCCGGGCCTGAGCGACAACATCCGCGTCCGTAGCATCCTGGGTCGATTCCTCGAGCACAGTCGGCTGTTCTGGTTCGCCGGCGGTGGCCAGCCCACGGTGGGGATGGGGTCGGCGGACATGATGCACCGCAACCTCGACCGTCGCGTCGAGGTACTGGTCTCGATCACCAACCCGGCTCACATCGCCGAGATCAGCGACCAGTTCGAGACGGCGTTCGACCCGGGCACGGCGTCGTGGTGGCTGGAGCCCGACGGCACCTGGGCCGAGCACACCGCCCCCGCCGACGGCACCCCCCTGCTCGACATGCAGGAGCACCTGATCGAGCAGACCAGCCGTCGGCGCGCCAAGTAGGCGTGACCGCACCCATCCGGCCACCGACGAGGTTCCGGGCGACGTGAAGAAGATCCTGGCCGGCGGCGCCGTGGTCGCCCGGCAGCACCCGACCCACGGGTGCGAGGTGGTGGTCATCTACCGCAGCCGTTACGACGACTGGACCCTGCCCAAGGGCAAGGTTCACTCGGGGGAGTCGATCCCCGCCGCGGCCGTCCGCGAGGTGGCGGAGGAGACCGGGGTGGCGATCCGGCTGGGCGTGCCGCTGGACACCATCCACTACCCGACGACCAAGGGACCCAAACGGGTCGACTACTGGGTGGGTGAGCAGTTGGGCCACCACGGTGCGGTGACCGCCGTCGAGGAGGTGGACGAGGTGTGCTGGCTGCCCATCCGGGAGGCGATGACCCGGCTGACCTTCGCCCACGACCACTATCTGCTGCAGCAGTTCAGCGACCAGCCGACCACCGTGCCGCTGCTGCTGGTCCGGCACGGCAAAGCGATGGAGCGCAAGGACTGGTCGAAAAAGGACTCGGCGCGGCCGGTGGCCAGCCTGGGTCGGCGCCAGGCCAAAAGTCTCGTGCCGATGCTGCGCGCGTACGGCGTGACCGCGCTGGTGAGCTCGACCGCGGCGCGCTGCGTGGCGACCCTGACGCCCTACGCCGAGGCCGAGCGACTGCGGATCGAGAAGTACAACCGACTCACCGAGGAGGAGGGAGGCGGACATCCCAAGTCGGTGGCTCAGGTGGTGACCCGGATCCGCGACCAGGTGCTGCAGACGCGCCGACCGACCGCCCTCTGCGTGCACCGTCCGGTGCTGCCCCACATCCTCGACGCGCTGGACCTGGCCCCGACCGGGCTCGCCACCGCGGAGTTCCTGGTGGCGCACCTGACCCTGGACGGTCAGGTGCACGCGGTGGAGCGGCACCGGCCCCAGGCCTGAGACCCGGATCCGACCGCCCCCGCCATCGACGTCAGCCGCGCGGTGGTGGCTCCCGGTAGGTCGGCACCACCTGGGACTGCTGGTACCCCGCCTCACCGCCGACCCGCCCGCCGTAGGGGCGGCCGTGGTCGGCGTACTCCTCGCGGAAGTAGGTCATCGCCCAGGAACCGAGCGCCACCCGTGTTCCGGTCCGGAGGACACCCTCCAGGGTCTCCCCGGCGGTCAGCGGGCGACCGTTGACCCGGCTCGGCACCGTACGACTGATCGGGACCAGGACGTACTCGTCGCCGGAGGTCCGGCGAACCTCGGCCTGGAGATCGGCCAGCCCCGCCAGTTGGAGGTCGCACTCCGGCCCCGAGCCGATGGTCGTCACACCCTGCTTGAGGAAGTACACCTCACCGATCTGTCCGGGTGCTGAGATCTCCCCGGCCGGGAACAGCAGGCGTGGCCGACCACCCCCGTCAGGATCGTGGGTCGTGCTGATCGGAGGCTTCCGACCGGAGAAGGTCGGGGCGATCGGCCACAGCACCGACGGCGGGATCAGGTCGGCGAGAGGCAGCCCACCGCCACTGCGCCGCAGCGCCATCCGCACGACGGTGCGCAGGTCGTGGAGGCGAATGGCACCCGAGCGGGTCAGGACCCGGCTCAGCAGTCCGGCTTTGACCGCACCGATCGACGCCACGGCCCCGTCCGGCCCGGACAGCTCGACGGTGATGCCCCGAACCGCGAGCGAGCGGGAGACCCGCCGGGCCAGTCCGGCCGACGACCGGATCGAGACCGTCGGCAGCGTATCGGCGTGGACCTGGACGAGCTTGCCGTTCGCGGTAACCGTCCCGGTCACCGGGTCATCACCGGTCAGCGGATCGTGCACCGAGAACGTCAGATCGGCTTGGATGTCGATCATCAGCTGCGACGCGGCTGAGCGCCCTTGAACTCGTCGTCGCTGGTGGTGATGCGGAGCGTGCCGTTCAGCTTCCAGGTGGCACGAGGGGCGTTGGCTCCGGTATCGCGAGGCACCTCGACCGCCATGTCGACGAAGCTGTAGTTGATCGCCGCCCCGCGACCCGTCAGGTAGGCCCAGAGGTCCTGGCCCAACGCGGTCCAGGACTTGTCCTGGGGCGCCGAATCCGACGTCGGGGCGTGGTTGTCAACATCAGTCATGAGAACTCCTCGAGATTAGGGGGCAACACCGCCGGACGTTCACAGCGCGCCTGTTTCAGCCCCGAGCGTTCCTCGGTTCCGGCCCAAACACAAGCCCCGCACAGCGCGTCCAAAACAACTCGGACCGCAGAACGCCCGACGCCGTGCGCTCAGCCGAAGCGACCAGAGATGTAATCCTCGGTGGCCTGCTCGGTCGGGTTGCTGAAGATCTTGTCGGTGTCGTCGATCTCCACCAGGCGGCCTGGCTGGCCGGCTCCGATGAGGTTGAAGAATCCCGTTCGGTCCGAGACCCGCGCGGCCTGCTGCATGTTGTGGGTGACGATCACGACGGTGTAGGTGCCCTTCAGCTCCTCGATGAGGTCCTCGATCGAACCGGTGGAGATTGGGTCGAGGGCCGAGCAGGGCTCGTCCATCAGCAGCACGTCCGGTTCGACCGCGAGCGCCCGTGCGATGCACAGCCGTTGTTGCTGACCACCTGAGATACCCGCGCCGGGCTTGTCGAGACGATCCTTGACCTCGTTCCAGAGGTTCGCTCCCCGCAGGGCCCGTTCCGCGATCTCGGCCAGCTCGGAGCGCCGGCGGCGCTGACCGGTGAGCATCAGCCCGGCGGTGACGTTGTCGGCGATCGACATGGTCGGGAAGGGGTTCGGTCGCTGGAACACCATCCCGATCTGCTGCCGGACGTGCACCGGGTCCATCGTCGGTGCGTAGAGCTCGGCGCCGTCCAGGGTGACGTGCCCCTCGATCCGGGCGCCGGGAATGACCTCATGCAGCCGGTTCAGGACACGGAGGAACGTTGACTTGCCGCAGCCGGACGGACCGATCAGCGCGGTCACCGAGCGGGGCTCGATCTGGGTGGTGACGTCCTGCACCGCGAGGAAGTCGCCGTAGTAGATGTTGAGGTTCTTGGTCTCGATGGTCTTCGACATCGCGGGAGCACGTCCTCACCTGGGGGATCGGGGGAGCCTGGACCGGCTCAACGGGTCGTCGGGCGGAAGACCCGGGCAACCAGCCGGGCCGCCAGGTTCAACAGCATCACAATGGCGATGAGGACCAGGGCTGCGGTCCAGGCTCGGTTGATGCCGGTGGACGCCGGGATCCCCGGCACCGTGAACTGGAAGTAGATGAACTCTGGCAGGTTCGACATCCGGCCCGACAACAGGTTCGTGTTGGTCGCGGTGGTGTAGCCCGCGGTCAGCAGCAACGGGGCCGTCTCGCCGGTGACCCGGGCGATCGCCAGGGTGACACCGGTGACGATCCCCCCGATGGCGGTCGGCAGCACGACGCGGAGGATGGTGCGCCACTTCGGGGCGCCCAGCGCGTACGACGCCTCCCGGAGCTCCGACGGCACCAGCCGCAAGACCTCCTCGGTCGAACGCACCACGACGGGCAGCATCAGCACGCTCAAGGCGATCGACCCGGCGAGGCCGCTGCGGTATCCGGGGTCCTGCGTCAGCAGCTCGAAGAGGGCATAGGCGAAAAGGCCGGCGACGATGGAGGGGATACCGGTCATCACGTCGACGAAGAAGGTGATGGCGTGAGCCAGCCTCCCGGTGCCGTACTCGACGAGATAGATGCTGCAGAGGATGCCGATCGGGATCGAGATGAGCGAGGTCACCAGCGTGATCAGCAGGGTGCCGATGATGGCGTGGTAGGCGCCGCCACCGGCCCCCGCCACCCCGCTGAGCGAGTAGGTGAAGAACTCGACGTCGAAACGGGCGATACCGTTCTTGACCACGACGTAGACCACCGAGACCAGCGGCACCATGGCGATCCCGAAGGCGCCGTAGACCAGAGTCGTCGCCAGCCGGTTGGCCCCCTTGCGGTGGCCCTCCACCACGAACGAGATACCGGCGGTCGCGACGACGAAGAGCAACAGCGCCACGATCACGAAAGCGACCGCGCCGCCACCGCCTGCGAACGTGATCCCGGCACCCAGCAGCAGCGATCCCGCCGCCGTGGCCACCGGAAACCAGCTCGGGAGTCGACGACTGCTCTGCAGGCCCATCGGACCACCGCCGCTCGAGCGCCGGGCGGCGGTCACGGCCGCCGTCACGCCGCCACCTTGCCCCGGGCCACGATCGCCCGGGCCGCGAGGTTCACCACGAAGGTGATCACGAACAGCAGCAGCCCGGACAGGACAAGGATGTTTACCGAGACTCCGAAGGATTCCGGGAACTGCAGTGCGATGTTGGCGGCGATGGTCGACGGGTTGGTGGTGCCGATCAGGTTGGCGGTGATCAGCGTCGGGTTGACCGACAGCACGAGCGCGACCGCGAGCGTCTCGCCGAGGGCCCGGCCCAGTCCGAGCATCGCCCCGCTCACGATGCCGGCCCGGCCGTGGGGCAGAACGGCCATCCGGATCATCTCCCAACGAGTGGCCCCGAGCGCCAGTGCCGCCTCCTCCTGCAGGGTGGGCGCCTGCAGGAAGACCTCGCGGCAGATCGCGGTGACGATCGGCAGGATCATCACCGCGAGCACGAGGCCCGCCGTGAGGATCGTCCGCCCGGTGACCGAGGCCGAGTCGAACAGGGGGATGAACCCGAGGTAGCTGGTCAACCAGGAGTAGAGCGGCACCATCTTGGGTGCCAGCCAGAAGATCCCCCAGAGCCCGAAGACGACGCTTGGGACCGCGGCGAGCAGGTCCACGAGGTAACCGAGCGCCTGAGCCAGCCGGCGGGGGGCGTAGTGGGTGATGAACAGGGCAACGCCGACGGCCAGTGGGACGGCAAAGAACATCGCGAGGATCGACGACACGACCGTACCGAAGGCGAGCGGCCCCAGGTAGCCCCGCAGGGTCTCTGCGCCGGGGATCTCGTCGGCCGTGGCGGCGAAGGCGGGGATCGACTGGACAACCAGGAAAACCGCCACCCCGGCCAGGACGACGAGCATGATGATCCCGGCCGCGAGCGAGATACCGGCGAAGGTGAGGTCTCCGCCACTGCGGCGGACCTTCCGGTCAGGCGGCGAGGCTACTGCGGTCACGGGCACTCCAGGCAGTGGAACAGGCGGTCGGTGCGGCGTACGGGCGGCGGCTAACCCGACGGTACTGGCCGGCGCCACTCGACCGAACTCGTGCCCGGGTGGTGCCGTCCAGCTGGAGGAGCTCTCAGCTCCCGATCATGTCGATCGAGGTCGTGGCCTTCGTTGCTAGCGAGTCGGGCAACGCCGCGGAGCCGGCGGTGTCGGCAGCGGCCGTTTGGCCCTCGGAGCTGACAATGTAGGTCAGCAGGCCCTTCACCAGCTTGCCCTGGGCGGCGTCGTCGTACTTGGTGCAAAAGACCTCGTAGGAGACCAGCAGCACCGGGTAGGCCCCTGTGGCGCTGGTCGTGCGATTGATGTCGATCACCAGATCACCGTCGGGGCGGCCGGTGGTCGGCTGGGAATCCTCCAGGGTCGCGGCGGCCCCAGCGGCGCTCGGACCGACGAAGTCGCTGCCGACCTTGACCTTGGCCTTCTGCAGGCCGGTGGTCTGGCTGTCGTCGGCGTACCCGATGGTGCCCTCGCCCTGCTGGAGAACCGCCACCACCCCCGACGTGCCCTTGGCGGACTCGCCACCGTTGACCGGCCACTCCTCGGTCGCGCCACCGGTCCACACGTCGGAAGCGGTCTTGTCAAGGTAGTCGGTGAAGTTATTGGTGGTACCCGACTTGTCACTGCGGTGCACCGGGGTGATCTTGGTGGACGGCAGGGTCGCGCCGGGGTTGTCGGCCTTGATCTTCGCGTCGTTCCAGGTGGTGATGGTGCCGGCGAAGATGCCGGCCGCGGTGGCTGGGGAGAGCTGGAGGTCGTCGACCCCCTTCAGGTTGTAGGCGATGGCGATCGGCGAGACGTAGGTCGGGACGTCGATGGCCGCGCCGCCGCTGCACCGGTCCGCACCGGACTTGAGCTGGTCGTCGTCGAGAGCCTTGTCGCTACCGGCGAAGGCGACACCCTTGTTGAGGAACTGCTCGACGCCAGAGCCCGAGCCGACCGCGTCGTAGTTGACCTGGGCGCCGGAGTTGGTCTTCTGGAAACCCGCGATCCACGCCGCCATGGCTGCGCTCTGAGCGCTGGAACCGGCGCCGTTCATCGTGCCGGACAGGCCCGAGCCCGACGAGCCGGCGCCACCGGAGGGGGTCGCTTCGTTCTGGGCGCCGCAGGCGCCGAGGCCGAGGCCGAGCACGACCGCCGCGGGGAGTGCGACGCAGCCGAGGACAGATCTCTTCACGTAGATACCTTCCTGAAGGGACTAAAGACGTATCGACCCTGCTGACCACCAGCTCGAATCGAACTGATCGTGAACGTAGGCAGGCCAGATGAAGGGATCCGGCGGTCGGGGTGAACGCAGGGTTAACGGGGCTGGTCGGCTAGACGTTGCGATCGACCCGGACCGTCGGTGACCCGTGAGGGGGTCGGTTCGAGATGGTTCGGGCGCCGCCGAGGCCCGCTATGCTCCCCAGCGTCCACGCCGAGTTCGACCTCACCCTTGGCGTCGCGGCGGTAGCTGCTCGGCACCGCTGCCGACTGAGTCGCACCAGGAGAACAGTTCGCATGAGCAAGCGGATCGACGTGCGCGACCTCAACGTCTTCTACGGCAGCTTCAAAGCGGTCGAGGGGGTCAGCCTTACGGTTCAGCCCCGCACGGTCACCGCCTTGATCGGACCGTCGGGGTGCGGGAAGTCGACCTTCATCCGCACGCTCAACCGGATGCACGAGGTGATCCCCGGTGCCTACGTCGAGGGGGAGGTGAAGCTCGACGGTGACGACGTCTACGGCGCCGACGTCGACCCGGTGGTGGTCCGCCGTGAAGTCGGCATGGTGTTCCAGCGACCCAATCCGTTCCCCGCGATGTCGATCAGGGAGAACGTGCTAGCGGGGGTCCGGCTGAACAGCCGCCGCATCTCCAGCCGGCAGGCAGCCGACGTGGTCGAGCAATCACTGAGAGCCGCGAACCTGTGGAACGAGGTCAAGGATCGGCTCGACCGCCCCGGGTCGGGGATGTCGGGCGGTCAGCAGCAGCGGCTCTGCATCGCCCGCGCCATCGCCGTGCGCCCGGAGGTGATCCTGATGGACGAACCGTGCTCCGCGCTCGACCCGATCTCGACCCTGGCCATCGAGGACCTGATCGGTGAGCTCAAGGAGAACTACACCGTGGTCATCGTCACCCACAACATGCAGCAGGCCGCCCGAGTCAGTGACCAGACCGCCTTCTTCAACCTCGCGGCCCAGGGCAAACCGGGCCGGCTGATCGAGATCGGGTCGACCGAGAAGATCTTCTCCAACCCGACCGAGAAGGCGACCGAGGATTACATCACCGGGCGCTTCGGCTGAGTCTGTGGCCAGCCGGTGAGCGGTCGGTGAGCGGCCGGTGAGCAAGGATCATCGGCGGGTGGGCCGGCCCGCCGGTCGCCTAGACTCGCCGGGTGAGTAGCCCCGCAGGCTGGTATCCCGACCCCGGCGGTCAACCGAAGACGTTCCGCTACTGGGACGGCAAGGTGTGGTCCGCCGCGACCACCCAGAACCCCAACACCCCGCCGCCGACCCAGAGCCTGGTGGGTACCGGTGCGGGCCAGACGCCGCCGCCCGGGCCCGCGTTCGGGCACCAGGGCTACCAGGGCTACCAGCAGGGGTACGGCCAGGGCCAGGTGCCTCAGGGCTACGGCCAGACGTACGGCTCGCAGGGCTTGGGCGGTCAGGGTGCGGCCTACGCCGGCTACCAGCAGCCCACGAAGCCGAGGTCGGCCAAGGGCTGGTGGATCGGGGCGATCGCGGTCGTCGTGGTCCTGGTGGTCGTGGTGGTGATCGCCGTCCGGGCGCTGGCGAGCGGGAACGGCCCGCTGTCGGGCACCAACCCCGCTGGACCGGGCAGCGAGAACCCCTGCCCGACGGTGAACGCCACCGCCTCGCCCGAACCGCACCCCAACGACGGTCGGGTGCACGGCGGTCCGATCTCCTACCCCGAGCTCGGGTTCCCCTGGGGAGCCCCGACCGGGCAGGACAGCCGGTTGCCCTTCGGCAGCGACGTGCACAAGCAGGAGGTGCTGGTCCAGGGCAACTACAACAGCGCCGGGGACAGCTGGGTGGCCTCCGTCCTTGTCGGTCGGCTCCAGGCCGGCGACGGGTTCTTCACCCCGCACCAGGGCAGCCAGATCGTGGTCAAGTGCATCCTGGGCGCGTTCTACGGCAACGCCGAGGTGAACAGCGACGTGACGATAGACCAGAAGGCGACGATCGACGGCCATGACGCCTGGGTCGTGGAGTCCCAGCTCTCCTTCGACATCCAAGGCCTGCAGACCAAGGGCGAGCTGCTGATCGTGGCCATCGTGGCCGCGGACCAGACCTCCTCGGGCATCTACTACGCCTCGATCCCCGACACCACCCCCGAGCTCGTCGCGCCGGCCCGCAACGCCCTGAGGCAGCTGCGGGTCGACGGCTGACCACGGCCGGCCAGCTCGTGCCGGCTCCGGTCGGCGTGTCGGCCAAGACGTGGCTGGTCGGGACCGCCTCCGAGCGGAGGACCACCTACGAGCAGTCCGCCAGGCCCCGACGTGCCTTCATGGTCAGTACCCGGGTCGCGGCGGTGGTCACGGCGGCGTCGAAGCCGGCGTCGTCGGCCGCCCGGGTCGCGACGGCGTCAATCATGGTCGGGGCGTTCGCGAGATCGCCCATGATCACCAGGTCGCCGCCGGCACGGACGAAGCGGATCGCCCGCTGGCCTGGGGAGTAGCCGGTCAAGGCCTTGCCGGCCATGTCGTCGCTGATCACCACGCCGTCGAAGCCGAGGTCGCCGCGGATCATCCCGGTGATCACGGTCGTCGAGAACGTCGCCGGACCGCGGCCGTCGATCTTGGCGTAGATCGCCGACGACACCATCACCATGTCGATGCCGTCGTGGATCGCGCGCGCAAAACCGGCGAGGGCACGGTCGTGACGGGTGGTCGTGTCGTCGACCACGTTCGCGGTGAGGTCGGTGTTCCCACGCACCCGGCCGAGTCCGGGGAAGTGCTTGACGCTGGTCGCGACCCCGGCTGCGTCCATGCCCTTGACGAACGCCCCGACCTTGTTCGCAACCACCGACGGGTCCGGACCGTAACCCCGCCGGAGCTTGCCGATCGGTTCGTTCGCGGTCCCGATCGCGGTCGGTACGACGTCGGCCACCGGGGCGAGGTCGGCGTCGACGCCCGCCTCCCGCAGCTGCGCGCCCCAGCCCTCGGCCCGGTCACGCAGGGTCGAGTCGGACAGCGCGGCCTGCTGGCGGGCTGACGGAATCGGGTCGAAGCCGTCGCCCTGGAAGCGCTGGACAAGACCACCCTCCTGGTCACCGGCGAGCAGGGTACGCGTACCCGCGGGGGCCTTGATCGCCGACCGGGCGTCGTCGGTCACCCGCTTCACCGCTCGACGACCCGCGGTGCTGTTGCCGAGCAGGATGACCGAGCCGACGTGCTCCTGGTCGAGCGTCGAGCCGGTAGACGCCGGGAAGCCCGATGAGGGGACGGCGACCATGAACAGCTGGCCTACCCGCTCGGACCGGCTGAGCGACGCGGCCAGGCTCCGACAGCTCGCCCCGCCCGAGGGGCTCGCCGTCGCCGATGGGCTGCTGCTGCGACTGGCCGACGCACCGCTGGGGCGAGGCGAAGGTGCCGACGACGTTGCCGGGCCCGTCGGCCCTGAGATCGTGGTCGCGCCGCCGGGGCTAGAGCTCGCCTCCGGCGCACGGATGTTGACCTGTCCGCAGCCCGCGGCCACGAGAGCCAGCACACTCATCGACGCCGCCACCACGGACCGGACGGAGCGGGACCGACGATGCACGAAACCTCCAGGTGAGCTGCTGGCGATGGCGCACCCGTACCCACGGATGCGTTCCGCCGAAACGGTCCAGAGGCCGTCCGTTCCCGTGAACGTACTCGTTGCGGCGTCAGGACCCCACTCACCGGGCCGATGGTGTCGTTCTCTCCTCGTCTCGTGTCGAGGCTTCGCTCTGTCATCACATGGTCAGAGCTGACGTCCCCGTTCAGACCGGGCTCGGCAACCTGGCTCGGGTCGGGCCCATGCGGCCGGTGACGATGAACGACCCCCGACCTCGGCGGACACCGATCACCGCCGACCGACCGGTGGCCTCGGTGCTGCGTGCCCCGGTGAGAGCGTGGGCGTGACCCGGGACCAGGCGGGTCGATCGGAGCTGCCGGCCCGGCAGGTGCCCGGAGTCAGTGGGTGATGGGCCGAGCCGGCAGGACGTGGTCTTTGAGCCGGTCGGTGCTCAGGCACAGCGAGCAGACGATCGCGTCGTGCGTCTCGCACCTGGTGACGTCGGGCCGCTCGTAGTCGGTCCGGCACACGTGGCAGGTCAAGACGACGTTGGACGGGTTGCCGTCTGCGTCGGACCTCGGCAGGTCGATGCCGTCGTCGGTCCGGCGCAGGTAGTACCTGCCCTGGGTGGCGATGGCGATGATCGGCGGCAGCACCAGGGCAAGACCGATGGCGACCAGCGGTGAGAAGGGCTGGATGCCGGACCCGAGCCCACCGAAGAAGACGATGATCGACAATCCGGCGGCGATGAAGAACGTGCCGAAGCCGACCGGGTTGACGGCGTAGAGCATCCCGCGGCGGAACTCCGGCTCCCGCGGCGAGAGCTTCAGCAGGTACTTGTTGAAGGTGATGTCACTCGCCACTGCGACCACCCAGGCCATGCCGCAGTTGGCGTAGAAGCCCAGAATCGTGTTGAGGAAGTCGAACATGTTGGCTTCCATCAGCACCAGGGCGATCAGCAGGTTGAAGGCCACGAACACCAGCCGACCCGGGTAGCGTTTGGTGATCCGGGTGAAGGAGTTGGTCCAGGCCAGCGAACCCGAGTACGCGTTGGTCACGTTGATCTTGACCTGGCTGATCACCACCAGGACGACCGCGAGCCCGAGGGCGACCGGTGCCGGCACGATGTCACGGTAGATCTCGAGGAACTGGTGCACGGGCTGGTTGGCCACGGCGGCGCCGCCGCTGACGTTCGCGATGAGGTAGACGGCGAGAAACAGACCGATGACCTGCTTGATCGCCCCGAAGATCACCCAGCCGGGACCGGCCAGGATCACCGCCCGCCACCACTTCTTGGCGTTCTCCGGCGTACGGGCCGGCATGAAGCGCAGATAGTCGATCTGCTCGGCGATCTGGGCGATCAGCGACAGGCAGACCCCGGCGGCCAGCATGACCGAGCCGAGGTTGGGTGTGCCGGCCCCGTTCTCTCCCTGGTAAGCGAAGAACGACGACGCCGAATCCGGGTGCCTGACCAGCAGGTAGACGAAGGGGATGACCATCAGGATCAGCCACAACGGGGTGGTCCAGAGCTGCAGCCTGGAGAGCGCCTTCATGCCGTAGACGACCAACGGGAAGATGATCAACGTCGAGATGGCGTAGCCGGCCCACAACGGCACCCCGAGCCCGAGGTCGAGCCCCTGGGCCATGATCGACCCCTCGAGGGCGAAGAAGATGAAGGTGAACGTCGCGAAGATCACGTTGCTGACCACGGATCCGTAGTAGCCGAAGCCACTGCCGCGGGTGATCAGGTCGAGGTCCAGGTTGTAGCGCGCCGCGTAGTAGGCCAGCGGGAACCCCGTCAGGAAGATCACCACCGTGAAGAGCCCGATGCCCCACAGCGCATTGGTGGTGCCGTAGGCGATGCCGATGTTGGCGCCGATGGCGAAGTCGGCGAGGTAGGCGATGCCACCGAGGGCGGAGATCGCCACCACTCCGGTCGACCACGTGCGATAGTGCCGCGGAGCGAACCGGAGGGTGTAGTCCTCCAACGTCTCCTTGGTGGCGGATCCGGGCGGCAGGGGCGCGGGGTCCACCACCGCCGAGCTGGGCTCGCTGCTGATGTCCTGGGTCATATCGATCGATCCCCTTGTTGAGTGGGCGCCGTGGGTCGGCCCGATCGTGGCCGGAACCCGGAGCAAGCGCCGATGCTGAGCGTTACCTCAGCCAACAGGGCTGGTGTTTCGCCGGTGTGTCGGTGCGGTTCCGGTTCCGGACCGGTTGCCGGATCCGGACCAGGGAGCTCCGGGTCAGCGCCGCTGGATCGCAGCAGCCCAGACGCCGTCGAGAGGCGACTCGGCGAGCTCGGTCCCCAGCCAGCGAGTGGACCAACCGAGGTCGTGGGCCAGGCGGAGGGTGGCGGCACCCGGCGGCGGATCCACGGCGGTCTGCGGGCCGAGCACCAGCACGTTGTCGAACACCCGAGCCGCGGCGAGCACGCCCGGCAGGAGCCGTAGGGCAGGGTCGAGCGGCTGCTCCTCCACGAGCACAGCGCGTCCGGCGACCTCGACCCGCGTCCGGTTGCGTCCGCCGCCCCCGATCTCCCCGGTCCGGCCGAGCACCAGGGTCTCCCGCAGGAGCAGCCGGGCACCGGGTTCGAGGTCCACGGTCAACGAGCGGTCCACCTCAGCGCCGCCGGCGACCACGAACGGCTGGCCGGCGTAGGTCAGCGCCGACCCGGCGCCGAGGGTCAGCCGGAACGACCACCGGGCCGGCGGTCCGGGGTAGGCGACCGTGCCGGCCACCTCGATCAGGTCGAGGCAGGCTCCCGACCCGACCCGTACGTCGAGGTCGAGCTGGTCGCCGCCGAGCAACAGGGCAGACGCCGCGATCAGCGCCACGCGCGGGCGGTCGACCAGACCGTGCACCTGCTGCGCCCGGAGCAGGCCGGACGCCGTTCGCACCCGGGTCCGGTCACCGACCCGCTCGACCTCGATCCGGGCACCGGACGGCGCCGCGACCTCAGTGCGCGTGGACCGAGCCGTCGGCATGGAAGTGCGGTGCCATCGGGCCGGGATCCTGTGGTCGCAGCTGGCCACGGCGGAACACGGCGAGCTGGGCCCGGAACCAGTCGGCGAGCTCGACGACCGAGAGCGCGTCCTGGCGCGAGAGCGGCAGCACCGGGCGTCCGCCCCGTGCCTCCCCGGCGTCACGCACCATCTGGATCAGGTCGACGCCGACGTACGGCGCCAGGTCGGTCTTGTTGATCACCAGCAGGTCGGCGCGGCCGATCCCCGGACCACCCTTGCGAGCTACGTCCCCACCGCCGGCGACGTCGAGCACGAAGAGCTGCACGTCGACCAGCGCCGGTGAGAAGGTCGCCGTCAGGTTGTCTCCGCCGGACTCGACGAGCACCACGTCGACCGGGGCGAAGTCACGCTCAAGGTCTTCCACGGCCAGCAGGTTCTGGGTCACGTCGTCGCGGATCGCCGTGTGCGGGCAGGCCCCGGTCTCCACGGCACGGATCCGGTCGGCGTCCAGTACCCCGGCCGAGCGCAGGAAGCGGGCGTCCTCGTCGGTGTAGATGTCGTTGGTGATCACGGCCAGACTGAGCTCGTCGGCGAGCGCAGCGCACACGGTGGCGATCAGCGAGGTCTTGCCGGTACCGACCGGACCGGCCACCCCGACCCGCAGGGACCGGGTCGACACCTGGTGATCCTGGTGCTCGTGCTCGTGATCGACATCTCGACGACCATGTTCCTGTTCAGGCACGGTAGAGCCGCCTTTCCTCGTGGGCGTGCCACTGTAGCCACAGCTCCAGCGCCGGGGCACTGCGTGCCGGAATGGTGTCGGGTTCGGTCAGATCCGCGACCCGGGCGACGAGGGCCTCGACCTCATCGCCGGCCGCCAAGGCCCACGCCGTGGCCTGGGCAGGGTCGAACGGCTCGAGCTTGAGCGCGGCGGACAGGACCGTCTGCACGTCGTCGTAGCCCACCACCCGCACCAGCTCCGCCGCCCCGAGTCCGGCTGCGGCGGCGGTGGCTCCGAGCACCACCGGCCGACCGTACGTCCGGGCCGGGTCGAGTCCAAGCGACCAGATCCGCTCGGCCAGGCGTCGGTATCCCCGGCCGAGCAGGTCCGATGCGGTTCGGGCCGCGTCGGAGGGCGTCCGCGCCCGCCAGGCATCGTCGACGTCGGCGAGCCCGTCCGTCGGTCCGGCCAGCCGACGGTGCCGAGCCACCACGGCAGCGGCCGCCTCGGTCTCGGTGACGGTCTGCAGCCGCGCTGACAGGAAGGCTGGGATCTCGCCCCGGGCCAGACCGTGCCGCAGGGCGGGTTCGAGCCCACCCGACTGGGTGTGGGCACCGGTGGGCAGCCGGGCGTCGGCGAGCAGCAGCTGCACGTAACCCGAGGACACGACCACGATCAGCGGACCATGATCAGAACAGGTGGTACAGCTGGGTGAGCGGCAACCGCTGCGCCGGCGCCGGCACGATCTCGTCCCCGTCGACGGTGATCCGGAACGTCTCGGGGTCGATCTCGATCCGGGGCAGGTAGTCGTTGTTGATCATGTCGGCCTTGGTCACTGCGCGCGTCGGACGGACGGCGACCAACTGGTGGCGGAGCCCGAGCTCTTCGGCCAACCCGGCCTCCAGAGCCGCCGGGGCCACGTAGGTCTGCGACCGGCGCGCGCCGGAACCCCAGGCCAGCGCCGGCCGCATCAGTACCGGCTGCGGGGTGGGGATCGACGCGTTCGGATCACCCAGTGCCGCCACCACGATGCTGCCGCCCTTGATCACCACACTCGGGGAGACGGCAAAGAAGCGGGGGTCCCAGAGCACCAGGTCGGCCAACTTGCCGATCTCCACCGAGCCGATCTCGTGGTCCACGCCGTGGGCGATCGCCGGGTTGATCGTGTACTTGGCGACGTAACGGCGGGCCCGGAAGTTGTCGGCCGGCAGCCCGCCGGTGAGGTCGCCACGAACCTGCTTCATCAGGTCGGCCACCTGCCAGGTGCGGGTGATCACCTCCCCGATCCGCCCCATCGCCTGGGCGTCCGACGACGTGATCGAGAGGGCGCCGAGATCGTGCAGATGATCTTCGGCGGCGATCGTCGTGGCGCGGATCCGGGACTCGGCGAAGGCCAGATCCTCGGGCACGCTGGGATTCAGGTGATGACAGACCATCAGCATGTCGAGGTGCTCGGCGATGGTGTTGACGGTGTGCGGCAGCGTCGGGTTCGTCGAGGCCGGCAGCACGTTGGCGTGCGACGCCACGGTCAGGATGTCCGGCGCATGGCCACCGCCCGCCCCCTCGGCGTGGAAAGCGTGGATGCTCCGGCCCCCGATCGCCGCCAGCGTGCTCGCCACGAACCCCGCCTCGTTCAGCGAGTCGGCGTGCAGAGCGACCTGCAATCCCCACTCGTCGGCCCCGCGCAGAGCGGCGTCGATCGCTGCCGGGGTTGACCCCCAGTCCTCGTGGACCTTGTAACCGGCTGCCCCCGCCATGGCCTGCTCTGCGAACGCCGCGGCCGAGACCGTGTTTCCCTTACCCAGCAGCACGACGTTGACCGGGAACTCGTCGAGTGACCGGTGCGTCTCCTTCAAGTGCCACGCCCCGGGGGTGACCGTGGTCGCCTTCGAGCCCTCCGACGGGCCGGTCCCTCCGCCGCCGAGCGTGGTGAGCCCGGCCGCCAGCGCCTCGTGGATCACACTCGGCGAGAGCAGGTGGACGTGGCTGTCGAACCCGCCCGCGGTAAGGATCTTGCCCTCCCCGGAGATCACGTCGGTGCCCGGTCCGATGATGAGCGCCGGGTCGACACCATCGGCGATGTCGGGGTTACCGCTGCGCCCGATGCCCACGATCCGACCGTTGCGGATCCCCACGTCCGCGCGGACAATGCCCCAGTGGTCCATGATCACCGCGTTGGTGATCACCGTGTCCAGCGCACCGCCGGCGGAAGTCACGTCGGACTGGTTCATCGACTCGCGGATCGACTTGCCCCCGCCGAAGACCGACTCCTCGCCACCGAAGGTGAGGTCCTGCTCGACCTCGATCCACAGGTCGGTGTCGGCCAACCTGATCTGGTCGCCGGTGGTCGGTCCGAAGATCGCGGCGTAGTCGGCCCGGCTGATCCTGACCATCAGGCCACCTCTCCCCCGCCGGACCCAGACGGCTCGATGCCCGCCTCGCCCTCGGCCACCGCCGGATCGCGCAGCTGCAGTCCCGGCACCCGACGCCGACCACGCAGGGCGACGATCGCCACCGTGCGCGACGCGCCGGGTTCGAAGCGCACCGACGTCCCGGCGGCGATGTCGAGTCGGAAGCCGCGCGCGAGCTCACGGTCGAAGGCCAGCCCGGCGTTGGTGTCGGGGAGGTGGATGTGCGACCCGATCTGGATGGGGCGGTCGGCGGTGTTGGTGATCCTCAGCTCCGCCCGCTCATCGGGGGTGCGATCGGCGTTGAGCTCGAGGTCACCCTCGGCGACCCGGATCGCGCCCGGCCCCGTGCTGCTGCTGCCCGCCATGGCTGGCTCCTTCTGCTCAGGTCTTCTCGGGTCGGAACGTCTGATCGGATCGTGTCAGGAGATGGGGTGGTGCAAGGTGACGAGCTTGCGTCCGTCGGGGAAGGTCGCTTCGACCTGGACGTCGGTAATCAGCTCAGCCACCCCGTCCATCACCTCGTCGCGGCCGAGCACCTCGCGGCCGGCGACCATCAGGTCGGCGACACCGCGGCCCTCGCGAGCCCGTTCGATCACCCAGGTGCTGAGCAAGGCGACCGACTCGGGGTAGTTGAGCTTGACCCCACGGGCGAGCCGATCGCGGGCGACCATCCCAGCGACGGCCTGCAGCAGCTTCTCGGTGTCCGACGGCGCGAGCATCGCGTCTCCTCAGCGGCCCCTGGCCAGACGCCCATCGCCTGGCTCGCGGGCTAACCTAACGTCCGCGTGGTTTCGGGCGCGTTTCACCCTTCCGTCCGAGCCGGCTGGAGCTCGGCACCGCAGCAGCGGCGTCAGTGCAGCGGGAGCGCGAGCAGCGCGTTCTCGATCACCTCGGGCAGGGCCGGGTGAATCCAGTACTGCCCCGTGGCCATCTCGCGTGCCCCGAGCCCGAAGCTCATCGCCTGGATCAGCGGCTGGATCAACGTCGAGGCCTGGGGGCCGATGAGGTGGCCGCCGAGCAGCTGCCCGGAGACCGGGTCGGCCAGCAGCTTGCAGAAGTGGTCGTCGTCCTCCAACGCCCAGCCGTAGGCCACCGAACCGTACTCCTGGGTCACCGCGACGTAGTCGACGCCGGACTCGCGAGCCCGCTGCTCGGTGAGCCCCACCGAGGCCACCTGTGGCTCTGAGAAGACGGCGTGCGGGACGAACCGGTGGTCGCTCTCGATCATCTCGTGCGGGTGCAGCAAGTTGTGCCGGACGACGCGCATCTCGTGGTTGGCCACGTGCTTGAGCTGGTGGTGGGTGCTGACGTCGCCGAGGGCGAAGATCCCGGGCACCCGGGTCCGCTGGTGGCGATCGACCACGACCCGATGGTTGCCGTCCAGCTCGACTCCGGTCCCGGCGACCTTCAGCAGATCCCCGTTGGGGCGGCGGCCGGTGGCCACCAAGAGCACGTCAGCCTCCAGCACCTCGCCCTCCCCGGTGGTGACCCGGACCCGATCGCCCTCCAGCCGCTCCACCTGTTGGGCCTCGGTACCGCGACGCAGGTCGACCCGGGCGGCCATCAGCTCGGTGAAGCGGGTGGAGATCTCGTGGTCCTCGTCGCGCAGCATCGCGGTTCCGCGGACCAGCACGGTCACCGCCGTACCGAAGGCCGCGAAGACGTGGGCGAACTCGGCCGCGATGTAACCGCCGCCGATGATGATCATGCTCTGGGGCAGCTCGGGCAGTCGCATCACGGTGTCGGAGGTGTAGTACGGCGCGTCCTGGAGGCCACGGATGGGCGGGACCGTGGCCCGGCTGCCGGCGGCGATCACGAAGCGGTCGGCGGTGATCGTCTCGCCCGTCCCGGTGTCGAGGGTCATCAGGTCGGTGAACGTGGCCTCGCCGCGGTACAGGGTGAGATTGGGTGTGCCCTCGGCCCGGTACTTCTCCCCCGCCGCCGAGATCGGGTCGATCCGACCGAAGATCCGGTCCCGGATGGCCGGCCAGTCGGCGCCGGCGAAGCGTAGGTCGACCCCGAGCCGGCCTGCTTCGGCGGGACTGCTCGCCAGGTCGGCCGGCAGCACGAACATCTTGGTGGGGATGCAGCCGACGTTGAGGCAGGTGCCCCCGAAGACGCCCTTCTCCACCATGGCCACGTCGAGGCCCGCGAACCGCTCGTCGAGCAACGAGTTCCCCGAGCCGGAGCCGATGATGCAGAGGTCGTAGTGGCGCATCGACTCAGTCTAGGAGCGACGGGTCGGGCTCACGCGGAACGTTGTGGTTGCTGCGACCGGCGCCTCCGCCTCAGTGGTGGAACGCGGTCCGGTTGGGCGTCGCGGCCGGGCCGGACTGCGCGTTCAGCTCCGCGACGAGCCGGACGAGGTCGTCGAAGAACAGGTCCATCAGGTCTACGTTGCCCTCCCGGATGACCACCCGCAGCGCCAGCAGGTCCTGACGGTCGGCGGGGAAGCGGTACGCCGGCACGAGCCACCCGCGTTCGCGCAGCCGCCGGGACACGTCAAAGACGTCGAAGGCGCTCACCTGGTCGGCGACCCTGAAGGCGAAGACCGGCAGTTCGCTGCCGTCGGTGACCAGCTCGAACTCGGCCAGGTCCCCGATCCGACCGGCCAGCGAGGTGGCCACATCCCGGCACGACTGCTGCACGGCCCGGAACCCCTCGCGCCCCAGCCGGAGGAACTCGAAGTACTGCGCGATCACTTGCGCTCCGGGTCGGGAGAAGTTCAACGCGAAGGTGGGCAACTCGCCGCCCAGGTAGTTCACTCGGAAGACGAGGTCGTCGGGCAGGCCGGCCTCGTCCCGCCAGACGATCCACCCCACCCCGGGGTAGACCTTCCCGTATTTGTGTCCCGAGGTGTTGATCGAGGCCACCCGGGGCAGCCGGAAGTCCCAGCGCAGGTCGAGGTCGAGGAACGGGGCAACCATCGCGCCCGACGCACCGTCGACGTGGATCGGCACGTCGATCCCGGTCCGCTCGGCCAGCTCGTCCAGAGCGGAGCTGATCTCGGCGACCGGCTCGTAGCTGCCGTCGAAGGTCGAGCCCAGGATGGCCATCACCCCGATGGTGTTCTCGTCGCAGCGCGCCACCGCCTCGGCGGCGTCCAGGTGCAGCCGGTCACCCTGCATCGGCACGAACCGGGGTTCGACCTCGAAGTAGTTGCAGAACTTCTCCCAGCAGACCTGCGCGTTGATCCCCAGCACCAGGTTGGGTCGATCCCTGGACTGCGACCGGGCCTGGCGGGCGTGCTGCCAACGCCGCTTGAGCGCCAGTCCACCGAGCATGCCGGCCTCACTCGAACCGGTCGTGGAGCAGCCGACCCCGGCGTGCGGCGCGTGCCACAGGTCGGCCAGCATGCTGACGCAGCGGCGCTCGAGTTCTGCGGTCTGCGGGTATTCGTCCTTGTCGATCATGTTCTTGGCCAGGGCGTCCGCGATCAGGGCGTCGGCTTCCGGCTCCATCCACGTCGTCACGAACGTGGCGAGATTAAGCCGGGCATTGCCGTCCAGAAGCAACTCCGAGCGGATCGCCGCCGCTGCGACGTCGGCCGCCATCGGCGCATCGGGGAAGGCATCCTTGGCCGCGCGGTGGCCGAGCACCAGCTGCAGCGACGCCAGCTCGTCGGGCGGGACCGGTGCGGTGGGTGCGGATGCGTCCTCACCTCGCTGGTGGACCGCCATCTGGGTCTCCTCCCGACAACCCCGACGCTACTCCCCCGCGTCCACACGAAAGTGGTCACTGTCGACAGCCGCTACGGCGTGTCCCGGGTCGTCGCTGACCACTTTCGCGGGGCAGGGGCGGGGCGCGGCGACGGCGCGGGGGGCAGAGGCCATGCCCGGATCGTACGACGGGGGTCGGCGGGCGGGTCCCAGCGAGCGCTTGCTCCCGACGTCAGGGGAAATCACTCGGTGAACGGAGTGGACACCTCCGGCGGTCAGTGCAGGACCTTGAGCCCGATCACCCCGCCGACGATCATCAGCAGGAACAGGGCCTTGAGCACCGACATCGGTTCCTCGCCCGTGGCGGTCGCGACGAGCACCGTCAGCGTGGCTCCGATCCCCACCCAGACGGCGTACGACGTCCCCACCGGCAGGGTGCGCATGGCGTAGGCGAGGCCGATCATGCTGGCCGTCACGCCGACCAGGAAGACCAGGGAGGGCGTCAGCTTGCTGAACCCCTCTGACTTGCCGAGCGCGGTGGCCCAGACGGCCTCCAGCACTCCCGAGATCACGAGCACCAACCAGGCCACAGCGGCCACCCTAGGTCAGCCGGCGAACGGCACCGGCAGGATCCCCGTCACGCCCGGCCGAGCCACGAAGACCGAGCCGGCCACCGGCCCACCTGTCCCGTTCTCGTCGGAGGTGGTGATGAACAACTGGTCGAGATCCGGCCCACCGAACGTGCACGCCGTGGTCTGGGCGGCCCCCTCGACCTCGATCACCTCCAGCGTCGTGCCGGACCCCGGGTCGAGGCAGATCACCTGGCCGCCGCCGAACAGGGCGACCCAGAGATGGCCCTGGGTGTCCACGGTCATCCCGTCCGGGTTCGCGTCGCCCAGGTGCGCGAGCGGGCGACGGTCGTGCCAGTCCCCGGCCGGGTCGACGTCGAACACGTCGACCCGGTGGGTGGGGGTGTCGATGTAGTAGCAGCGATGGCCGTCGGGGCTGAACGCCAGGCCGTTGGAACAGGACACGCCCTCGAGCACAACGTCCAGCCGCGGGGCGTCGTGCGGTCGGGGGGTCAGCCGGTAGAGCGACCCCGTCCCGGGCTGCTCGGGCATCGAACCGGCGTAGAACCGGCCCTGCGGATCGGTGCCGCCGTCGTTCATCCGTACGCTCGGGTCCGCCCAGATCTCCCCGAGGTCACCGACCGTGCCGTCGGTGTCCACGAGCACGAACGAGCGCTTCGCGGCGGCGACGGTCCCACCCCCGACACGCGGCCGGAAGGCACCGACGAAGGAGCCGACGGTGAGCGCACCGACGACGCCGCCGTCGGCGTCGAGACCGACGATCCGACCGGCGTACCCGTCACAGATCCGCAGCCCGTCGGCCGGCCACCAGACCGGCCCCTCGCCGTGACCGACGACAACGTCGGAGAACCGGTCAGCGCGCACGGGCGGGTCCTGTCGAGATCACCGGCTCAGACGCCCGCGTAGGAGTGCAGGCCGCTGACCAGCAGGTTGATGCCGATAAAGTTGAACCAGAAGGCGGCCAGCCCGACGACCGCGATCACCGCGGCGCGGCTGCCCTTCCATCCGGCGGTGGCCCGGGCGTGCAGGTAGCAGGCGTAGATCACCCAGGTGACCAGGGCCCAGGTCTCCTTCGGGTCCCAGCCCCAGAACCGACCCCAGGCGTACTCGGCCCAGACGGCGCCGGCGGCGATGGTGAAGGTCCACACCGGGAACGCGAAGGCCAGGCACTTGTACGCCAGCACGTCGACGCTCTTGGTGGTGGGGAGCTTGGCCAAATAGCCCGTAACCGCGGTGCCCCGCGCCACCGCCGTCGTCTCCGCCCGGTGCTTGACCAGATAGAGGATCGAGGCCACCCCGCCAACGTTGAACGCCGCACCTGAGATGGCTGCGGCCACGATGTGGGCGACGAACCAGACCGAGTGCAGGGCGGGGACGAGGGGGGCGACGGCGACGTAGAACACCGTGACCGCCAAGCCGTTGCCCACGGTGGCGAGCAGGGTCATCGGCAGTCCGAGCCAGCGCACACCCTTGCGGGCGACCAGCACCAGGTAGGTGGCGACCGCGAAGACCAGCGCGGCGGTCGTGAACTCGTACATGTTGCCCCACGGCGGCCGCCCCGCGGCCAGCCCGCGAAGGATCATGCCCCCGGCGGCCAGCAGGAAACCCACCACGGTGAGGGCGACGCCGAGACGACCGAAGAGGTCGATCCGCTCCGAGGTGTCGAGCCGTGCGCTCTGGTCGCCGGGCTGGCCGCCACCGGAGCCGACGCCCGAAGCGACCTTCGGATAGGAGCCGCCGGACCCCGCGGCGGGGACGATCGCCAGCTCGCGCGTGGACATCGCCGGGGCGAGCACCGCCTCCCCGGAGCTGGTACCGACCTTGCGGGCCGACGCCCACTCCGCCGAGTGGGCGAAGACGGCGAGCAGGTAGACGACGGTGGCGCTCACCATCGCCAGGTTCGAATACGTCCCGAGATCCACTCAGTCCTCCTTGGTGCGGGTGACCGGGGTCGCGGTCGGCCCGGCGGTCACCCGGGTCAGCTCGTCGAGATCGTCGTCGAGGCCGGTCCGGGCGTCGGCGCGGTCCAGGCCGCCCAACTCGATCAGCGTACGCGTTGAGGCCTCCGGGTCGTCGGTCCCGGTGGGCCCGGCTCCGACGACGGCCTGGGCCTTGGCTCGGACCCAGATCCGGCGTGGCCGGATGAACAACGACAGGCACAATCCGGTGACGGCCACGGCCACGGCGCCGACGATCAACGGAATGCCCGGGGCGTACCCGATCTGCAGCTTCACCCAACGGTCGACGCCGTCGAAGCGGATCGAGCCTTTCCCGTCCGGCAACTGCTGGGTCTGCCCCGGCTTCAGGGCGAACCGGAGCGGCTGGTCGTTGTTCTTGAACTGGGTCAGGCCGGTGGCGTCGAGGGAGTAGATGCTTTCGGGAGTCCCCGTCTCCACCTTCGGCGGACCGGCGTAGGCGTTCAGGTAAAGCAGCGGGTTCAGCCAGTCGGGGAAGATCGACTTCGGCGGCCCGCCCTCGATCCCGGACGGGACGAAGATCCCCTGGAACGCGAGCCGGTCCGGCCGGCCGTCGGGGACCTTGATCACGCCGACCGAGGTGAAGTTGCCGTCCTGGGGCAGGAAGGGGACCGGGCCGGAGTAGGCCACGTCGCCGTGGCCGTCGGTGACGGTGACCACCGGCGCGTACCCGTGACCGAGCAGGTGCACCGTGGTGCCGTCGACGGTCAGGGGATGATTCACCTCAAGCGTCTCGGTCGTCGGGGTGGCGCCCGGCGCGTCGGTCACCTGCATGGTGGCGGTGAACTGCCGTGCCGCGCCGGTCTGCACGGCACCGGTCTCGAAGCGGACGACGAACTTCTTCACGACCACGGTGAACGGTTTGAGCATGGACTCGTGGAACGCGCCGCCCGAGGTGAAGTCGTCGTACTGGCTGGAGCTGTTGGAGAACCCGTTGCCGACCACGACCACCGCACTGCCGCGGTAGCCGATCAGGCTGGTGATCGCCACCCCGAGCAGCACGACGATCAGGCTGACGTGAAAGACGAGGTTGCCCGCCTCCCGCAGGTAGCCGCGCTCGGCTGACACCGAGTCGCCGTGCTCGTCGGTACGGCGGCGGACCCGGTAGCGAGACGCGCGCAGCGCCGCCTCGGCCCGGTCCAGGACGATCCCGGGCGCCTCGTGGACCTCGGCCGTCCGGCTGACCGGGAGCCGGGTCAGGCGGCGCGGGGTCCGCGTCGGCTCGGCGCGCAGGGCCCGGGCATAGACCATGACTCGCGGGATGATGCAGCCGAGCAGGGACACGAACAGCAGCAGGTAGATCGCTGAGAACCACGGCGAGCTGTAGACCTGGAAGAGCCCGACCTTGTCGTAGATCGGCCCCAACCTCGGGTGGGTGCGGATCCACTCCGACACCCGGATGGGGCCGATGGAACGCTGCGGGATCAGCGAGCCCGGGATTGCGGCCAGGGCGAGGGCGAAAAGCAGCACCAGCGCCGTGCGCATCGAGGTGAGCTGCGTCCAGACGAAGCGCAGGGCCTCGCCTGGGCCGAGGGACGGCGCCCCGGAGGCGCGCTGGTCCCGGCGGTTGCGCTCCTCGGCGCTGGTCTCGGGGCCGGTCTCGGGGCCGGGATCCGGACCGGGATCCAGGGAGCTCGTCGGACGGGTGTCGGTGTCGGTCATGTCATGCCCCTCAGATGACCGGCCGGAAGCTGGAGACGAGCTGGCGGGCCTCGTTCATCAGCTGATCCCAGACGCCGGTGACGAGCAGCAGACCGACGACGACGAGCAGACCGCCACCGATCCGGAGCAGGGCGAGCTGGTGACGGCGCAAGAACGTCACGGTCCGCGCCATCCGGCTGAACGCCAGGCCCGCGAGCACGAACGGGATGCCGAGACCCAGCGCGTACACGAAGGCCAGCAGACCACCGCGCAGCGCGCTGCCCTCGTTGATGGCCAGGGTGTAGACCACACCGAGGGTCGGGCCGATGCACGGCGTCCACCCCAGCCCGAACACCACGCCGAGCAGGGGCGCTGCGGCGATCCCCACCCGGGGCACCCGGGAGAACCGCAGGTCGCGGCGGCCGAGCGGGAGCAGCCCGGCGAAGACCAGCCCGAGCACGATGGCGACCACCCCGAGGATCCGGGTCAGCACCATCCGGTGCCCGAACAGCAGCTGACCCAGCGATCCGACCAGCGCGCCGCTGGCCACGAAGACGAGCGCGAAACCGAGCACGAAGAGCCCGGTGCCGGCCAGCACCCGACCGCGCTTGCCCCGTCCGTCGACGACCTCGGCCGCACTCAGCCCCGTGGCGTAGGAGATGTAACCGGGCAGCAGCGGCACGACGCAGGGCGAGAAGAAGGAGACGAGGCCGGCCGCCAGGGCGACCGGCAGGGCCAGCAGCATCGAGCCGCCGACGGCGTTCTGCGACCACATCCCGAGGTCGGCGAGGGAGAACAGCGGGACCACGAGCGGCACCAGCACCGAGCTCACTTGCCCGCCGCCACGTCGTCGATCAGGTCGACCAGGCTCGTCGGGGAGATCGTGCCCACCACCCGGGCCGCGATCCGACCCTGCTTGTCGATGATGACCGTCGAGGGGATCGCGTTGGGCGGCAGCTCGGCGAACTTGACCAGCTGGGTGCCGTTGGGGTCGTACAAGCTCGGGTAGGTGACCTTCTGCACCCGGACGAACGCCTCCGCCGGGGCCGGATCGGCGTCCCGGCTGTTGATGCCCAGGAACTGGGCGACGCCCTTGGTCTGTTCGCTCGCCGCCTGCAGGCCCTTAGCCTCGGCCCGGCAGGGCGCGCACCAGGAGCCCCACACGTTTACCACGAGGACCTGACCGGCGTAGGCGGTGCTCGAGAGCGGCTGGTCGGAGCCGAGCCGGGGCCCCGTCAGCTCAGGGGCGGGCACCCGGTCCGCCGGCGCGACCTGGGTCAAATTGTTGCCGGTGACGAACCCGCCACCACTGTCCTGGGGCCGGGAACTCGACCCCGAGCAGCCGGTCAGCCCGACCAGGGCGAGCACCAGGAGCAGGGGGACGACCGACCGGGCGCGGGCCGGCGTACGCGAGCTGGTCATGCGCCGGCGACGAAGCCCTGCGCGAGCCGCTGGGGCAGCAGGTCCCTGGCGGGCTCGGTGTAGGTCACCGCGGACACCCGGCGCTCGATCAAGGTGAACGAGGTGACGCTGGCCAGGGTGCACTCGCGACGCCGCGGGTCGTGCCAGAACCGTCGCCCCTCCGCCGCGAGCCGGGACACCCAGATGGGTAGCTGGTGGCTGACGATGACGGCCTCCCCGCCGCTGCCGTCGGTGGCGGCGTCGGCGGCGGCCGCGGCCGCATCGGCGATCGCGGCGCGCATCCGGGCGGCGATCTGCACGTACGGCTCGCCCCAGGACGGCGTGAACGGGTTACGGAACAGCACCCAGTTGCGCGGGTTCCTGAGCGCGGCGCGGTTGAGCCCGACCCGCTGCCCCTCGAGCCGATTGTCGGCCTCGATGACCCGGCCGTCGGTGACCACGGGCAGCCCGATCAGCGTCTGGATCGGGTCCATCGTCTCCTGGGCGCGCTCCAGCGGCGAACACCGCAGGTGGGTGATCCGACCCTGCTCGTGCAGCGGAGCGAAGTACTCGCCGAGCCGCTCGGCCATCGCCCGGCCGAGCACGGACAGATGAAAGTCCGGCAACCGCCCGTAGAGCACACCGGTGGGGTTCTCGACCTCCCCGTGACGGACCAGGTGGACGACCGTACGCCGACCGTCCCGCTCCCCGCCGCCGTTCACCAGCGCCATCGCGATGTCCTCTCGATCCTGCCGTCGACCCTGCTGCCGTCCACCTTGCTGGCGTCGACCCGGTACTGCCCCGATCTTCCCACGTCGGGCCCCTTCCCCCGGAGCCGTGATCAGCGCGCCGCCGCGGCCCGCCGAGCCGCGTGCGGGAGTGCAGCGACCACCCGGTCGAGGGCGGCGTCGTCGTGCGCCGCCGACAAGAACCAGCCTTCGTAGGCACTCGGCGGCAGGTAGACCCCCGCGTCGAGCATGGCGTGGAAGAACGCCGCGTAGGCAGTGCTGGACTGGGTCTGGGCGACGGCGTAGTTCGGCACCGTCTCGACACCTTCGGGCACGAAAAACACGCTGAACAAGTTCCCGGCGGCCTGAATGACGTGCGGAACGCCGGCGGCCCGCAGCGCCGAGGCGAGCTCGGCCTGGAGGAGAGCTGCCGCACGGTCGACGTGGGCGTACACCTGGTCGGTGGCCAGCCGCAGGGTGGCGAGCCCGGCGGCAGTGGCGACGGGGTTCCCCGACAGGGTGCCGGCCTGGTAGACCCCGCCGGTGGGGGCGAGGTGCTCCATCAGCGCGGCGGGCCCGCCGAACGCCGCGGCCGGAAAGCCGCCCCCCATCACCTTGCCGTAGGTGAAGAGGTCAGCGACGGTGCCGTCGATGCCGTACTGGCCCTGGCTGGTGATCCGGAACCCGGTCATCACCTCGTCGGAGATCAGCAGCGCCCCGTGCTCGTGGGCGGTCTGCAGCAGGAAGTCGTTGAAGCCTTGACCGTCCTGGATGTTGGGCGGGATGATCCCCATGTTGCCGGCGGCGGCCTCGGTGATCACCGCAGCGATCTGATGGCCGTAGGCGGTGAAGGCCGCGGTGACGGCGGCCCGGTCGTTGTAGGGCAGCACGATGGTGTCGTTGGTGGTGGCCACGGTGACCCCTGGCGTTCCCGGGATGGCCAGCGTCGCGACGCCTGAGCCGGCGGCGGCGAGCAACGCGTCGACGTGCCCGTGATAGCAACCGGCGAACTTGACGATCTTGTCTCGACCGGTGATCCCGCGCGCCAGCCGAAGCACGGTCATGGTCGCCTCGGTGCCGCTGTTGACCAATCGGACCTGCTCGACCGGGGTGCGGTCGACGATCTCGGCCGCCAGCTCGACCTCGGCGAGAGTGGGTGCGCCATAGGAAGTGCCGCGCTGGGCGGCGGTCGCCACCGCCTCGAGGACCTCAGGATGCGCGTGACCCAACAGCATCGGCCCCCACGAGCAGATCAGGTCGACGAGCTCGTTCCCGTCGACGTCGACCAGATAGGGCCCGTGTGCCGCGGCGATGAACCGCGGCGTCCCCCCGACCGACCGAAAGGCTCTGACGGGGCTGTTGACCCCACCCGGAATGACTTCCTGCGCCCGCGCAAAGTACGCGGCGCTGGTTGCGTCGGCGCTCGTGCGAACAGGACTGGCGTCGGTCGTGGTCATGGTGCGCCGAGCCTACGTGCGCCCCCGACCGATCCGCCTCTCCAACCCCTGTGAGAACGCACATACGGTCTCTTCGCGTCCGACGAGACCACCACACCTGCGCACTCGCAACGTCCGAGCGCCGCTACGCCGGGGTTCAGTCCCCGGGCAGCTCTGCGAAAGCCTGCTTGGTGTCGCGGTACCAGTCCATCGACTTCTTGGGGTGGCGCCAGCGGCCCTTCATCGCGTCGCGGGCGGCCTGGTGGCTCGCGTCCCTGGACTTCTCCGCCTCCTTCAGGTGCCGGTCCTGGGCCTTGATCACCTCGTCGGCGGTCTCCCCCCGGTGCACGAGGTCGCAAGGACCTCCCAGCTGGCGACAGGTCATGGTCTTCATCGTCGGTACTCCCTTCTTCGGCCTCAGTCAGCACGTGGGTGACGATTCATCCCTCCCGAACGTGACCGCATGCCCCCTCCCCCCATCAGTCGAGGGTCGACCGGGGCCGGGGTGTCGAAGGCGAGGCGTGGCGGGTGTGGCGAGGGTTTGGCGGGAGCCGGAGCGCCAGCGAGGGAGGGCACTAGCCGAGCATTCGACACCCCGGCCGGACGCGAACCCGACCACGACGACCTAGGCCGCAGTACGGGCGTACTCCAGAGCCCAGTACGTCAGCACGATGTCGGCCCCGGCCCGGCGGATCGACGTCAGCGTCTCGGCGATCGCCCGGTCCCGGTCGATCCAGCCGTTCGCCGCCGCCGCGTGCACCATCGCGTACTCCCCGGACACGTTGTACGCCGCCACCGGCACGTCCACGACCTCACGCACGGCGCGGATCACGTCGAGGTACCCCAGGGCGGGCTTCACCATGATCATGTCCGCTCCCTCGGCGACGTCGAGGGCGACCTCGCGTAACGCCTCGCGGAGGTTGGCCGGGTCCTGCTGGTAGGTCTTGCGGTCCCCCCGCAGCGAGCTGCCCACGGCCTCACGGAAGGGCCCGTAGAATGCGGAGGCGTACTTCGCGCCGTAGGCCAGGATCGCCACGTCGGTCCGGCCGTCGCCGTCCAGGGCCGCCCGGAGGGCCCCGACCTGGCCGTCCATCATCCCGCTGGGCGCCACCACGTGGGCGCCGGCGGCGGCGTGCGCCCGGGCCATCTCGGCGTAGATCTCGACGGTGGCGTCGTTGTCGACGTAGCCATGATCGTCCAGAACGCCGCAGTGGCCGTGGTCGGTGAATTCGTCCAGGCAGACGTCGGTCATCACCAGCGTCGAGTCGCCGACCTCGGACCGGACGACGCCGATCGCGGCGTTCAGGATGCCGTCGGCGGCCAGGGCCTGGGTCCCGGTCGCGTCCTTGTGGGCGTCGGTGGGGACGCCGAAGAGCATCACCCCGGCCAGGCCGGCGGCGGCCGCCTCGACCGCGACCGCGCGGACGGAGTCGAGGGTGTGCTGGACGACCCCGGGCATCGAGCTGATCGCGCGAGGTGCGTCCAGGCCCTCGGCGACGAACAGCGGCAGGACCAGTTGGCGGGGCGCGACCGTGGTCTCGGCGACCAGGGCCCGCAACACCGGGGTGGTCCGCAGTCGACGCGGACGCACCACCGGCGGTTGCCGACCAGTCACTTCGTGTCCGACACGCCGCAGAAAGCCGGCAGAACCTGACTGGTCGGCGTCACGGACGGCGGCGGGTGCCGACCCGACGCTGGGACGGCTTGAGCACCTGCTGGCCCGAGGCCACCAGGGCGTCGCGGCGCTCGGCGGCGAAGGCAGCGAGGGCGTCGGCAAGCTCGGTGGCCGACGGCTTGGTTGCGACGACGTCGACCCGCAGCCCGTGCTCCTCACAGGTCTTCGCCGTGGCCGGCCCGATGGCGGCGATGACCGTGCCGGTGTGCGGCTTGCCGGCGATGCCGACCAGGTTGCGCACCGTGGAGGACGAGGTGAACACGACCGCGTCGAACTTCCCGGTCTTGATCGCCTCGCGCACCGGGGCGGGCGGCGGGGCTGCCCGGACGGTGCGGTAGGCCGTGACGTCCTCGACCTCCCAGCCCAGCGCGATCAGCCCGGCAGCCAACGTCTCGGTGGCGATGTCGGCGCGCGGCAGGAAGACCCGGTTGATGGGGTCCAGCACCTCGTCGTACGGCGGCCAGGAGGCGGCGAGCCCGGCGGCCGACTGCTCGTCGCTGGGTCGCAGGTCAGGCTCGATCCCCCACGCCTGCAGGGCGGCGGCGGTGGCCTCACCGACCACGGCGACCTTGAGTCCGGAGAAGGCGCGGGCGTCGAGGCCGTAGTCCTCGAACTTCTCCCGGACCGCCCGGACGGCGTTGGTGGAGGTGAAGGCGATCCACTCGTAGCGGCCCTCGACCAGGCCACGGATGGCCTTGTCCATCTGCAGCGGGCTGCGCGGCGGCTCGACCGAGATGGTCGGCACCTCCTCGCTGTGCGCGCCATAGGTCCGCAGACGGGTAGCGAGCTGGACGGCCTGGTCCTTGGTCCGTGGCACCAGCACGCGCCAGCCGAACAGCGGCTTGGTCTCATACCAGCTCAGCTCGTCGCGGTTCTCGACCGCCCGACCGAGGGTGATGTGCACCAGCTCGCCGGCCGGCGCCTTCATCGACTTCACCGCGGCGACCAGGTCGGTCAGCGACGTGGCGAGGCTGGACTGCTCGGTGCTGCCGCCGTGGAAGGTGACCAGGGCGGTCTCCTCGGCGGCCCGACCGGCCGACAGCGCGACGTCGACGAACTCAGCCGTCATCCCGGCGCGGGTGCTGACCACCAAGGTGGCGACGCCGGCCCACTCGGTCGAGGAGGCCTTGCTGAACTTGCCCTCGGTGCAGGAGACGAAGTGCACGCCACCGGCATTGTGCAGGTCGATACCGGCGTACTCGGGCACGGCGGTCAGGCTGGAGACGCCCGGTACCACCTCGAAGTGCACCCCGCCGCGGACACAGGCGGCAGCCTCTTCGGCGACACCGTTGTCCAAGAACGGATCCCCGGTCACCAGCCGCACCACCCGCAAGCCGGAGGTCGCGTGCTTGATCACGACCTTGGCTCGGGCAGACGGGGTGAGAGGCTTGCCGGCCTCGGAGAGGCCCAGGGTGGCGACCTCGGCGTCATCGGCGATCTTGATCGCCGGGTGCGCGAGGATCTCTTGCTGGCGCTCGGTGTCGAGGATGACCGCGCCCGCGTCGGCAAGGGCCGCGATCGCCCCGAGGGTGAGCAGGTCAGGGTCACCCGGACCGGTACCGACGAAGATCACCCGGCCGCGAGCTGCGGACACCGAAGCGTTCGAGGCCGCGGACGACGACGGCGTACGGCTCTTGCGGGCGGACGGGGCTGACGTTGTGGTCAAGGCTGTTCTCGCGTTCTCGTGTTCGCCGGACCGGCCGACGGTCCAGACGTTGTCTCGTGCGCTGTCTCGTCCCGACACCGTTGACACGGTGGTCGGGCGAGATCGGTGGCACCTGCCGCCATTCAGTTGTGTGCGCGGAGTGTTGCATCGGGGACCTGGCTGCGCGCCCAGATCTCAGGGGTCGTACGCTGACCGGCACCGGTTCTCGACCTGCTTCTCACCTCACTCGGTGCGGCAGACGCGGTCAAGACAGATCGGTCAGCGCCGTGCGGGCGAGCTGAGCGCCCACCTCCTCGGGCTGGTCGGACGACCCGCGTCCGCTCAGTCGCAGCAGCGGTGCCGCTGACGACCGACGGTGCGGGTCGGAACCTGTCCAGGTCGTACCTACCACCGCGGTCACGGTCAGGTCGAAGCCATCAGGATGGCTCGAGTCGATCGTGGCGCGGGCGCCCACCGGTGCCGTGCAGCCGGCCTCCAGAACGCGCAAGAAAGTGCGCTCAGCGAGGACTTCTGCCCGAGTGACGCCATGGTCGAGCCTAGTCAGAACAGCGTAAATCCGCGAATCGGCGTTCGCCCGGCACTCCAGTCCGAGCGCCCCCTGGCCAGGGGCCGGCAGCACCACGTCGAAACCGAGCCGTTCGGCCACCAGCCCGGCCTCGTCGGAGTCCGCACCCGAGCGCACCCGCAGGGTGCCGTCGGGCTCCAGCGCCCGCGGATCGAGGTGGCCCAGCCGGGCCAGTCCGGCCGCGGCCAGCATCACCGCGTGCATCCGGCCGTCCCGCACCTGCTGCAGCCGGGTGTTCACGTTGCCCCGGATCGGCAGCACCGAGATCTCCAGCCCGTGCCGAGCCGCCCAGTCGCGGAGCTGGTCAGCCCGCCGGGGCGAACCAGTTCCGATCCGGTCGCCGTCGCGCAGCTGGTCCAGGGTGCGTCCGACCAGCACGTCGGCGACGTCGGCCCGCTCCGGTACGGCGGCGAGGGCGAGCGCAGGCTCGGGGGCGGTCGGCAGGTCCTTCAGCGAATGTACGGCCACGTCGGCCCGACCCTCGACCACCGCCCGGCGGACGCCGGTGACGAAGACGCCCGTGCCGCCGATCTGGGTCAGCTCGCGCTGATCGACGTCCCCCACCGTGGTGACCGGGACGAAGGTCCAGGGCTGGCCCTGCGCGAGCAGCGCTGCCCCGACCAGGTCGACCTGAGCCCGGGCCAGCGGTGAGGTCCGGGCCGCGAGCCGGATCGGCTCGAGATCCTTGGCCAACCCGGACCCGCCTGCGGTCAAGACGCCTTCGCCGACATCACCGCGGCGACGGCCTGCGGGTCCAGCGCGAACAGCTCGCGCAGCGCAGCGGCGTAGTCGGTGGCGTCCGGGTCGGCGGCGTACT
This sequence comes from Propionibacteriaceae bacterium, assembly GCA_050996715.1. Lineage (GTDB taxonomy): Bacteria > Actinomycetota > Actinomycetes > Propionibacteriales > Propionibacteriaceae > Microlunatus. Next base: position 54,889 of record JBPCRP010000060.1, read on the forward strand.
CCTGCACGCGTACGGTCGGCGCGTGCAGCAGCTTCTCCACCACCCGCCGGACGGCACGGTGCACCTCGGACCGCTGGCCCTCGGTCAGACCGGGCAGCCGCGCGTCCAACCTGGTCAGCTCGGCGGTCATCACGTCAGTGGCCATGGTCCGCAAGGCGACGACGGTCGGCGCGACCTGGGCTGCACGCCGTACGCCCAGGAAGTCGTTGACCTCACCGCGGACCAGCTCGCGCGCCGCCTCGACCTCGGGACCGCCGTGGTCCTGATCGGCCGCCAGCAGGCTCGCCAGGTTGACCAGCGGCACCGTGAGGCCCACCTCGGGAGCCACGTCGGCCGGGAGGGCGAGGTCGAGGACCCCGCGCACGCTCGTCCCGGTCAGGGAGTCGGCGCCGATCACGGTTCCCCGCGCCCCGGTGCAGGTGATCACCAGGTCGACGTCGGCCAGTGCCTCGGCCAGGCGGTCCAGCGGCAGCGCCCTACCGCCGACCGCCGCGGCCAGGTACTCGGCCCGGGCGAGGGTGCGGTTGACCAGCAGGACCTCGCCGTTCTGGGCCACCACCGTCCGGGCGGCGAGCGCCGCCATCGACCCGGCACCGACGACAGCGACCCGACGACCGGCGATCGGTCCCGTGAGGTGGCCGAGGGCCTGCAGCCCGGCCCCGAGCAGGGACCGCCCGGCGCCGCCGACCTCGGTCTCGGTCTGCACGCGTTTACCGACCCGGATCGCCTGCTGGAACAAGGCGTTGAGGACGGTGCCGACCGTGCCCTGCAGCTGGCAGCCGGTGAGCGCGGCGCGGACCTGGCCGAGGATCTGGTTCTCCCCCAAAACCATCGAGTCCAGTCCGGAGGCGACGCCGAAGGTGTGGGCGACGGCAGCCTCGTCGAAGTAGACGCCGCAGGTGCTCCGCAGCCGGTCGACGTCGCGGCCGGTGACCCGGGCGACCTCCGCGGTCACCTCGTCCAGTCCGGCGTGGAAGCGCACGACGCTGGTGTAGATCTCGGTGCGGTTGCACGTGGAGAGCACGACCGCCTCGTCGACGTGCTCGCCGGCCACCAGGGCCCCGGCCAGCTTCACCGACGTGTCGAGGTCCATCGCCACCTGCGCGAGGTCCTCGATGCTCGTCGTCTTGTGGGAGACGCTCACGACCAAGATGCTCACCGTCGACGTCCCTCCTTTCCTCCACTCGTCGGTGCCCTGTGGGTCGTCGGTGCCCGGTACTTCGCCGGCGCCCGGAGCTCGGCCCCGATGCTGCCGACGCCGTGATTCGCTCCGGTGCCTTCGCCGGGATGCGGCGTGGCCGGTTCGGCGACGGGAGCAACGAGTGGGTCGGCACGCCGAGACTCGTGATACGCCAGGATCTGTAGCTCCTGGCCGAGGTCGACCTTGCGTACCGTCACCGACTCGGGCACCGACAGCACGCTCGGGGCAAAGTTGAGGATGCTGGTCACGCCGGCGGCGACGAGCCGGTCACACACGCCCTGGGCCGCCTCCGCCGGGGTGGCGACGACGGCGATCCGCGCCCCCGTGCTCGCCACCGTCTGTTCGAGCTGGGCCACGTCGAGCACCGTGAGGTCGTCGATACGACGACCGACCTGATCGGGGGCGGCGTCGACCAGCGCGACCACCCGGAAACCACGCGCCCCGAATCCGGTGTAGTGGGCCAGCGCGCGGCCGAGGTTGCCGAGCCCGACGATGATCACCGGCCAGAGCTGGGTGGAACCGACTTCTCGACCGATCTGGAACTGCAGGTAGGCCACGTCGTAGCCAATGCCCCGGGTGCCGTACGACCCGAGGTAGGACAGGTCCTTGCGGAGCTGCGCGGGACTGACCCCGGCGGTCTGGGCGAGCGTCCCGCTGCTCACCGTGGCGATTCCGGCGTCGGCCAGGGCGGCCAGAGCGCGCAGATAGCCGGGCAGACGGGCGATCGTCGCACCCGGGGTGTCGCGCGACGGCGTGAACTCGAGCGCGCTGAGGCTGACCGAGGACACATTCGGCGGGGCCAACCGGCTCTCCGCCATCGCTGGGTCCTTTCGCTCGTCACCCTCGGCGCTCGGTCGGGGCCTAGCCACTGTACGACGTCCGCGGGGGCGCCGAGAAAAGGTGGCCGCATCCTGACGGTGGGCGCACGCGGATCGACAGCGCACCGATCAGGCGCGCAAGGCTGCCCGGAGCCGGTCCGGATCGACGCGCCAGAAGTCGTGCTGGCGGCCGTCGACGAAGGTCACCGGGACCTGGTCGCTGAAGCGGCGGCGGAGTTCGGGGTCGGCGTCCACGTCGTCCACCTCGTACCGGTCGCCCGTCTCGGCGCAGACCTCGGCCACCACCTCGACGACCACGTCGCAGAGGTGGCAACCCGCCCGGCTGAGCACCCGGACCCGAGCGGTCACGACGCGCCGACCAGGACCGTGCTTGGCTCCGGCTCGAAGCCGAGACCGGGTAGGTCTCCGGGTCCGGCGAGCTGGCGTCGCAGCTGACCCTTCCGCACCGAGCCGCTGGAGGAGCCGAGGACCAAGTCGACGTCGGCCGGTCCGAGCAGCGCCACCCGGTGCGAGGCGACCAGGCCGGCGATGGCGTCGGGCCGCTGGCGGGCGTGCCGGGTCAGGGTCTGGGCGACGTTGGCCAGCGGGGACGACACGACGGCGGGTGGACGTTCACGCGCTGACCCGCCCGTCGGAACCGGGTTCGACACCACGCGAGTCTCCCATACGGCCACGGCGCATGCGCGGCACCGCAGGCTCGCGAGGGGGTGGCGGTTAGGGTGAGCCCCATGGCGGGTGAGCAGAGGTCGGATCCCGCACCGGCCCGGCTGATCGACGCAGCGGCGGGCGCCGAGCCGAGGGGGCAGGTACCCGACCCGCCCGCCGAAGGGACCGAGTCCGGCGAGCTGCTCGTCGAGGGGACACCGACCGAGGCCGTGATCGCGGTCGACCCCCGAGCCGCCGCCTTCTTCGACCTCGACAACACCGTGGTGAAGGGCGCATCGCTGTTCCACTTGGCCAAGGGCCTCTACCGCCGGGGGTTCTTCCCGGCCCGGCTGATCGCCAAGGGCCTGTGGCTGCAGGTGTACTTCCAGCTGGTCGGCCGGGAGAACCCCGAGCACATCCGACAGGCCCGTGAGGCCACGCTCTCCTTCATCGCCGGTCACACCGTCACCGAGCTCCAGGAGGCCGGCGAGGAGATCTACGAGGAGTCCATCGGCCGGCGGATCTGGCCGGGCACCCGGGCCATCGCCCAGCTCCACCTCGACGTGGGACAGCAGGTGTGGCTCGTCACCGCCGCCCCCATCGAGGTCGCGGCCATCATCGCCGCCCGGCTCGGGCTGACCGGTGCGGTGGGGACCACCGCCGAGCACGTCGAGGGTGTCTACACCGGGCGCTTGCGCGGCGAGTTGCTGCACGGGCAGGCCAAGGCCGACGCGGTCCGCGATCTGGCCCACGAGCACCGGCTCGATCTCGCCCGCTGCTTCGCCTACTCCGACTCGTTCAACGACATGCCGATGCTCTCGCTCGTCGGCCATCCCTGCGCGATCAATCCCGACGGCCGGTTGGCCGAGCACGCCGAGGAACAGGGCTGGCAGATCCGCGACTACCGCAATCACCGTTGGGCCATCCGGGTCGGCCTCATCAGTGCTGCGGTGAGTGCGGTGATGGGCGCAGTGGCCGCAGGTATTGCGGTCCACCGCAATACCCGAGCAGACCACATTCGACAATAGCCCGACGTCGGTCATTACTGACAAATGACCATTAGCAACCCGTGTCAGCGCGCGCCAAGTAAACCCCAGGACTTATTCGCTTTATTTAGCGGCGAGACGGTCGGCAGACCGCATCGCTAGTGGAGAGTCTAGCGGCTCAGAAGATCAAGCCGAGCAGGCAATTTCCCAGCACGGCGCTGACGGCGACGAGGTTGATCGCCATCGAGTTGACCATCGAGACGGCCGCCATCGAGTTGACCAGCATCGAGTTGACCATGCTGTTGACCATCGAGTTGACGGCCATCGAGTTGACCATGCTGTTCACCATGGAGTTGACCATGCTGGCGACGGCCATGGAGTTGACCGCCATCGAGTTGACCATCGAGTTGACCGCCATGGAGTTGACCATGGAGTTGACGAGACGGCCAAGGACACCGACGAGTGAGAAGACTGCAGCGAACATGTTGGGGCTCCCTTCGGGGATGAATGGGTTGTGGGCAAGCAAACAAAACGCGGCTGAAACCTCGTGCCCCCGAGGTTTAGCCGCGTCCCAGTGATTGATCGACCCACTTACTACAAGGCGACGCTACCGACCCGTTAGCAAGAATGCAAACATCCTCGTCAACGCAACAGATAAGCGAGGTTTTCGTCAAGAGATCAACCCCTGTCCACCGATCCGGTACCGATTTGGGGCCAGCTAGCGAAAGGCACTGCGGCGCTGGACGAGTTGTGCATAGAGCGTCTGCTGGATCGTCTCGCGCACCTGATCGGTGACGTTGAAGACCACCATCGGGTCCTCCGCGGAGCCCGGGGGGAGCTCGTCGGTCGCGATGGCTTCGCCGAAGCTGATGACCCACTTCGACGGCAGCGGCACCATGCCCAGCAGCCCGAACCACGGGAAGAGCGGGGTGATGGGGAAGTAGGGCACCCCGAGCGCACGGGCCAAGGACGGCGCGCGACTCAGCAAGGGGTAGATCTCCTCCGAGCCGACGATCGACACCGGGATGATCGGCACCTGAGCACGGACGGCGGCCGAGACAAAGCCGCCCCGGCCGAAACGTTGCAGCTTGTAGCGGTCGGCGTACAGCTTGCCGAGCCCCTTGAACCCCTCGGGGAACACAGCGACGAGCTGGTCGCCGGCCAACAGTCGCTCGGTGTCCTCAGCACAGGCCAGGGTGGTGCCGGTCTTCCTGGCCAGGTCGTGCGAGTAGGGGGTAGCGAAGATGAGGTCTGCGCCGAGCATGCGCACGTGCCGGCCAATCTCCTCGTGCACCACCGAGTGCAGCACCATGCCGTCCAGCGGCATGGTGCCGGCGTGATTGGCGACGAGCAGGGCTGAGCCGTCCTCCGGGAGGTTCTCCGTGCCGCGGACGTCGACCCGGAACCAGCTGTGGACCAGCGGCCGCAGCAGCGGCAGGAAGACCCGCTCGGTGAACTCCGGGTCGAAGCCGAACTCGTCGATCGCGTAGTCGCCCCGGAACCGGGACCGGGCGAACTCCGCCAGCCCCTCGGCCGGTTCCCCGAGATCGAACCCGAACCGACCCAACAGCTGGAGGGCGCCGGCGAGCGGGTCGGCGGCTAACCCGTGGAGCCGGTCGAGGTCGAACCCCCGCAGCTGGTCCAGGACCCCGCCGAAAGCCGAGCCCAGCTCACCGAGCAGGGCGGCGAGGTCGAGGGCCGGCTGGGCGAAGGTCGACGACCGCTCGCGCGTCTCGTCCTCGGGGCCACGCAGCGTCTCCGGCTCGGGTGTGGTCCGCTCCGGCTCCGGTTCTTCGCAGGGCTCCGACTCAGGCTCAGCGCAGGGCTCCGACTCGGGCTCAGCGCAGGGCTCCGCCGACGAGTCAGGTTTTACCGGCTTTTGACGGCGTGTCGCGGAGGTTTCTGACTGGTCGGCGTCCTCGGCCGGTTCCGGGCGGGATGCCGGCTTGCGGGTACGAGGTCGCGGTGCCCCGGCCAGCCCGCGAGCGGCGACGGAAGGACTCGACCGGCTGCCCCGACCAGCACGGCCGCGGCTGCCGAGCTGGATGACCTCCGCCTCAGCCACGGTCGGTCTCGCGCTTCCCGGCGGCGGCCGACCCGGCGAGGCTCCGACCTAGTCGGTCCACCGCGCTGTCGACCCGCTCGGCCGAGAGAAGTCCTGGGCGGGCGACCGCCGCATACTCCCGCAGCGCCTGACGCGAGGAGATCAGCGGCCGGAAGCCCGAGGCCCGGCCGAAGCGGGAGGTGTCCATGGCACGACCGTAGGTCAGGGCGTCGATCTGGTCGCTGGAGAGGTCGACACCGTGCAGCTGCCGGGAGGCCCCGGCCAGCAGCGGGGCCAGCTGCGCCGGCACCGGAACACGCGGTCGGCCCATGATCGCGATCGCCTGGCTGAGCGTGACGATGTCGCTGGCCGCCACGTTATAGGTTCCGGTCAGGTCACCGAGGGCGACGAGCTGGATCGCTGCGACGGCGTCACTGGGGTGCAAGAACTGCAACCGTGCGTCGAAGCCGGCCACTTTCGGGACGACCGGCAGCGCGAGGTAGCGGGTGACGCTCGAGTCGACGCCGGCCCCCATCAGGGCGGCGAGCCGCAACGTGGTCACGCCGACGTCGGGTCGACGCCGGGCGAGGCCACGGACGTAACTCTCGATCTCGACCGAGTCCTTGCCCAGTCCCGTGCGTGGGGTGAGCCGCGGCGACATGTCCTCGGTGAACTCGGCGGGGTCGCGCGAGGAGGACCCATAGACACTCACTGAGCTCTGCACCACCAGCCGGGCAAAGCTGTTTGCCTTCTGGCACGCGGCCAGCAGCTGCATGGTGCCGATGACGTTGATCTCTTTCATCGACGAGCGGCTGCCGGAACGCCCCGGCGAGGCCACGATCGCCATGTGCACCACGGTGTCCACCGCACGACCGGCGATGACCTTGGCGATCATCGGGTTGCGGATGTCGGCGCGGACGTAGCTCACCCGGCCGAGATCGAAGCGCGGTGGGGTGACGTCTACCCCCACCACCGTGACATCGGGATCCTGCGCGAGCGTCCGCGCACAGCGCGCGGCGAGATCACGAGAGACCCCGGTCACCAAGACGACGCGCGACACCGTGCCCCCGCCCTCAGACCGCCGGGGCGAGTTGGGGGAGTCGGGTGACAGGCATGCGCGAAAGCGTTCGGTGTCCGGGGCCGGGGCGTCCGACTAGCCAGCGGCTACTTGCCAGCGCGACGGCGCTGGATGCGCGTCTTCTTGAGCAGCTTGCGATGCTTCTTCTTCGCCATCCGCTTGCGACGCTTCTTGATGACCGAACCCACAGGTGGTACCTCTCAACTCTCCAGACCCTCCCTGGGCCGGGCAAGTCCCCCACTCTACCGGCGGTCCGACCACGGCCAGAAATCGCGGTGCCCAAGAACCGGCTCGGGAGGCTAGCCCGTTTCGTAGAAGGACTCGCGGAGGTAGGTGTGCGCTGCCTTTTCCGGCACCCGGAAGCTGCGCCCGAAGCGGACGGCCTCGAGATCACCGGCGTGGATCAGCCGGTAGACCGACATCTTGGAGACCCGCATGAACTGAGCGACCTCAGCGACGGTGAACAGCTTCATGTCGGTGATCGACGTGGCCTCTATCGGCAGCACCGACGCCGCCGGTCGCTTCGTGGGCTCGTCGGCCGTCGACTCTTCGGTCATGGTTCACCCTCGTCCCCGTCGGCCGTGCACGGTGCTTCTTTGCCCCGTCCCTGCGGCGTACTGCTGTGAGAGTAGTGGCAAGTGGGGATGCTGGGAACGGCAAAGATCGCGGGGCCGGGCGCGGTGGTGGACTCCGTGACTGAACCGGTACTCACCGGGTGCCCGAGCTCTGCACCGCGGTGGCCTGAGGTCGCGCCCAGTCCCGGCCGATCTTCCGGTCAGCTCAGAGGCCGGGGTCAAGGCCGAACTCGGGGAAGACCGCCTTGCGGGTGGCGATGATCGCCTGGTCGAGCCGACTGGCCGGATCAAAGCCGTCGTCGAAGCGGGTGAAAGAGACCTCGACACCGTCGGTCATCCTCCTCGGTGCCCCTGCCCCGATGGTGTCGCACCAGGCCTGGGGGATCTCGGTCTGCGGATCCACCGGATGGCCCGAGACGATCCCGAGCAGATGGGTCCAGGCCCGCGGGACGACATCGCGCACCGCGTAACCGCCGCCACCGGTTGACACCCACCGTCCGCCGGCATACCGATCGGCGAGCTCGGCCAGCATCAGGTACGACTGCCGCTGCCCGTCCAGGCTCAACCGTAGGTCGGCCAGCGGGTCGTGGCGGTGGGAGTCGCAGCCGTGCTGGGTCAGCAGCACCTGCGGAGCGAACTCGGCCAGGACCGGCGGCACGATCGCGTCGAACGCGCGAAGCCAGCCGGCGTCTCCGGTGCCGGCGGGGAGCGCGACGTTGACTGCCGACCCGATGGCGCCGGGACCCCCGGTCTCGTGCGGCCAGCCGGTGCCGGGGAACAGGGTCTGCGGGCTCTCGTGCAACGAGACGGTCAGCACCCGCGGGTCGTCGTAGAAGACGGCTTGCACCCCATCGCCGTGATGCACGTCCACGTCGACGTACGCGACCCGCTCGGCTCCCTGCGCCAGCAGCCAGGCGATCGCCACGGCCACGTCGTTGTAGATGCAGAACCCGCTGGCCAGCCCCGGCATCGCGTGGTGCAGGCCACCGCTGATGTTGTTGGCCCGCCAGACCTCACCCGACCAGACCGAGCGGGCGGCCTCGACCGACGCCGCCACGACGCGCGAGGCGACCTCGTGCATCGCATGGGTGATCGGGTTGTCGTAGCTGCCGAGTCCGTAGACCGGGTCTGGGATTCCGAGCTCGACGGCCGCGATGTAGTCGTCGTGGTGCACGAGCTCGAGCAGCGCCCGGTCGGACGGCGGTGGAGGGACCACCTCAAGGTGCTCGAGCACGCCGAGCGCCGTAGCGAGTGAGATCGTGT
>JBPCRP010000141.1:0-4295 GCA_050996715.1 Propionibacteriaceae bacterium
CACCTACCTGGGCTGGCTGATCGAGTGGGGCACCCCCCTCACCCTGCTCGGGGAGACCGAGGACGATGTTACGAGGGCGCAGCGTGAGCTGGTCCGGATCGGCATCGACCGGCCCGCCGCCGCCGCGACCGGCGGGCCCGAGGACTGGACCGACCGGCCTCTCGCCTCGTTCCGGCAGGCCACCTTCGCTGACCTCGACCAGGTCCGGCACCACCGCGACGTCGTCATCCTCGACGTCCGCCGCCAACCCGAGTTCACCGCCGCCCGGATCGAGGGCGCTCTCAACATCCCCCTCCACGAGCTGCCGAAACGGGTCGGCGAGGTGCCCGACGCCGCTGAGGTGTGGGTGCACTGCGCCGGCGGCTACCGCGCCGCCGTCGCGGCCTCGTTCCTGTCCGCTGCCAACCGGCGACTGGTCGCCATCGACGACACCTTCGACAACGCCAAGCTCACCGGCCTGCACCTCATCACCGCCGAGGACGTCGAAGCTCAGGGCGACACGGGCGCCAGGCCTGACTCCGAGGGTGGCCTCGCCCAGGCCGGAGACCGTGCGTGATCCGCCAACTTCTCTCCCTGTTTCGCCGACCGGCGGCGATCACGGCCACCCAGGCCAACCAGGCGGTTGCTGAGGGGGCTGTGTTGCTCGACGTCCGCGAACGTGACGAGTGGCGGGTCGGGCACGCCCCCCAGGCCCGCCACGTCGTCCTCAGCCAGCTGCAGGACCACCTTGGTGACATGCCCACCGACCGGCCGATCGTCACCGTCTGCCGGTCCGGGCGCCGATCCGCGATGGCCGCCAACGCGCTCACCCGCCACGGCCATACCGCCACCAACCTCACCGGCGGCATGAACGCCTGGGCCTCAGCCGGCCTGCCCGTGGTCACCAACGGCAACAAACGCGGCCAGATCATCTGACCCGCCGCGACACCTGAACACCTGACCTCAACGCTCAAGGAGTTCCCCCATGCCAACCGCCCCCACCTCTGCCTCGACTGAGGTCGACCCGTCCACGGTCATCGACTGGATGAGTGACCCCGACGCGGTCACCGTGCTCGACGTCCGCAGCCCCGCCGAGTTCGAGACCCGCCACATCGCCGGCTCCTACCACCTGCCGCTCGACCTGGTCGACGAGCACGCCGCCCAGCTCGCCGCCCGGCTCGACCGCAAGGTCGTCCTGGTCTGCCAGTCCGGCGCCCGCGCCGACCAGGCCCGCCAGCGCCTCATCGGGACCGGCATGGACAACCTCCACATCCTCAAGACGGGTGTTCCGGGCTACGCCGACGCCGGCGGCCAGGTCGTCCAGGGCCGCCCCCGCTGGGCGCTCGAGCGCCAGGTCCGCCTCGTCGCCGGCGGACTCGTCCTCGCCGGAGTCGTCACCAGCCGTTGGGCGCCCAAGGCCGCCCTACTCGCGGGCAGCATCGGCGCCGGACTGACCGCCTCGGCCCTCACCGACACCTGCACCATCGGCAGGTTGCTCTCCGCCTTGCCCTACAACCGCGGAACCAAGGCCGACGCCCGGCAGTTGCTTGACCTGCTCCCCACCGCTGAGTCTGTTGCTGGGTCATGAGCACGGCGCTGCTGGTCGGGCTGGTCATCGGCGCCCTCCTCGGCCTGTTGGGCGGGGGCGGCTCGATCCTGGCCGTTCCCGCGCTCGTCTACGGGGTGAACCAACCGTTGGCTGAGGCGGTGCCGACGTCGTTGCTGGTGGTCGGCATCTCTTCCGCCGCTGCCGCCCTGCCCCGGCTGCGCCAGGTGCAGTGGCGCCTCGCCGCCGTCTTTGGGGTCACCGGCGCCGCCGCCGCCTTCGGTGGGGCCGCGGTCAACCGTCTCCTGGACCCCGCCGTCGTCCTTCTCGGGTTCGCCGCCGTCATGGTGGTGGCCGCGTTGCGGATGCTCCGCAGCTCCGACGACGTCGGCGGCTCCTGCGCCCTGCCCGGAGGTGGGGTCAACTGGCGCAGCTGCCTGCCCAAAGCTACCGCCTCAGGTGTGGTCGTCGGGTTCCTGACCGGCCTGTTCGGGGTCGGCGGCGGGTTCCTCCTCATCCCCGCCCTCACCCTGCTGCTCGGCCTGCCCATGGCCGCAGCAGTCGCCACCTCACTGATCGTCATCGTGCTCAACTCAGCAGCGGGGTTCGCCGCCCACCTCGGTGACGCAACTCTGGACGTCGGCATCGCGGTGGCCTTAACCGGCGCCGCGGTAGTTGGCTCCCTGGCCGCCGGGCGCATCGCCCCACGGCTTCCTGGTGAGCGGCTGCGCCGCTGGTTCGCCTACCTCGTCCTCGCGGTCGCCGCCGACGTCCTCGTCCAGACTGTTCTCAACCCGGGCAGCATTGGCTGAGCCCCGATGATCCGCAGAAACACCGGAGATAACCAAACAGAAGGGGCCACCATCATGATGGGAAACGGAATGGGAGGAATGGGCTGGTACTGGCTGTTCGGGACACTGCTGCTCCTTGGACTCGCCCTGCTTGTCGTCGTCGCTGTCCGCGGGCTCCGAGGCGGTATCAGCCGTGGCGGTGACGCCGCAGCCCGCGACCAGCGACCGATCCGCAGCCAGGCCAGATGCATCCTGGATGAGCGGTACGCCCGCGGCGAGTTGAGCACCGAGGAGTACCACGAACGACTCCAAGGCCTCGGCGAGGACACCTGATGCAACCACTCAGCCGCCGCCGAGCCTTGCAGCTCAGCGGGCTCGGTCTCGCCGGCACCGTTATCGGCGCCGGCGGGCTCACCTGGAGAATGACCGCCGGGTTCAGCCCGGCGCCGCCCGCGGCGCTCACCGAGCCGCCGACCCTGACCAGCACAGCGGGGCTGTTGCAGGTACGCCTCGAAGCGGCGGCGGGACCGGTCCGCATCGCCGGCCGGCAGGCGACCGCACTGGCCTACAACGGCGGCCTGCCCGGACCGACACTGCGCCTGCAACCCGGCGACCGGCTGCAGGTGGACCTGGTCAACCGGCTGACCCAACCCACCAACCTCCACGTCCACGGCCTGCACGTCTCCCCGCAAGGCAACGGCGACAACCCGTTCGTCACTGTCCACCCAGGTGCGTCCTTCAGCTACGACTACCAGCTGCCCGCCGACCATTCACCCGGGGTGTACTGGTACCACCCACACCACCACGGCACCGTCGCTGACCAGGTCTTCGGCGGACTCTACGGCGCCATCATCGTCGGCGACGCCGAAACCCCTACCCCCTCCGTCCCCGTCACCCGCGAACGCGTCCTCGTCATCTCCGACATCTCCCTCAGCGCGTCCGGGACCATCCAAACCCCGTCGGCGATGGACCGGATGAGGGGCCGCGAAGGCGAGCTCATCCTCACCAACGGACAAACCCACCCCGAGCTGACCGCCCAACCCGGAGAGCGGGAACGCTGGCGGATCGTCAACGCCTGCACCTCCCGCTACCTCCGGCTCCGCCTCGATGGCCAGCACCTGCAGCTCCTCGGCCTCGACTCCGGCCGGTTCGCTGCGCCCCACGACGCCGACGAGTTCGTCCTCGCCCCCGGAAACCGAGCTGACGTCCTCGTCAGCACCACTGCCGGCACCAGCCAGTTGCAGACCCTCCCCTACAACCGAGGCTACATGATGGGGATGGGCGGCGGGATGGGCGGCGGGATGGGCAACAACCCACAGCCCAACAGCAACCAAGGCGACAGGGTCCTTGCCACCCTCGAGGTCACCGGCCGCGACGTCACCACCCTGCCCGCGGTCGCCGCACAGCCCGAGCCCCGGGACCTCCGCGGCGCCACCATCGCCCGGCGCCGCGAACTCACCTTTGCCATGAGCATGGGCGGCGGCGCCATGAACTTCACCATCGACGGCCAAAAGTTCGACGCCGACCGGGTCGACCAGACGGTCGACGCCGGCACCATCGAGGAGTGGACCGTCACCAACACCTCGCCGATGGACCACCCCCTCCACCTCCACGTCTGGCCCATGCAAATCATCGAGACAGAGGGACAACGCCTCAAACAACCCATTTGGCAAGACGTCGTCAACATCCCCGCCCGCAGCAACGTCAAGGTGCGGGTTGCCTTCGACGACTTCGCCGGACGTACCGTCTACCACTGCCACATCCTCGACCACGAAGACCACGGCATGATGGGCGTCATCAACGCCCGCAGCTAGCCTCCGGGAGACAAATCAAGACACCGCGAGAGAACATTCCGAGTCCGGTCAGACGTCGGGCATCCTCTCCGACCGGCGCACGGAACGGGCAACCCCCAACAACACCGCCCTCCTGCCTCGTGGGCCGTCGTTGAAATATCTTTACGTTTGCGGTTGATTTTGCCG
>JBPCRP010000162.1:0-10702 GCA_050996715.1 Propionibacteriaceae bacterium
GAGCACCCCCACCCCCGGCCCGGGTGTCGCCGCCAGCGCGACCCTGGGAACGGCCCGACCACGTCAGGCCGCGCCGGCGCCGACCCCCGAAGACGTGCTCCCGCCCGTGCTGGCAGCGGCGGGAGAGACCGACGTTGCCGAGTCGACGGCTGAGCTGGCCCGCCGGATCGCGGCGGTCGACACCCACGGAATGGGCGGCTCGTGGACCGGTGCGGTGGTCGACGTGGACAGCGGTACGACGCTCTACGGCCACAACCGGAGCCGCGCGTACACCCCCGCGTCGACGATGAAGCTGTTGACCAGCGTCTCGGCGCTGCAGCTGCTGGGGCCCCAGCACCGGTTCACCACCTCGGTGGTGGCCGGGAGCGGATCCCGGATCGTGCTCGTCGGCGGCGGTGACCCCTACCTTGCGCTGAAGACCGTCGACCGCTATCCGACCCGCGCCTCGCTCACCACCCTCGCAAACTCGACCGCGGCCGCGCTGAAGAAGGCGGGGCGCACGAAGGTGAGCCTGGGGTACGACACCTCGTTGTTCTCCGGGCCGGCGCGCAACCCCCGCTGGCCGAGCGCGTACGGCGATCAGGTCACCTCGATCTCCGCGCTGTGGGTCGACGAGGGACGGAGCAGCGGCTACTCCCCGGGACCTCGGGTCGACGACCCGGCCGGTACGGCCGCGCAGGCGTTCGCCACGGCGCTGGAGAAGAAGGGGGTCCAGGTCGCCGCGACGACGAAGGTGACTGCACCGCGGGGGGCCGCCCGCCTCGCCGCTGTCGACTCGATGCCGGTGTCGCAGATCGTCGAGCAGCTGCTGCTCAGCTCGGACAACGACGCGGCCGAGGTGATGTTGCGTCAGCTGGCGCTGGCGGCCGGCCACCCGGGGTCGTTCAGCGGCGGGGTCGCCGCCGTGCAGGAGACGCTGACCACCCTCGGCGTCTGGGCGGACAACACCCGGATCTACGACGGGTCCGGGCTCGCCCGGGACAACAAGGTCAGCGCCGACGTGCTGACCCACGTCGTGCGGGTCGCGGCCGCCGCCGACCGTCCCCGGCTGCGTGCGCTGCTCACCGGCTTGCCGACGGCCTCGGTCGACGGCAGCCTGCGCCTCCGCTACGGCGACGACGCGGGGAGGGCCGCCCGCGGGGTGCTGCGGGCCAAGACCGGCACCCTGACCAAGGTGCACGGCCTGGCCGGCTACGTGCTGACCAAGGACGGCTCGGTGCTCGCGTTCGCCTTCGTGGTCAACGACATGAAGAAGGAGTACGCCTCGGTCAAGTGGCTCGACCACGTGACCGCCGCGGTAGCCGGTTGCGGCTGCCGAGCCTGACCCACGGGCGGGTCAGTCGGGCGCGAAGATCTCCTCGATCGGCAGTGCGAACACCCCGGCGATCTTGAAGGCAAGCGGCAGGCTGGGGTCGTAGCGGCCCGTCTCCACTGCGTTCACGGTCTGCCGGGACACGTCCAGCCGCTCGGCCAGCTCGCCCTGGGTCAAGGAGCGCTCCGCCCGCAGCACCTTGAGTCGGTTCCGCATGATCAGTAGCGCCGTCGCGCGAGGAACGATCCGACGAGCCAGCACGCCGCGTAGACCGGCCAGACCCACAGCCACGACACGGTGGGCAGCCCGACGGCCTGCAGCAGCCCGTAGCCGAACGTGAGCACCGATCCGGCGCCGAACGCCACGGCCAGTGCCTCGAGCTGGATCAGCCGTTGCAGCTCGTCGGCCTCGACCAGCAGGCGAGCGACCGCGCGGACCACCAGGAGCAGCGGCAGCAGCGGGACCACCATGACCGGGTAGCGCCACCAGGCCGCGGGGAAGCGATTGACCAGCAGGATCGCCCCGACCAGCAGGACGACGTAGGCGATCATCGCCGGGATGAAGCGGCGGACGTAGGCGCGGCCTGCCGCGCGGGCGGTCATCGAGTCCCCAGCACGGCGGCCGCCAGCATCGGCAAACCGAGCCCGACCACGTCCACCAGCCAGTGCCCGATGATCAGCGGAGCGAGCCGACCGAGCTTGCGGGCGAGCGTGGCGAAGACCAGGCCGAGCAGGAAGGTCGCGATGACCCGGGCGAGGACGGCCGAGAACGAGCTCGCCGAGAAGGCGGCGTGCTGCAGACCGAAGCCAAGAGAGACCAGCAACGCGGCCGGCCACCAGCCCAGCCGTGCGGTGAGCCGGGACAGCAGGTAGCCACGGTAGAGCAGCTCCTCGGCGGCGGCGACCGTCACGGGCAGCACGACGATGCTCCACACCCCCAGCCACAGCGGCACGGTGCCGACGCCGTCGCTCGGGGGCGCGCCGCCGTAGACCACCAGGTTGGCCAGGAAGGTCGCGGCCACCAGTGCGACCAACGCGATCAGGGCCACCAGCAGCGCGACCGGCACGTCGCGGCGAAGCCGGACGAGTCCGATCAGGTCGCGCAACCGGCGGCCCTCGCGCCGACAGACCGCGACCAGGACGGCGACGGTGAGCACGTCCACGGCAACCACGGTGACGTTGGAGAAGAGCAGTGCCTGCGCCCAGGCGTCGGGGCGACCGAGGGCGCCGAGGAGGGCGTAGGCGATCCCATCGCCGGCGAACAGGGCGACGGTGCGCAGCAGCAGAAGTCCGCCGAGCAGGATCACCAGCGGGCGTAGGGCGGGGGTCGACGGGCTCGTCGTACCCGCGTCGGTGATGGTCATGAATTGTCCTCTCCTGTCATGCAGGCTTTCCACCAAGTAAAGTCTGCTTGACATCAACCCTGCCCCGGACCTCCCTGTCCTGTCAAGTGTCCTTGTCTTTAGCCGGTACAGCGGTTCGGGCGAATAGCATCGGGGCATGACGTCGTTCTCGATGGTCGACTGGGACCTCGCCCTGCGGACTGCCCGTAATCTCGTGAAGCCTGGACCCGAGATCAGCCGGTCCGGGGCGCAGCAGGCGGTGGCCGAGCTGCGGTCCGCCGCCGACCAGGCTGAGGGTTACGTCCGCTCGGTCACCGGTCTGGACACGCCTGGCGGGACCGCCCCCGTGCTCGTCGTCGACCGCACGGGCTGGATCCAGGCCAACGTCGACGCCTTCGCCGACCTGACCGAGCCGCTGAGCGCCAAGGCGGCCGAGAAGGTCCGCGGCTCGATGTGGTCAGGCGTGGGACCCAAGCTGACCGGCGCCGAACTGGGTGCGATGCTCAGCTACCTGGCGCCCAAGGTGCTCGGTCAGTTCGACCCGTTCAGTCCGGCGCTGCCGGGTCGGCAGGCCGGCCGGCTGCTGCTGGTCGCGCCCAACATCGTCGCGATCGAACGCGAGCTGAAGCTCGCCCCGCGGGACTTCCGGCTCTGGGTCTGCCTGCACGAGGAGACCCACCGGGTGCAGTTCACCGCGGTGCCGTGGCTGCGGACCTACATGAAGTCCCAGGTGGCCGAGGTCGTCGCCGCCACCGACTTCGACACCGAGGCCATGGCGGGCATGCTCAAGCGCGCTGCCCGGGGAATCGGCGAGGCCGTGCGCGGGGACAGCGAGATCTCCTTGCTCGACCTGATCCAGACCCCGCAGCAGCGGGTTGTCGTCGACCGGATCACGGCGATGATGTCGTTGATCGAGGGCCATGCCGAGGTGGTGATGGACAGCGTCGGTCCGCAGATCGTGCCGAGCGTGGCCGAGATCCGGCGCAAGTTCGACGTCCGCCGGCAGGGCCACGGCGCCGATCTGGTGATCCGCCGGCTGCTCGGCCTCGACGCCAAGATGCGGCAGTATCGCGACGGCGCCCGCTTCTGTCGGCACGTGATCGGCGCCATCGGGATGGACGGCTTCAACCGGGTGTGGACCTCCCCCGAGACCCTGCCGGCCCGCGACGAGATCGCCGACCCGCAGCTGTGGGTGGACCGGATGTACGACGCCGCGGCCACCACGCCGCCGGTGTCCTGAGGTGCGTCGTGGGTTCGCGCTGACCTCGCGGCGAACGCCGAGCTGAACCATCCGGTGGCCGTCCGTGAGCTGGGACCGGCGAGCCTGCGGGTGGTCCGGGCCGTCCGGGCGCAGCTCGACTCGACCGAGGTCGCGCTGGTTGCGTGCTCCGGCGGACCGGACTCACTCGCGTTGGCCGCTGCGCTGGCCCACGTCGCCGGTGGGACCTCGGTGCTCATCGCCGGTGCCTGCGTGGACCACGGACTGCAGCCGGGCTCGGCGGCGCAGGCCACCACGACGGTCGCGCAGCTGGTCGCCCTGGGTTTCCCGGTCGCCGAGACCCTGCGGGCCGACGTCGACCGCACCAACCCCGCCGGCCCCGAAGCCGCCGCTCGGCACGCCCGCTACGCCGCCCTCGATGCGGCGGCCGACCGGCTCGGCGCGACCACGATCCTGCTCGGCCACACCCGCGACGACCAGGCCGAGACGGTGCTGCTCGGGTTGGCCCGCGGGTCGGGGACGCGGTCGCTGGCCGGGATGGCGAGCCGGAACGGCCGCTATGGGCGACCCCTGCTGGAGCTGCCGCGGCGCGACACGGTCACTGCCTGCGCGGAGTGGGGCCTGACCCCCTGGGCCGATCCTCACAACGGGGACCCGCGGTACGCCCGGGTCAGGGTCCGCGCGCGGGTGCTGCCGGTGCTCGAGGCTGAGCTGGGTCCCGGGATCGACATTGCGCTGGCGCGGACCGCCGAGCTGGCCCGGGCCGACGCCGACCTGCTCGACGCGTTGGCGGCCGACGCCGACCCGGGCACCGCTGAGCTGGCGGTGGAGCTGCTGGTGGACCTCCCTGCGGCCCTGCGGAGCCGGGTGCTCCGCCGGTGGCTGCTCCGGATCGGGTCTGCTGAGGTCGGGCTGGACCACGTCCGCGCGGTGGCCGCGCTGGTCACCGACTGGCACGGTCAACGCGGCGTCGACCTGCCGGGCCTCCGCATCGTCCGCCGCAGCGGCAACCTGAGCGGCCGCCACCGCTGACCGTACGTGTGCCGACCACGGGCGTTATCCGCACGTCTCTGCCGCCCCTGTCCGTACGCTTGCCGACCACGGGCGTCATCCGCACGTCTCTGCCGCCCCTGTCCGTACGTGTGCCGACCACGGGCGTCATTCGTACCCACCGTGGCCGCGCCGTCGAGCGTGCACCGACCACCCGCGTCCCCGCTCGGGCCCACCCGGTGGGCGACGTCGCGGCGGTATGGGAGGCTCGTCGTCGTGGACGACGCCCAGATCCGTGGTGACCTGACCAAGGTGCTCTACACCAAGGACGAGGTGGCGGACCGGCTCGGGGTGATCGCGGCCGAGATCGACACCGACTACGAGGGCAAGGACCTGCTCCTGGTCGGCGTCCTCAACGGCGCGGTGATGGTGATGGCCGACCTCTCGCGCGCCATGATCAGCCACTGCGAGATGGACTGGATGGCGATCTCGTCCTACGGCTCGGGCACCCAGTCCTCCGGCGTGGTGCGGATTCTCAAGGATCTCAACACCGACATCTCCGGGCGGCACGTGCTGGTGGTCGAGGACATCATCGACACCGGTCTGACGCTGTCCTACCTGATCTCCAACCTGCAGTCCCGCGGGCCGGCGAGCCTGGCGGTGATGACGATGTTCCGCAAGCCCGAGGCGGCCAAGAACGCGGTCGAGGTGGCCTACGTCGGCTTCGACATCCCCAACGAGTTCGTGGTCGGCTACGGGCTGGACTACGCGGGCCGCTACCGTAACCTCACCTCGGTGGGCACCCTGGCCCCGCACGTCTACAGCTGACCGGAGGTTTCGCGCCCGAAGGAATGGGTCACCTTGGCCCCGACCGCTAATCTTGCCTACGGGTGCGGTGCCGTCGCGGCATCGTGCGTCATCCCACTCGGGCCGAAAAACCTCTAGGCAGGTCATGAACTTCCGGCGCATTCTCCGCGGTCCGATCATCTGGATCGTGCTGGCCGTCATCGCTATCGGCCTGCTGATCGATTTCGCGGGCAGGGCCGACGGCTACAAGGACGTCTCCACCTCCTCGATCGTGGCCACCATCAACAGCAACGAACCGCTGAAGTCCGTCGAGTTGGTGGACGGTGAGCAGCAAATCAAGCTGGAGAAGGCCGACGGCACCAAGGAGCAGGCCGTCTGGGTCGGCACCCAGGGCGAGAGCCTGGTCGAACGACTCAACGCGCGGGTGGCCGCCAAGACGCTCGACAGCTACAACGCAACCAATCCGACCCCCGGCTTCTTCTCCTCGCTGCTCGGCACCCTGATCCCGTTCCTGATCATCGGCGTGCTCTTCTTCTTCCTGCTCAACTCCGTGCAGGGCGGTGGGGGCCGGGTGATGCAGTTCGGCAAGTCCCGCGCCAAGATCGCCAACAAGGACACGCCCAAGACGACCTTCAAGGACGTTGCGGGCTGTGAAGAGGCGATCGAGGAGCTCGAGGAGATCAAGGAGTTCCTCGCCGAACCGGCCAAGTTCCAGGCGGTCGGCGCCAAGATCCCCAAGGGTGTGCTGCTGTACGGCCAGCCCGGCACGGGCAAGACGCTGCTGGCCCGGGCGGTCGCCGGGGAGGCGGGGGTGCCGTTCTACTCGATCTCGGGTTCTGACTTCGTCGAGATGTTCGTCGGCGTCGGCGCCTCCCGCGTTCGCGACCTGTTCGAGCAGGCCAAGGAGAACGCGCCGGCCATCGTGTTCATCGACGAGATCGACGCCGTCGGTCGCCACCGTGGCGCCGGGATGGGCGGAGGCCACGACGAGCGCGAACAGACCCTCAACCAGCTGCTGGTCGAGATGGACGGCTTCGACGTCCGCGGCGGGGTGATCTTGATCGCGGCCACCAACCGGCCCGACGTGCTCGACCCCGCGCTGCTGCGCCCGGGCCGCTTCGACCGTCAGATCAGCGTCGACGCGCCCGATCTCAACGGCCGCCTCGAGATCCTCAAGGTGCACGCGCAGGGCAAGCCGGTCGACGCTGACGTGGACCTCCGTGCGGTCGCCCGCCGGACTCCGGGCTTCACGGGTGCCGACCTGGCCAACGTGCTCAACGAGGCGGCGCTGCTGACCGCCCGGCAGAACCAGCGGATGATCACCAACCTCAACATGGACGAGGCGATCGACCGGGTGGTCGCCGGGCCGCAGAAGCGCAGCCGGCTGATGAACGACCGCGAGAAGCTGATCACCGCCTACCACGAGGGTGGCCACGCCCTGGTCGCGGCGGCGCTGCCCGGCACCGACCCCGTGCAGAAGGTGACGATCCTCCCGCGCGGTCGGGCGCTCGGCTACACGATGGTGCTGCCCGAGAACGACAAATATTCCAACACCCGCGGCGAGCTGCTCGACCAGCTGGCCTACATGATGGGTGGCCGGGCCGCGGAAGAGCTGGTCTTCCACGACCCGACCACCGGCGCGAGCAACGACATCGAAAAGGCCACCAGTGTCGCCAAGGCCATGGTCACCCAGTACGGCATGACCGAGCGCCTCGGTGCGGTGAAGTTCGGCGCGGGTGACGCCGAGCCGTTCCTGGGTCGCGACATGGGTGGCAGCGGCCGGGACTACTCCGAGGACGTCGCGGGGATCGTCGACGAGGAGGTCAGCAAGCTGATCGGTACCGCCCATCAGGAGGCCTACGACATCCTCACCGAGAACCGGGCGGTGCTGGACGACCTCGTCCGCGCCCTGTTCGAGCGTGAGACCCTCGACCGGGCTCAGGTGGCCGAGGTCTTCAAACCGCTCAAGCTGTGGCCGAAGCGTCCGGCCTGGACCGGTTCTGATGCCCGCAAGCCCTCCGAACTACCGCCGGTGATGCCGCCGCCCTCGACCAACGGGGCCAACAACGGCTTTCACGACAAGGTCGGCGTCAACGGGTCCAACGGGTCCAACGGGTACGGCGGCCACGGACAGGGTGGCCACGGACAGGGTTCTCTTCCGCCGGGCCCCGAGCATCCGGCCGGGGGCGCCCAACTGCCTCCCGGCCAGCCGCCCGTCCCGCCCAGCCTTCCCGGCCAAGGTCCCGGCGGCGGTCACCCCGGTGCGGGCGGCCTTGGCGGTCCCACCGACCTGCGATGAGCGGCGGAGTGGATGTGAGCCGGGCCGAGGTGACCCGGTGAGCATTGATGAGGAGTGGACCGGTGACCAGCTGATCACCGACCCGCCGCGTGGCTACGACCACGACCGGGTCGCCGCCGCGGTCCGGGAGTTGCTGATCGGGATCGGTGAGGACCCGGAGCGCAGCGGGCTCCTCGACACCCCGCAGCGGGTGGCTCGCGCCTACGCCGAGATGTTCCGCGGGCTCCGCCAGACGCCCGGAGAGGTGCTCACCACCACCTTCGACCTGGGGCACGACGAGCTCGTATTGGTCAAGGACATCGGGGTGTGGAGCTGCTGCGAACACCATCTGGTGCCGTTCACCGGAGTGGCCCACGTCGGCTACATCCCGGCGTCGGACGGCAAGATCACGGGGTTGTCGAAATTGGCCCGGTTGGTCGACGTGTTCGCCAAGCGCCCGCAGGTCCAAGAGCGCCTCACGACCCAGGTGGCCGACGCGCTCATCCAGTACCTCCAGCCGCGGGGCGCGATCGTCGTGCTCGAGTGCGAGCACCTCTGCATGACCATGCGCGGGGTCCGCAAGCCCGGTTCCAAGACCATCACCAGCGCCGTCCGGGGCGCCTTGCTCGAGCCCGCCACCCGGTCCGAGGCGATGAGCCTGATCCGCTCGGGATCCTGAGGTCCCGTACTACTTCACCGCGTTGGCGGGGGCTTTCCAGGTGTTGCAGCGGCCGTAGTCGGTGCGGTCCAGGCCACGGTCGAGCCAGCGGATCTGGGCCGCGGCGGAGCCGTGGTCGGGTGACCGGTTACTGGTTACGTCCTCGTCGCCGGTGAATTCGTGCCACTCCCGCAGCTGGGCCCGGTCGCGGTCGGTCAGCTCGATCGAGGCGGCGACGTAGCCGAGGAAGACCCCGGCGAAGCAGTCGGCCTGCAGCTCGAGCCGGCGGCTCAACGCGTACCGGTCCTCGAGGTCGGCCCGGTAGTAGCGGTTGGTGTACTCACCGAACATCCCGCTGACGTACTGCAGGTGGTGCCCGTACTCGTGCGCCACCAGAGCGAGGTAGCCGAGCCGGGCGTAGGTGTAGGCCTCGTCACCGTCGTCCCCGCTGTAAGGAACGTAGATGGTGCCGTTCCCCGAGCAGTAGTACGCCGGGGCGCTCGTGGGGCTCAGCCAGCCGCAGGGGGTGCTGATCTGCTGGCGATAGCCCATGACGGTGGGCCGGGGCAGGGTGATCCCGGCGTTCCGCAAGGGCGGGGTCAGCGCCCGCTGGAGGCAGTCGACCAGCGTGTCGAGGTAGCCGACCAGCTGCTTGTCGGGCACCGGCGGCTTCGGTCGGCGGACCTTCGCGGAGCAGACGCCCGTGCCGGCGTCGACCGTGACCGCGTAGAGGGTGTTCGTGGCCAGGCTGGTGTCGAGCTTGGGGCCCGGGCCCGGGCCCGGGGCCGGGGTCGCGGTCGCGGGGGACGCGGGTCCAGGCGTGCTGCGAGCGGCGCTGGAGGGTGGTCGAGCCAGGGTCGGGGGCGGCACCGAACCGCTGGGCATCGGCAACCCCGTGGGTGGCGGCGCGACCGTCGGGGTGAAACCGGGGGGCACCGGGCCCGGGTGGGGAGCCGCGCTCGGCACCGGGGCGATCGGAGCCTGACCGGTCAGGGCGAACGAGCCGTACCCCACGGCTCCGAGGGCGACCACCGCGATCAGCGTCCGGCCGAGCACCCACCGTCGACGCCGAGGGAGTGCGTGCCGCGGCCCCGACTCAGGTCCGCGGCCGCCGCTCGTCGGTGGGATCGGCAGCCCTGGGGTCGGGGCGGCCATGGTGGTTCTGAGCATAGTGTCCGGTCCGTAGGGCCGCCCGGCTGCCGATGTGGTCGGCCGGGGTCTGACCAGTGTGACCCCGAACGATCCGCCTACGATCTCCCTGTGGCCAAGGACCCGGGCGATGCGCAACGCACCGACGCCGTCGTGCGCGTGCCGGGGCTGCCCTCGCCGGGTCGGACCCTGGTAATCGGGGTCCTGAACGTCACGCCCGACTCCTTCTCCGACGGTGGGTCCTGGTTCGACCCGGAGGCCGCGCTCCGCCACGGTCTTGACCTGCTCGCCGAGGGTGCCGATCTGATCGACGTGGGCGGTGAGTCGACGCGGCCGGGCGCCGACCGGGTGGACGCGGCCGAAGAATGGCGACGAATCGCTCCGGTGGTGGGCCGGCTGACCGCCGCCGGGGCCCGGGTGAGCGTGGACACCATGCGGGCCGAGGTGGCCCAGCGCGCGGTGGCGGCCGGTGCCGTGCTGGTCAACGACGTGTCCGGTGGTCACGCGGATCCGGCGATGCTGGGCGCGGTCGCCGGCCTGGGGGTGCCGTACGTCTGCACGCACTGGCGCGGTCACGGCGCCGACATGCAACGCCGGGCGACCTACGTCGACGTCGGCCGCGACGTGGTCGCCGAGCTCGGCGCGCAGGTCACGGCGGCGGAGGCGGCGGGCGTCGCCGCCGACCGGATCGTGGTGGATCCCGGCATCGGTTTCGCGAAGACCGGGGACCACAACTGGGCGTTGCTGGCCCGGCTGCCTGAGCTCGCCGCCCTCGGACGACCCGTGCTGGTCGGGGTCTCCCGGAAGGCGTTTCTCGGCGCCCTGCTCGGCGACGACGCGGGTCCGCGTCCGCCGGCGGGACGAGACGACGCGTCGGTGGCGCTGACCACCCTGCTCGCCGGACTCGGCGTCTGGGCGGTCCGGGTACACACCGTACGACCACACCG
>JBPCRP010000032.1:0-7117 GCA_050996715.1 Propionibacteriaceae bacterium
GATGGTCAGGACCACGGAAGAAGTGGTTCAACCCCACCTCATAGAGCGTGGCCGCCCCCGCATAGGTCGAGATGTGCCCACCCACGCCGATGTCCGGGCGCTGAGCCCGGTGCACCATCACCGCCGCGTTCCACCGCAGCAGCTGACGGTAGCGCCGCTCGATCTCCTCGTCACCGGGAAACTCCGGCTCGGACCCGGTAGGGATGGTGTTGACGTAGTCGGTCGTGACCACGTTGTCGACCCGGACCCCCGTGCGTCCGGCTCGCTCACCCAGCAGCCGCAGGATCGTCGCTGCCCGCTCCGGGCCGTTGAACGCCACCAGCTGGTCGAAGGACTCGATCCACTCCGCCTGCTCCTCGGCGTCGGCCCTCGGCTCGACCCCGTTGCGGTCCGTGCTGCTCATCGTCGTCCCCTTGCCTCTCGTCTGACGTGTGGTGCGCACCTGCCCGGCCGACGACGGGTGCGCTCGGCGTCCCCGGCTCGTCGCCCCGATCATCTCGTAGGTCGTTCGATGACGCGGTAGGACTCCCCGGAGTCTCCCAGCCGACGATCGCACCGGGCGTCGCGGGCCCGGGCCGCAGGCGGTGGAAAGTCTAGTGGGGGTTCGCGGGACCCCCGATTCTCGTCGGTCCGGGGGCGGCCCGGCGCGAGTCGTGGACGTTCGTCAGGGCCGACACCACGCCAACAGGTCGTCCTTCGCCCAGGTGTTGATGATCATCGCGGGATCGACGCCGGCCGCGGTGGCCCGTTCGCAGCCGTACGCCAGGAAGTCGAGCTGGCCTGGCGCGTGGGCGTCGGTGTCCACCGCGAAGTGGCACCCGGTCTCGATCGCGAGGTCGAGCAGCCGGCGTGGCGGGTCGCGGCGTTCCGGCCGGGAGTTGATCTCCACCGCCGTGCCGAACTGCTGGCAGGCCTCGAAGACCACCTCGGCGTCGAACTGCGACTCCGGCCGGATGCCCCGCTCCCCCTCGACGAGTCGACCCGTGCAGTGGCCCAGCACGTTGACCCGGGGGTTGGCGATCGCCGCGACCATCCGGTGGGTCATCGTCTCGGCGTCGGAACGCAGGTGGGAGTGGACGCTGGCCACCACCACGTCGAGCTCCGCCAGCAGATCGGGCTGTTGGTCCAAGGAACCGTCGTCGAGGATGTCGACCTCGATCCCCTTGAGCACACGGAACTCGGTGCCCTCGGCCGCGAGCTCGGCGTTGATCCGGTCGACCAGCGCGAGCTGATCGCGCAGGCGGTCGGCGCTCAGACCGTGGGCCACCGTGAGCCGGGGGGAGTGGTCGGTGATGGCGCTGTACGTATGTCCCACGCGGCGAGCCGTCGCCATCATCTCCTCCACCGGGCTGCCCCCGTCGGACCAGGTGGAGTGGCAGTGCAGGTCACCCTTGATCAGGGCCCGCAGCGCGGCTCCACCCTCGGCCAGCGGAGCGTGCTCGGCCCGGAGCCCGGCCAGGTATTCCGGCACCTGACCTGCGACCGCCTGGGTGATCACCGCGGCCGTCTTCGGTCCGATGCCTTGCGCCTTGGCCCAGCTGCGCTCCTTCGACCGCTGCGTCCGCTCGGCCGGGTCCATGCCCGCGACCACGTCGGCAGCGTTGCGGTAGGCCTTGACCCGGTGGGTGTCGGCGCGCTGCCGTTCCAGCAGGAAGCCGATCTCGCGCAGGGCTGCGACGGGATCGAGAGGCGCTTCGGGCGCGGTCATCGCGGGTCGCGATCGGCCCGCAGATCGGCGCGGCCCAGATCGGTACGGCGCGGTCGAGGACGGAGCGTGACATTCGGCATCATCGGCGCCTCGAGCACCTTCTCTCCGCGGCTCACCACCGCGGGGAAGCGATCGGCGCGGGCCAGCCACTCCTGCCGGTAGGCCGCCACCTCCTCGTGGCTGCGACCGACGAAGTTCCACCACATCACGATCTCCTCGGCAAAGGGCTCACCGCCAATCACCAGCAGTCGACACCCTGGCTCCGTCACGACGGTGACCGCCGTCCGGCCGGGCTCGGTGTAGCGCAGCTGGTCGACCGCGAGATCGTGATCATCCACGCTCGCCGACCCGGCCACCACCAAGACCCCGTACTCGAATGACGGGTCGAGTGGCAGCCGGTAGGTCGTCGCGGGCGCCAGCCGGAGGTCCGCCGCACAGAGCGGGGTGTGACCCGACGCCGGTGCGCTGACGCCGGCCAGTGTGCCGATCACCACCTGGCCGGTGACACCGGGCGCGGCGAGCGGCGGCAGCGCAGCGTATGAGTCGAAGCTGGGCGGGACGCTGCGGGCGTGGTCGGGCAGCGCGACCCAGAGCTGGAGGCCGTGCAGGCGCGGCGGGTGCTCGGCAAGCGACAGCTCGCTGTGCACGATGCCGCGGCCGGCGGTCATCACGTGCAGCTCGCCCGGACGCACCATGGCGTGGGAGCCGACGGAATCACGGTGCTCGATCTCGCCGTCCAGCAGATAGCTCACCGTCTGCAGCCCGGTGTGCGGATGCGCCCAGACCTGCATGCCGGGCCCGTCGGACACGTCCTGGGGCCCGTAGTGGTCGAGGAAGCACCAGGCGCCGATCATCCGCACGGTCCGATCCGGCAGGACCCGCTCCACCTCCGTCGTCCGACCCAACCAGACCTTGCGGGCGGTCAGCGTCTGGTCAGCGGTCGAGCTCGACCGGCAGGCGACGACCTCAGGATGGGTGTCGAGATCGCTCATCGCGTACTCATCCTCCGTCTCGCTTTTTCCGCCATCATCGTGCCCGGCGTCGTACTCCCGTCGTGCTGGCGTCGTGCTGGTCGTCCCCCGGCTCGGGACCGCCGACCCCACTAGGCTCAGCGTATGGCGGCCACGGCGCGGGGGATCAGCAAGTCCCTGCTCCCCTCCGCGAAGACGCGGACGATGATCGCCAAACGCCTGGCGGCGGTGACCGGTGAGATGACACGAGCGGCGATCGCCGAGATGGAACAGCGGCACGCCTGGTTCCACGCGCTGGACGCTCGACACCGCAGCTCGGTCTCGCTCGTCGCGCAGGCGGGCATCGACGGGTTCGTGCACTGGTTCGCCGAGCCCGACCCCAGCTCGCAGGTACGGGCCGACGTCTTCGGTTCGGCCCCCCGGGAACTGACCCGACAGATCTCCCTGCTGCAGACCGTCGAGCTCGTCCGCACGACCATCGAGGTCGTCGAGGACCAGATCGATGAGCTCCTGCCCCGTAACGACCGGCCGATCCTGCACGCCTCGATTGTCCAGTACAGCCGGGAGGTCGCCTTCGGGGCCGCCGAGATCTACGCCCGGGCGGCCGAGCTGCGCGGCGCCTGGGATGCCCGGCTCGAGTCCCTGGTCGTCGACGCCGTGGTCCGTGGCGACCCCGATGAGAACGTGCTTTCCCGGGCCAGCACCCTGGGGTGGCGCTCCAGCACGGCTGCGGTGGTCGTGGTCGGCAACTCCCCCGAGCACGATGATGCGCACGCCCTCGACGTCATCCGGCTGCGGGCGACCCGCGCCGGGGTCGACATGCTGGGCTCGGTGCAGGGTGACCGGATGGTGGTGGTCCTCGGGGGTGCTTCGCTGACCGACGGTGACGCAGCCGTCGCGGTGGTGGCGACCTTTGCCGACGCCTTCGGAGCAGGCCCGATCGTGGTGGGGCCGCGGGTGGAGCACCTGATGGACGCGTCGATCAGCACCCGGGCTGCCGTCGCCGGTCACCGGGCGGCGGTCGCGTGGCCCGAGGCCCCGCGACCGGTCACGGCTCAGGACCTGCTGCCCGAACGGGCCCTCTCCGGCGACGGGCACGCCCGCCGGGCGCTGGCCGACGACCTCTACGAGCCGCTCGCCGCCTCGGGCGGAGGACTGCTCGAGACGTTGGTGACCTTTCTCGACCAGGGGGCGTCCGTGGAGGCCACCGCACGGGCTCTCTTCGTGCACGCCAACACGGTGCGCTATCGGTTGCGACGCATCCACGAGGTCACCGGCTACAGCCCGACCGACGCGCGCGACTCGTACGCGTTGCGGCTGGCGCTGACGCTGGGCCGGCTCCGGCAGCCGCCCGCTGTGCGCCAGACCGTCGGCTGATCCGTCGCTCCAGACGAGTCGAGTGAGGTCGCTTTACCGCACCGCCCGCGCTCCGACCGGCCAGTTGCTGTCCGACACGCCGGAGTTTCCTGCACGTTTCTGGCTGCTCGGCCGGGGGGTGGGGGGCTTTTGTCACATTCCCACAACGTTCGGCAGGCAGATTCGTCGTGTCCCTCCGCGACTCCGGTGGACCTCGGGAGCGAGAGTGGACCCGTGCTCGCCATCGTTGCTCCCGGTCAAGGGGCTCAGACCCCTGGATTCCTCGACCCGTGGCTGACCGAGCCCACCTTCATGGCCCGGTTGGAGTGGTTCTCGGCCGTTTCGGGCCTGGATCTGATTCACTACGGCACCAAAGCCGACGCCGAGACGATCCGCGACACCGCGGTCGCGCAGCCGCTGCTGGTCGCTGCCGGTCTCCTCGCCGCCCTGGAGATCTTCCCCCACCCCACTGACGCCTTCCCCCATCTCGGGGTGACCGCCGGGCACTCGGTGGGTGAGGTCACCGCGGCCGCCGGCGTGGGGGTGCTTTCTGCGGAGCAGGCGATGGTCTTCGTCCGCGAGCGCGGCCGGGCGATGGCCGAGGCCAGTGCCGCCCGACCGACGTCGATGACCGCTGTGATCGGGGGCGACCAGGCCGAGGTGCTGGCCGCGATCGAGGCCGCAGGCCTGACCGCCGCCAACAACAACGGATCCGGTCAGGTCGTCGCCGCCGGGACCACCGCCCAGCTGACCGCCTTCGCCGCCGAGCCGCCGCACCGCGCCCGGCTGATCCCGCTCAGCGTTGCCGGCGCCTTCCACACCGTGCACATGGAGCCGGCGGTCGCCCGCCTCGCTCACCTGGCCCGCTCGATCAGCACGCACGATCCGCGCGCCCGGCTGCTGTCCAACGCCGACGGTCAGGTCGTCCACGACGGCCGCGACGTGCTGCGTCGGCTCGTCGGCCAGGTCGCCTCACCCGTGCGCTGGGACCTGTGCATGGCGAGCATGACCGACCTCGGGGTGACCGGGCTGCTCGAGGTGCCGCCCGCCGGCACCCTGACTGGCATCGCCAAACGCAACCTGAAGGGCGTAGAGCTGTTCCCCCTCAACACCCCCGACCAGATCCCCGCGGCACTGGAGTTCATCCACCGCCACGGCGGCCCGGTGTCCGAGTCGCCCATCTCGGGCAACCCGACCTGGCGGCTGGTGGTCTCCCCCGGTAAGGGCCACTTCACCCGGACCGAGGGGATCGACCTCGACACCGTGTTGCCCGGCTTGAGCACGGTCGGGCTGGTCAAGAACCTGCGCGACGAGATCCCCGTCAGCGCTCCCTACGGCGGCATCGTGGTCGAGTGGCTCGTCGAGGACGGTGATCCCGTCAACCCGGGCCAGCCGCTGCTCCGGCTCCACCCCATGGTCGAGACCGCCGACGCCACGGAGGTCTCACGATGACGACCAGCTCACCAGTGCTCAACGTGTCCCACGGGGCGCAGTTCGCCAAGATCATGGGCATTGGCGGCTACCGGCCGCGCCGCGTGGTCGGCAACGACGAGATCGTCACCTTGATCGACTCCTCCGACGAGTGGATCCAGACCCGTTCGGGCATCAAGGAACGGCGCTGGGCCTCCCCCGACGAGACCGTGCAGATGATGTCGGTGTCGGCCGCCCGCAAGGCGATCGAGCGCGCCGGGGTTGAGCCCGGCCAGATCGACACCGTGATCATCTCCACCGTCACCCACCTGCACGCGACGCCGGCGATTGCCACCCGGATCGCGGCGGAGCTGGGGGCCAAGAACGCCGCGGCCTTCGACATCTCTGCGGCCTGCGCCGGCTTCTGCTACGCCACGGCGATGGCCGACTCGCTGATCCGTACGGGGTCTAGCAAGTACGTCCTGATCGTCGGGGTCGAACGACTCACCGACCTCACCGACTTCCACGACCGCGGGACGGCGTTCATCTTCGCCGACGGCGCAGGTGCGGCCGTGATCGGTCCGAGCGAGACCCCGGCCATCGGTCCGGTGGTCTGGGGTTCCGACGGCGACCAGGCCGACCTGATCGTGCAGACCGCCCCGTTCGAGCCGAGCCTGCAAGAGGTCGACGCCAAGTGGCCGACGCTGCGGATGAACGGCAACCCCGTCTTCAAGTGGGCGGCCTACACCATGGCTAAGACCGCCGCCGAGGCGATGGATGCGGCCGGGGTCGCACCCGACCAGCTCGACGTCTTCGTGCCCCACCAGGCCAATATGCGCATCACCGACGCCATGTTCAGGGCCCTCAAGCTGCCCACCGACATCGTGATCGCCCGCGACATCGCCTTTCAGGGCAACACCTCGGCGGCCTCGATCCCGCTGGCGATCGAAGCGCTGCAGGAGTCGGGGCAGGTGAGCAGCGGCCAGACGGCGCTGATCATCGGCTTCGGCGCCGGTCTCGTGTACGCAGGTCAGGTCATCGTCTTGCCCTGAGCACTCACCCCGAGTTCCCAGATTTCCGTTGTAGACAAGGAGAAAGTGCAGCACATGCCCACCACCGAAGAAGTCCGTACCGATCTCGCCGACATCGTCAACGAGGTTGCGGGCGTCCCTACTGACGACGTCCAGCTGGACAAGTCGTTCACCGATGATCTTGACGTCGACTCGCTGTCGATGGTGGAGATCATCTACGCCGCCGAGGAGAAGTTCAGCGTCTCGATCCCCGACGAGGAAGCCAAGAACCTCAAGACCGTGGGCGACGCCGTCGCCTACATCGAGCGCGCGGCCTCCTGAGCGCAGCAGACCGCCCGACGTCCCACCGGACCACCACGAAGCAGCCGCAGGAGTGATCACGTCATGAGCCGTACGCCGATCGTCGTCACCGGACTGGGTGCGACCACTCCGCTCGGTGGTGACGTGGCGAGCACCTGGGAGGCCATGCTCGCCGGTCGTTCCGGGGTCGCGCCGATCGGCGAGCCGTGGGCCGACGCGTTGCCCTGCAGGATCGCGGCCAAGGTCGCGGTCGACCCGAGCGAGGTGCTGGACCGGGTCGAGGCCCGCCGGCTCGACCGGGTGACCCAGCTGGCGGTGATTGCCGCCACCCAGGCCTGGAC